>RXJV01000021.1 GCA_003963075.1 Burkholderiales bacterium
TGGGAGGCGGCGCCGTGCGCAGCCCGCTGGATTGCCTGCCAACTACCGAACTGCCGCAAAGCGGACCTTGGTGAACTTCCGCAATCAGCCTGCAGCCGCCCCTCGTCGCATTGCGCCATCACAGCCCGCTCTTCAGGCCCCCGGCAGCCTCAGCCTCGCAATGCAGCCCTGCGGCACGGCCGCCAACAGTTCGGCGCTGCCGTGATGTCGCTCGGCAATCTCCCTCACGATGGCCAGGCCCAGGCCGCAGCCCTCGCCATGCGGCGCGCCCCGAACAAAGCGCTCGAAGGCGCGTGCGCGAAGCTCGGGCGCCAGGCCCGGGCCGTTGTCCTCGACGTCGATGCGCACCGCGTCGCGTGTGCGCCTGAGCCTCACGGTGATGGCGGCGCCCCGGCCGGCGTAGTGCACGGCGTTGTCGATCAGGTTGACCAAGGCCTCGCGCAGCAGCAGCTCCACGCCCTGCACGCTCACGCCCTCGTCGACCACCTCGACGCCCAGGTCACAGCCGGCGGCCAGCGCGCGTGGCACCGCGCCGGCGGTGGTCTCGCGCACCAGCCGGGCGCAATCCACCAGCGCCCAGCCCTGCACCGCGACCGCCTCGGGCTCGGCGCGGGCCAGCGTCAGCAGCTGCGACACCAGCCGCGCAGCGCGCACCGCGCTCTCGTGCACGCGCTGAAGGCGCTGGCGCTGCGCCGGGTCGGCCGCGCCTTCCAGCGCCAGC
Source organism: Burkholderiales bacterium (assembly GCA_003963075.1). GTDB lineage: Bacteria > Pseudomonadota > Gammaproteobacteria > Burkholderiales > Burkholderiaceae_C > Pelomonas. The sequence goes on from RXJV01000021.1 coordinate 722, forward strand.
TCGGTCTGACTCTTGAGGCCCGCCAGCGGGGTGCGCAACTGGTGGGCGGCGTCGCTGATGAAACGGCGCTGCGTGGCCAGGCTGTGCTGCACCTGGCCGAGCAGTTCGTTGACGGCGCCGGCCAGCGCTCCCACTTCGGGCGGCGCGGCTCGCAGCTGCACCGGGTCCAGCGCATCGGCGCGCCGGCCCTCCATTTCACGCTGCAGCTCGGCCAGTGGGCGCAGGCCGCGGCGAACGCCCGCCCACACACCCATGCTCATCAACGCCACCAGCAGCGACAGCGGCAGCGCGGTGTCCAGCAGCATCTGGCGCGCCAACAGCTCGCGCGGTGCGCTGGAGCGGGCAATCTGCACGCGCATGGTGGAGTCCGCCGCGCCCGCGGCGCCGAGGTGCAGGTCCAGCGACACCATGCGCAGGCGCTCGTTCGCCACCCTCGCGTCGTAGTACACCGGCTCGTTGAGCACCGGGTGCCCGGGTGGCGCGGGCAGCCGGGCATCGCCCAGCAGCAGCGCCCCGGGCGGCGAGCTGACGAGGTAGAGCACGCGGTCGTCGGGGTCGGCCGCAAGGATGTCCTGAGCCGAACTCGGCAGGTCGATGAACAGGCCGCTGGCGGTCGGCTTGATCTGGCGCGCCAGCGCCCGCGCCGACTGCAGCAGGCTGGCATCGACCAGTTCGTCGGCATGCCGCGTGGCCAGCCGGTAGGCACCGAAGGCGGCCACCAGCCACAGCACGAACTGCGGCAGCAACAGCCACAGCAGCAGTTGCCGATGCAGCGAGCGGCCCTGGGCTGGCTTCACGCGCTGGTGGCGGTGGCTTCGAGCAGATAGCCCAGGCCACGCACAGTGCGCACGGCCACGCCCGAGCCGTCGAGCTTCTTGCGCAGCCGGTGGATGTAGACCTCGATGGAGCCGCTGTCCTCGCTGCCCCAAGCCTCGACGATCTGGGGTTTGGTGACGACCCGGTCACGCTCGGTGAGCAGCAGCTCCAGCAGCGTCCACTCCCGCGGGCTCAGCTCCACCGGCTCGCCGGCCACCGTCGCTCGGCGCGCGCTGCGGTCCAGGCTCAGGCCGCGCAGCTGGATGGCCGGGCCCGCCGGGCGGCCGCGGCGCAGCAGCGCCTGCAGGCGCGCTTCCAGTTCGGGGAAGTCGAAGGGCTTGGTCAGGTAGTCGTCCGCACCGGCCTGCAGGCCTGCGACGCGATGCTCGAGCGCGTCCAGCGCGGTCAACACCAGGATGGGCAGGCTGCGGCCGGCCTCGCGCACGCGCTTGAGCACGGTCAGGCCGTCCACCATCGGAAGCCCGAGGTCCAGCACCGCGATGTCGAAGTCCTGCTTGCGCAGCAGGTACTCCGCCACCGCGCCGTTGTCGGCCCACTCGACCTTGAATGACGCGCGGCCCAACTGCTGCTGCAGCGCATCGGCCAACACGGTGTCGTCTTCGACAAGCAACAGGTTCATCGGCGGAACTGTAGCGGCGCTGCGGCAAGCGGCGTGCGCACCAGCTACAGCGTTCGAATCCGTGTTGCGACCTCGCCCGCTTTCACTTGCCGGCCGCAGTGGAAGACAGGTGCAACTGTGTCAGTCCGGAGGGAACCCATGGTCCGTTCGGATCCCACATGATCTAGGGGTCGAACTTCAATGTGATCGCGGGTTCAATCCGTGGAAAAGCATCACCGGAGTCCACGCCATGAACTGCACGCTGCGTTCTCGTTCGCTCCCCACGTGGTGCGCCTCGGCAATGTTGCTCGTTGTTGCGAGCACGGCTGCTTTGCCGGCGCGAGCGCAGGGCATCGACTCGCTGGCTCAGTTCCGCAACGACGTCTGGAAGCAGACCGACAGCGGCACGGTGACCCCAATCGGCAGCTTCTTCGGGCAGCGGGCAAACACCTACTCGACGGAGCTCAGTGGCGGCGTTTTTTCAGACCCCTTCGGCAACAGCTTTCCGCTCACGCTTGCGGGCTTCGTGACCGACCCCGTTGGCCTGCTGAAGGCCTATGACTACCAGACCGGCTATTTCGCGAATCGCGCCGCGATGGATGCCGCCTTCGGGCTCGGCACCTACAGGGCCACGCTGACCGGCTCGGGCACGACGACGGCCGGTGCGTCCATCACCGCGGACTCGCTGGACCGCTACGCGAACAACCTGCCGCAGCTGAGCGGTGATTCCTTTTCGCGCCTTCAAGGTGCCGATGCAGCGACCGACCTCACCGTGACCTTCGATGCGACGAACAACCTTGGCGTCACCGGCGTGAATGGCAGCTACATCTTTTTCAAGGTGATGGCATCCGACGGGGCGGTCGTGTTCGCACGGGATTTCCAGCCGGATTCGCTGACGTCGGTGACGATCCCGGCCCAGACCCTGCTGCCCGGAGCCTCGTACCGCTTCGATCTGGACTATTCGAATCGCACCATCGTGCCTGCCGAAGGCGGTGCGGTTCGCCCGGGAACATTGGCCTACGACGTACGCGTCTTTGGCAACTTCGCCACCGCGGCGGCCGTGCCCGAACCCCAGTCGCTCTGGCTGATGGCTGTCGGTGGCCTGGCACTTGTGGCCTGGAAACGCCGGCGGGCATAGCCGCCGAGCCGAGGGGCGCGGCCGATTCAAAACAGCGCTGCGTCCGGAATCAGCCCCGCCTGCTTCGTCGCCGGCGCGTCCCGCCGCATCTCCAGCCGCGAATTGCCATCAGACCCGCCGATCATCCCGGTGCGGGTGACGCGGCCCATCACAGCCTGCGTCGACGGCCGCCCTGGGCCGCGGGCGCGCGATGTGCCAGTTCGGCGAACCGCAAAGCCAGCCCTGGCATGGCCATGGGCCGCCCTGACCAGGCGGAGCTGCGTGGCTGCGGTCCAGGCGCCACGCGATCTCCCTTGCGGCACCGCCACTGATGTTCAAACCCGATTGAAACAGCCAAATCACCCACACCAAGCAAGCGCTTGCTTGGATTGGGGAACTCCCTTAGAGTGCGCGCCCATGGCTGTACTCACCCCCTCCACCACCGGCTCGCTGGCGCCGCGCGAACGCCTGCTGGCGGTGGCTGCCCGGCTGTTCGGCGAGCGCGGCCTCGACCCCGTCACGACGCGCGAGATCTGCGCCGCCGCCGGCGTGAACCCCGGCGCCATCCATTACCACTTCGGTGACAAGGACGGCCTCTACCGCGAGGTGCTGCGCCTGCCGATCCAGGCCCCGAGCCAGGAGCTGCAGGGCTTCGATGCGCCCGAGCTGAGCCTGCACGAGGCGATCCGGCGCTTTCTGCAGCCCTTCCTGACCGACGACGACGCCTGCAGCGCCCAGCTCTTCCTGCGCGAGATGCAGGCGCCGAGCGCGATCTTTCTGGAGTCGGTCGCGCGGGACGTCGCGCCCATCTTCGAGCGCTTCGTCGGCCTGCTGGCCCGCCACGCCGGCATGGCCGAACCGACGCCGGCCCTCGTCCAGCTCGCGATGGGCCTGCAGGCCATGGCTCACGACTACGCGATGAGCCGGCCGCTGATGGACGCCTTCTACCCCGGCCTGCTGGCCGACGACCCGCGGCTGGAACAGACCGGCCGCCGCCTCGCGGACTGGGGCTGCGCCCTGGTCGAGTTCGAACGCCAACGCCACGCCAACCGATGAAACGCCTCGCCCTTCTGCCGGCCACCGCCCTGGCCGTCACCCTGCTGTTGGCCGGCTGCTCCACGCTGCCGCCCGCCCCGCCGCCGGACACTGCCGCGATTCCCGCCGCCTGGCGCTCGCCCCTGCCCCATGGCGGCAGCGCTGCCGAGCTGGCCCGCTGGTGGCAGGCCTTTGACGACCCCGCCCTGGCACGGCTGGTCGAGCGCGCGCAGGCCGCCAGCCCGACGCTGGCCCAGGCCGCGGCCCGGCGCCGCCAGGCCGAAGCCGGTGCCGCCCAGGCCCGCGCCGGGTTGATGCCCCAGATCGGCGCCCAGGGCCAGGCCCAGCGCGGCAATTCGCTGAACGGCCTGCCGGGCGCCAGCAGCCTGCTCAGCGCCAAGCTCAGCGCCAGCTGGGAGGTCGACCTCTTCAGCGGCCAGCGCGCCGGCGCCGATGCCGCTGCGGCACTGGCCGGCGCCGCCACGGCCGACTGGCATGCCGCCCGTGTCAGCCTGGCCGCCGATGTGGCCCAGGCCTATGTGCAGCTGCGGCTGGCCCAGGCTCGTGAGGAAGCGGCGGAGCTGGACACCCGCTTTGCCGAACAGATCGCCGGGTGGGGCCGGCAGCAGCAGGCCGCCGGCCTGATCAGCGCCAGCGATGCCGCCCTGCTGAACACCTCGCGCGCCGTCGCCGCCGCCGGCCGCAGCCAGTCGCGGGCCGAGGCCCAGATCGCGCTGCAGACCCTGGCCCTGCTGTGCGGCAGCACGGCCGACAGCCTGACCGCCGAGCTGGCGCCGCCGCCGGTGGCCAGCGAGGGCCTGGCGCTGCGCCGCAGCCAGCCGCATGCACCGGCCTTTGACGTCAACGCCCTGCCCGCCGGCTTGCTGGCCCAGCGGCCCGACGTGGCGGCGGCCCACCAGCGCTGGCTGGCGGCGCTGCTGCAAAAGCGCCAGGCCGATGCCCAGCGCTGGCCGCAGCTCAACCTGTCGGCCCTGGCGGGCGGCGACCTGTTGCGCGTGGGCGGCCGCAGCCAGAACACCCGCCCGTGGTCGCTCGGGCCGACGCTGACGCTGCCGCTGTTCGATGGTGGCGCGCTGCTGGCCTCGGCCGAGGGCGCGCAGGCCGCTGCCGATGCGGCCGGCGCCGCGCTGCAGGCCCAGTGGCAGGCGGCCGTCGCCGAGGTCGAGGAGGCCCTGCAGCGCGTGGCCGCCGGCGCCGAGCGCGAACGCGAGGTGGACGCCGTGCGCCGCGAGTGGGAGGGCATTGCCCGCCGCACCGGCGCCCAGGCCCTGGCCGGGCTGCAAAGCGGCACCCAACGCAACACCACCTTCCGCAATGCGCTGGCCGCCTACGACGCCGTGCTGGGTGTGCGCGCCGAGCAGGCCCTGGCCTGGATCCGCCTCTACCGCACCCTGGGCGGCGGCTGGCAGACGACCGCCCAGCCGACGGCCACCCCCACGCCCACCCCCACGGCCGCCCCCGCCGACCCAACCACCCCCACCCCCCCGCTGGCCAGCCGCTGACCCATGAAGCACCGCACCCCCCTCACCGCCGCGGCCCTGTCGGCCGCATTGACCGTGGCCCTGGCGGCCGGCTTTCTGCTGGCCCTGTCCGGCCCCGCCCAGGCGGACTCGGCCACCAGCGCCCCGGCCCGGCCGGCGTTGACGGTCAAGCGCACCATCGCCCAGACGGCCACCTGGCCGCTGACGCTGTCGGCCACCGGCTCCATCGCGCCCTGGCAGGAGGTCGTCATCGGCGCCGAAATCGGTGGCCAGCGGCTCGCCGAGCTGCGCGTCGACGTGGGTGACCGCGTCAAGAAGGGCCAGCTGCTGGCGCGGCTGTCGCCCGGCACGCTGGAGGCCGACCTGGCCGCCGGCCGCGCCGCGCTGCTGGAGGCCGAGGCCTCCGCCCGCGAATCCCGCCAGACCGCCGAGCGCGTGAAGACCCTGCAGGGCAGCGAGGCGCTGTCGCCCCAAGCCATCGACCAGGCCGTTGCCGCCGAGGCCGCGGGCCAGGCCCGTGTGGCCGCCGCCAAGGCCCGGGTGCAGGCCGACGAGCTGCGCCTGGCCTACACCCAGGTCAAGGCGCCGGACGACGGCGTCATCAGCGCCCGCATCGCCACGCCCGGCGCGCTGGTGCAGCCGGGCCAGGAGCTGTTCCGGCTGCAGCGCCAGGGCCGCCTGGAATGGCGGGCCGAGGTGCCGGGCGCCGAGCTGGCGCCGCTGAAGCCGGGCCAGCTGGTGCGCCTGCAGCCCAGCGGCGCGCCCGCCGTGGAAGGCCGCGTGCGCCGGGTGGCGCCGGCGGTGGATGCCCAGACCCGCAACGGCCTGGTCTATGTGGACCTGAAGCCGGGCGAGGCCCTGCGCGCCGGCCTGTTCGCGCGCGGTGACTTCGTGCTCGGCGAGCGCCCCGCGTTGACCCTGCCGCAGACCGCGGTGCTGCTGCGCGACGGCTTCAGCTATGTGTTCCGCATCGAGGGCAGTCAGGTGAGCCAGACCAAGGTGGAGGTCGGCCGCCGCGAGGGCAGCCGGGTGGAGATCCGCCAGGGGCTGCAGGCCGGCGCGGCGGTGGTCGAGGCGGGCGTGGGCTTCCTCGCCGATGGCGACACCGTTCGCATCGCACCCTGAGGAGGCGGGCCATGTTCAATGTTTCGCGCTGGTCCATCGCCAACCCGGTGCCGGCCATCATGCTCTTCATCATGCTGACTGCCGCCGGGCTCTACGGCTTCCAGCGGATGAAGATCCAGCAGTTCCCCGACATCGAGCTGCCCACCATCGTCGTCAGCGCCTCGCTGCCCGGCGCCGCGCCGGCGCAGATGGAAACCGAGGTGGCGCGCAAGATCGAGAACTCGGTCGCCAGCGCCCAGGGCGTCAAGCATGTCTACACCAAGGTCCAGGACGGCCTGGCCACGGTGACCGTGGAGTACCGGCTGGAACGCCCGCTGCAGGAGGCCCTGGACGACACCCGCGATGCGGTGGCGCGCATCCGCGCCGAGCTGCCGGCCGACCTGCGCGATCCGGTCATCACCAAGATGAATCTGTCGGGCCTGCCGGTGCTGACCTACACCGTGTCGTCCGAGCGCATGGACGACGAGGCACTGTCCTGGTTTGTCGACAACCAGGTCGCCAAGCGGCTGCTGGCGGTGCGCGGCGTGGGTTCGGTGGCTCGGGTGGGCGGCGTGACGCGCGAGGTGCGCATCGAGCTGGACCCGCAGCGCCTGCTGGCCCTGGGCGTGACCGCAGCCCAGGTGTCGCGCCAGCTCAAGCAGGTGCAGCAGGAGGCCCCCGGCGGCCGGGCCCAGCTGGGTGGCGCCGAGCAGTCGTTGCGCACCATCGCCACGGTCAAGAGCGCCGAGGAAGTGGCGGCGCTCGACATCCCGCTGGGCGACGGCCGCCGCGTGCGGCTGGACCAGGTGGCAAGCGTGCGCGACACCGTGGCCGAGCGCCGCAGCGGCGCCTTCCTGAACGGCAAGCCGGTGGTGGGCTTCGAGATCGTCCGCGCCCGGGGTGCCGGCGAGGTCGATGTGGCCAAGCGCCTCAAGCCGGCGCTGGAGGAGCTCAAGGCCGCCCACCCGGACGTGACCGTCACCGAGGCCTTCAACTTCGTCGACCCGGTGATCGAGAACTACCACGGCAGCATGTCGCTGCTGCTGGAGGGCGCGCTGCTGGCCGTCGTCGTCGTGTGGTTCTTCCTGCGCGACTGGCGGGCCACGCTGGTCAGCGCGGTGGCGCTGCCGCTGTCGGCCATCCCGACCTTCTGGGTGATGGAGATGATGGGCTTCACGCTCAATGTCGTGACGCTGCTGAGCCTGTCCCTCGTCATCGGCGTGCTGGTGGACGATGCCATCGTCGAGATCGAGAACATCATGCGCCACCTCAACATGGGCAAGACGCCGCTGGAGGCGGCGCGCGAGGCGGCGGACGAAATCGGCCTGGCCGTGATCGCGACCACCTTCACGTTGATCGCGGTCTTCCTGCCCACGGCCTTCATGAGCGGCATCGTGGGCAAGTTCTTCGTGCAGTTCGGCTGGACGGCATCGATCGCGGTGTTCTTCTCACTGGTCGTCGCGCGGCTGCTCACGCCGATGATGGCGGCCTATCTGCTCAAGCCCTCGACGCGGCCGCACACCGAGCCCTTCTGGATGCCGGCCTACATGAAGGCGGCGCGCTGGGCCTTCACGCACAAGGGCAAGACCCTGGCCATCACGGCGGCCTTCAGCGTGGCCGCCTGCACGCCGCTGTTCATGGGCAAGGTGCCCGGCGCGTTTTTGCCGCCGGACGACCTGAGCCAGAGCCAGATCAACCTGGAGCTGCCGCCCGGCAGCACCTATGAGGAGACCCGCGCCATCGCCGCGCAGGCCCATGCCGTGGCGGCCGCCCACCCACACGTGAAGCTGGTCTACACCGCCGTGGGCGGCGGCAATGCCGGCGGCGACCCGTTCTCGATGGGCGGCGCGCCCGAGGCCCGCAAGGCCACACTGACGCTCAATCTGACGCCCCGACAGGAGCGCCGCGGCATCAGCAAGCAGCAGATCGAGCAGGAGCTGCGCGAACAGTTGCAAGGCATCGCCGGCGCACGCATCAAGGTGAGCCTGGGCGGCTCCAACAACAAATACCAGCTCGTGCTCGCCGGCGAGGATGGCGAGGCCCTGGCCGCCCATGCCGCCAAGGTGGAGCAGGAGCTGCGCCGCCTGCCCGACATCGGCCAGGTCATCAGCAGCTCCAGCCTGCAACGCCCCGAGCTGATCGTGCGGCCCGATGCCGCGCGTGCGGCCGACCTCGGCGTGTCTACCGCCGCGATCGCCGAGACCCTGCGCATCGCCACCGCCGGCGACTACGACCAGCTGCTGCCCAAGCTCAACCTGAGCCAGCGCCAGGTGCCCATCGTCGTGCGCCTGCCCGACGCGGCGCGCGCCGACCTCGCGCTGCTCGGCGAGCTGACCCTGCCCGGCGCCCGTGGCCCGGTGCCGCTGCGCCAGGTGGCCGAGCTGCAGCTCACCAGCGGCCCGGCCGAGATCGACCGCTACGACCGGCTGCGCAATATCAACTTCGAGATCGAGCTCAACGGCCTGCCGCTGTCCGAGGTGCAGGCCGCCGCAGCGGCCCTGCCCAGCGTCGCCAACCTGCCGCCGGGCATCCGCAAGGCCGAGATCGGTGACGCCGAGGCCTTTGCGGAACTCGGCCAGGGTTTCGCGCTCGCGATGGGCACCGGCGTGGCCTGCATCTACATCGTGCTGGTGCTGCTGTTTCACGCCTGGGTGCAGCCGGTCACCATCCTCGGCGCGCTGGTGCTGTCCGTCCCGGGCGCCATCCTGGCGCTGTTCGTGACCGACACCGACCTTTCCATGCCGGCCATGATCGGCATGATCATGCTGATGGGCATCGCGACCAAGAACTCCATCCTGCTGGTGGAGTACGCCCTCGTCGCTCAGCGCGAGCAGGGCCTGTCACGCCTGGAGGCACTGCTCGACGCCTGCCACAAGCGCGCCCGCCCGATCATCATGACGACCCTTGCCATGGGCGCCGGCATGATGCCCATCGCCCTGGGCTTTGGCACCGACCCGAGCTTCCGCGCACCGATGGCCATCGTCGTGATCGGCGGCCTGGTCACCTCGACCTTCCTGAGCCTGCTGGTGATCCCGGTGCTGTACGAGGTGGTGGACGACTGCATCCAGGGCCTCGGCGCTGGGCGGCGCGCGAAGACGCCGCCTGCCGCCGCGGCGCCGGGCCTGAAGGGAGAAGAGCCGGCGTGAGGGGATGCGGCCCGCGGGGCCGCCGCCGCTGATGCCGGCGCGTCCGCTCAGTTCTCCTTGTAGATCCGCACCCAGTCGACTTTCATCTGCGCCGGGAACACGGTGCTGGCATCCGGCGAACCGGGCCAGTCGCCGCCGACCGCCAGGTTGAGGACGACGAAAAATGGCTTCTCGAACACCCAGCTGGTGCCGGCCGGCAGGTTGGCCGGTGCGAGGCGGTGGTACTCGACGCCGTCCACCTGCCAGATGATCTCGTTGGGCCGCTTGATGATGGTGTAGGTGTGGAACTCGCCGGACACCGGCTTGCCCAGATCCAGCGGCTTGCCGATGCCCTGGGCGCCCGAGTAGCCGGGGCCGTGCAGGGTGCCGTAGACGGTGTTGGGCGTCTTGCCCACGAATTCCATGATGTCGATCTCGCCAGCCTTGGGCCAGCCGGCCGACGCGAGGTCGGTGCCGAGGGCCCAGAAGGCCGGCCAGATGCCGGCGCCCGCGGGCAGCTGCAGGCGCGCCTCGACCTTGCCGTAGGTGAAGCTGACCTTGCCATTGGTGTGGATGCGGGCCGAGGTGTAGGCACAGGGCGAACCGTTCCAGCAGGGGCCGGCATTGCTGGCCTTCTCGGCGGTGATGACGAGGTTGCCGTTGCCGTCGGTCTGGGCATTGCGGGCGTTGGCGGTGTAGTACTCCAGTTCATGGTTGCCCCAGCCGCCGGTCTCGGCATTGCCGAGGTCGTAGGTCCAGTTGGCGGGCTTGGGCACGGTGCCGGCGGCATCGTTGAACTCGTCGCTCCAGACCAGCGTCCAGGTGCTCGGCGGCGCGGGGCTGGGCGCGGGGCTGGGGGCCGCGGTCGCGGCACCGCCGCCGCCGCCGCAGGCGGTCAGCACGGCAGCGATGGCGGGCAGCAGATGGCGCCTGGGGCTGGGGGCAGGGGTGAGCTGGGGCATGGGATGTCTCCGGTTGTTGTGGTTTGAAAGTTGGTTCAGCCGCGCCAGGCACGCAGGAAGGCGCGGTACCACTCGGCACTCGCCTTGGGTGTGCGCTGCAGGGTCTGGTAGTCGACATGGACGATGCCGAAGCGCTTGAGGTAGCCGCTCGCCCATTCAAAGTTGTCCATCAGGCTCCAGACCATGTAGCCGGCCACGGGCACGCCCTGCTGCAGGGCAGTGGCCAGTGCGGCGATGTGGCTGCGCAGATAGGCGGTGCGGTCGTCGTCCTGCACGCGGCCGTCGCGGACCGCGCTGTCCTTGAAGGCGCCGCCGTTCTCGGTTACGTAGATCGGCGGCAGGCCGGGGTAGTCGCGCTGCAGTTGCACGAGCAGGTCGGTCAAGCCCTGGGGATAGATCTCCCAGTCCATGTCGGTCACGGGCAGGTCACGGCCCTTGGCGTTCCAGTCCTCGCCGCTGGCGCTGACGACGCTGCGGGTGTAGTAGTTGATGCCGAGGTAGTCCATGGGCTGGGCGATGGCCGCGAGGTCACCCGGCTGCACCACGGGCGCGTCGGGCCCGAGCTCGGCCAGCACGCTCTCGGGGTAGTGGCCCTTGAACAGGGGCTCGGTGTACCAGCGCCGGCTGCGGGCGTCGGCCCGATCGGCCGCCTCGATGTCTGCCGGCATGGCCGTGGCCGGCACCGTGGACGCGAGGTTGAGCACGATGCCGAGCTTGCTGCGGGCGCCGTCGGCCCGCAGTGCCTGCATCGCCAGCCCGTGCGACAGCAGCAGGTGGTGGGACACCTGGGCGGCGACCTTGCGGCTCTTGATGCCGGGCGCGAAATTGCCCTGCTCGTGGCCCAGCGTCGCGATGACCCAGGGCTCGTTGTGCGTGGTGATGCCGTCGAGCCGGTCGCCCAGCCGCGCCTGCACATGGCGGGCGTAGTCGACGAAGCGGTGCACCGTGTCGCGGTCGTTCCAGCCGCCGCGGTCCTGCAGGCCCTGCGGCAGGTCCCAGTGGTTGAGCGTGGCCCAGGCGTCGATGCCGCGTTGCCTGAGCCCGTCGACGAGGCGTTCGTAGAAGTCCAGGCCCTGTGGGTTGAAGGCGCCATGGCCCAGCGCCTGCACGCGCGGCCAGGCGATGGAGAAGCGGTAGCAGTTGACGCCCAGCGATGCGATCAGGTCCAGGTCTTCGTCCAGGCGGTGGAAATGGTCGCAGGCCAGGTCGGCGTTGCTGCCGTCGGCGATCGCACCGGGCTGCCTGCAGAAGCGGTCCCAGACCGACTCGCCCTTGCCGTCGGCGTGCGCGGCGCCCTCGATCTGGAAGCTGCTGGTGGCCACGCCCCAGGTGAAGTGGCGCGGGAACTGGCGGTGCAGGGGAGGTAGAGGCATGAAGCGGGTGGTCATTGAAAGCGCTTTCATGATTCTCCAGCAAGCCGCCGGATTCCTCAGCCGCACAAACCCTAGACGGGCTGCGATGCACGCTGCGCCGCCGGCGCCACCCCTACACTGAGCAGCCGACCCGCCCTTTGCCGATGACCGCCAGAACCCAGCCTGCCAAGCGAGCGCTCTCGAACCGCCCCGAAGGCGTGGTCACGCTGGAACGGGTGGCCGAGCAGGCCGGCGTGTCGCCGAGCACCGTATCGCGCATCCTCAACGGCACTGCGGCGGTGAGCCAGGCCAAGAAGGACGCGGTGCAGGCCGCGATCCAGGCGCTGGGCTTCCGGCCCAACCCGGTGGCCCGCGGCCTGGCCGGCGGGCGCACCCTGTCCATCGGGGTGGTCACGCAGATCATCTCCAGCCCCTTCTATGGCGAGGCGCTGCTCGGCATCGAGCGCGAGCTGGAACGCGCCGGCTATGTGCCGCTGTTCGTGTCCGGCAACTGGCACGAGGACGATGAACGCAAGGCCATCGAGACCCTGCTGTCACGCCGGGTGGACGGCGTCATCGTGCTGGCCGGGCGCCTGTCCGACGCGGAGCTGACCCAGGTCGCCGACACGCTGCCGATGATCGTCGTCGGCCGCCAGCTTTCGGGCCCGCAGCTCTACAGCTTCAGCTTCGACAACCGCGCCGGCGCCCGCGCGGCGACCCAGCATCTCATCGAGCAGGGCCACCGACGCATCGCCTTCATCTCGGGCGACCTGCTGCACGACGATGCGGTCGAACGCCAGAACGGCTATTTCGATGCCCTGGCGGCGGCCGGCATCGCGGCCGACCCCGACCTCATCGTGCAGGGCGACTACACCGAGGCCGGCGGCATGCTGGCCGTCAGCCGGCTGCTGGAGCGCGACCAGCACTTCACCGCGCTGTTCGCGTCCAACGACCAGATGGCCATCGGCGCCTGCCTGGGGCTGCACCGCCGCAACCTGCGCGTGCCGGACGACGTTTCCCTGGTCGGCTTCGACGACCTGATCATGGCGCGCTATGCGATGCCGCCGCTGACCACCGTGCGCCAGTCGGTCTACGAGATCGGCGCCGAGGCCGCCACCGCGATGCTCAGCCTGCTGCGCGGCAACCGGCCGGAGGTGCAACTGCCGGCGCCGGCCCTGGTGGTGCGCGAGAGCACGCGGCGCATGCTGCGCTGAACCGGCAGCGACACCGCCGCTCGACGGCTCCTGCCCGCCCGCCGGGTGGGTCTGCACACCCGACGCCTCCACCGCCGGATCTGGGTCGGCCTCAAAAGAAACCGCTTTCAGCTCTGCCGCCGCACCGGCAGTCCAGCACACCGCAACGGTGGCACGTCCAGCACGACGAGCGCATCCGCGCCCGGTGAATGCGGGTGAAGCCACGCATAACGACGCCATCAACCTGGCACAAACCCTAAGCCTCCGTTGCCCGAGCGCGCCAAACCAAGGGTGTTGCCTAGGTTGAAAGCGCTTCCAATCACGTATTCTTGAAAGCGCTTTCAGTTTCTGCCAAGACATCCACGACAAGATAACGACCCAGGAGACATGTGAATGAGACAGCCCCGTCCTGCCCTTCGCCTTACCCACCTGGCCGCGGCCAGCGGCCTGCTGTTCGCCGGCGCCACCGCCCAGGCGCAGCTGCCCAACCAGGGCCCCACGCCCGCCACTTCGGCGCCGCAGGCGCTGGCCGGCACGACGCAGCTGGAGACGGTCATCGTGACCGGCATCCGCCGGTCGCTGGAAACCTCGGTCAACCTGAAGCGCTCGTCGTCGGGCCTGGTGGACGGCATCGTCGCTGAGGACATCGGCAAGTTCCCCGACACCAACCTGGCCGAGTCGCTGAGCCGCATCTCCGGCGTGTCCATCGACCGCGCCAACGGCGAGGGCACCCGCGTCACCGTGCGCGGCATGGGCCCGGACTTCAACCTGGTGCTGCTCAACGGCCGCCAGATGCCCGGCGCCAGCATCGACGGCAGCGCGCCCAGCTCGCGCTCATTCGACTTCTCCAACCTCGCCGCCGACGGTGTCGCCGCGCTGGAGGTCTACAAGACCAGCCGTGCCAGCAGCCCGACCGGCGGCATGGGCGCCACCATCAACGTCCGCACCCAGCGCCCGCTCGACATCAAGGAAACCATCGCCCAGGTCGGCGTCAAGCTGGTCAGCGACGACTCGGCCCGCCGCCTGCCCGGCGAGGAGCAGGGCAAGCGGGTCACGCCGGAACTCAGCGGCATCTACAGCACGCAGAACAGCGACGGCAGCTTCGGCATCGCGCTGATGGGCACCTACCAGGTCCGCGACTCCGGCTATTCCCAGGCCAACGTCAGCAGCGGCTGGAAGAGCTTCACCGGCAATATCGACAACCAGGACTGGGCCGGCGGCAATGCCGCCTGGGGTGGCCTGCCACCGGCTTCGGCGAACACGATCAAGAACCGCCCGGGCAAGGACGCCATCTACAGCGTGCCGCAGAACCTGAACTACTCGTTCACCGGCGTGCACCGCGAGCGCCTGAACGGCCAGCTCGTGATGCAGTTCAAGCCGACCAAGGACCTGGTGGGCACGCTGGACTTCGTGATGTCCGAGCAGAAGTTCCGCCAGCGCCGCAACGACATCTCGGCCTGGTTCAACTACGCCGGCCAGTTTGGCGAATACCAGACCGGCTCGCCCTCCTCGCCCATCATCTACGGCGAGACGATGACGAACTCGGACGTGGCGATGAGCGCGTCCCGCATCCAGACCAAGAACAAGAACCAGCAGATCGGCCTGAACCTGAAATGGAAGGCGACCGACGCGCTGAGCTTCGACCTCGACGCCCACCACTCCACCGCCACCTCGGGCGCCGATGACCCGCTGGGCACGGCCGTGACCCTGGGCACCGCGTCGCTGAACCGCGGCGACACCTCGGTGGACTTCAGCAACAAGTTCCCGGTGCTGATGATCAAGGGCGGCACCCTGAACCCGGCGCTGCAGGAACTGCAGGGTTCGGTGTTCGGCAACAGCTACCAGCGCAACGAAGTCAACCAGCTGCAGGCCAAGGGCAACTGGAAAATCAACAGCGACAGCAGCCTGGACTTCGGCCTGTCGCTGACCGAAGTGAAGAACCGGTCGGCCTTTGCCAACGTCCAGCGCGACTCCTGGGGCGCCAACAAAGCCGGCGGCCCCGCCGCGATGCCGAAGGACATCTGGCGCGCCGAGTCCATCAGCAAGTACTTCAGCCGCATCCCGGGCTCCAATGACCCGCGGCTGTTCAACCAGTTCTTCTATTTCAACTTCGAGGACCTGCGCGCGGCGGCCATCAAGGCGCTCGGTTCCGACGCGCTGCTGAAGGCCTCGTTCGACTTCAAGGACGACTTCAACACCACCGAAAAGTCGCAGGCCCTGTTCGGCCAGTACAACCTCAGCTGGGACTGGGGCGTGCCGATGGACCTGTCCGCCGGTCTGCGCTACGAGCGCACCCAGGTGAACTCGCCCAGCGTCGAATCCGTGCCCTCCGCCGTCCGCTGGGTCTCGGCCAACGAAATCCCCATCACCTTCAGTGGCACCACCAACGCCTCGCGTGACGGCAGCTATGGCTATGCCCTGCCCTCCATCGACTGGAGCGCCGACCTGACGCCCGACACCAAGCTGCGCGTCAGCTTCGGCAAGACCATCGGCCGGCCGGGCTGGAACGCCATCCAGGGCGGGCGCACGCTCGACGGCCTGGCGCGCATCGACGGCGGCAGCGGCAACGTCGGCAACCCCAACCTGAAGCCGCTGCAGTCGACCAACTTCGACCTCTCGGCCGAGCATTACTACGCCAAGAGCAGCTACATCGCGGCCAGCTACTTCACGAAGTCGATCAAGGACTACAACGAAGCGGTCATCACGCCCCAGACCATCCCGGGCCTGACCACCCCGATCGGCGGCGCCTACTACCAAAAGGCGATCCAGGCCGGCGGCTGCAAGGCGAATGAATCGGGTTGCATCCGCGACTACATCTTCGCCAACTTCGCCGGCTCGCCCGGTGTGAACGCGGCGAGCCAGATCATCACCGGCCAGCCGACCGACCCGCTGCTGGTGTTCAAGATGGGCACCTTCCAGAACAACCAGCGCAAGAGCCGCCTCAACGGCATCGAGCTGAACGCGCAGCACATCTTCGGCAACACCGGCTTCGGCGTGTCGGCCAACTTCACCAAGGTGCGCTCCAACCTCAGCTACGACAACAACAAGGTCGGCGCGCAGACGGATGTGCTAGTGGGCCTGGGCAACTCGGGCAACCTGGTGGGCTTCTACGAGAACGACACCTACACCGCGCGGCTGGCCTACAACTGGCGCGGCCAGTTCCTGGCGGCCAACTTCGGCGGCACGGATGGCGCACAGCCGCTGTATGTCGAGCCCTATGGCCAGTTCGACCTGAGCCTGGGCTACAACTTCGACAAGCGTCTGCGCCTGCAGTTCGAGGCCATCAACCTGACCGACGAGTACACGCGCACCCACCTTCGCAACGAGAACCAGATCGGCGCGGTGACCCAGCTCGGCCGCCGCATCATGATCGGGGCTCGGTACAAGTTCTAGGCCTCGAAAGCCTGCCGGCCGCCCCAGGCCGGCAGGCCCTGTGGCATAAAGCTCTGGTTCGGCGGCGCCAGCGGTGCGGGCGCCGCCTGGTTCGCCGATCGGCGAGGCCGCGCAAGCGGCCCTTTTTGTTCCAGGAGCCCGTGTGGACGACCGTATTCGCGACGTGGTGGTGCTGGGCGGTGGCTCGGCAGGCTGGCTGGTGGCCGGCCTGCTCGCCGCCGAGCATGGCGACAGCCTGCGCATCACCCTGGTCGAATCGACCGACGTGCCCACCATCGGTGTCGGCGAGGGCACCTGGCCGTCGATGCGCGACACGCTGCGCCGCATCGGCCTGTCCGAGCCCGAATTCATCCGCCGCTGCCAGGTCAGCTTCAAGCAGGGCTCGCGCTTCGACGGCTGGGCCCGCGGCGCGGCCGGCGACGCCGGCGACCGCTACTACCACCCCTTCATGCTGCCGGCCGGCTGGGGCGAGGCCGACCTGGTGCCCGCCTGGCTGGCCACCCAGCCCGACCGGCCTTTCGCCGATGTGGTCAGCCCGTCGGTGCAGGTCTGCGAAGCCGGCTGCGCGCCCAAGCAGGTGCAGACGCCCGCCTACGGCGCCGTCGCCAACTACGCCTACCACTTCGACGCCGGCCTGTTCGGCGAGATGCTGCGCGAGCACGCCGTCCGGCAGCTCGGCGTGCGGCATGTCGTCGACCATGTCGACGCCGTCCTCAGCCACGACCACGGCGAGCGCGCCGGCGACCTCGCCGCGCTGCGCACCCGCGCGCACGGCGACCTGGCGGCGGACCTGTTCATCGACTGCTCGGGCCTGCGCGCCCGGCTGATCGGCGAGCACTTCGGCGTGCCGCTGAAGAGCGAGCGCGAGGTGCTGTTCAACGACGCCGCGCTGGCCGTGCAGGTGCCCTATGCCCGGCCCGATGCGCCGCTGGCCACCTGCACCATCGCCACCGCCTGGGCCCAGGGCTGGTGCTGGGACATCGGCCTGCCGCACCGCCGCGGCGTCGGCTGCGTGTTCTCGCGCGCCCACGCCAGCGAGGACGAGGCCCAGGCCGCGCTGCAGGCCTACCTCGACGCCACCGGCGCCCCGGCCGAGCGGCCCACACCGCGCCTGATCCGCTACGACCCCGGCTACCGCCGGCAGTTCTGGGTGCGCAACTGCCTGGCCATCGGCCTGTCCAGCGGCTTCATCGAACCGCTGGAGGCCTCGGCCCTCGCGCTGGTGGAGCTGGCCGCGCAGCGCCTGTGCGACGAACTGCCGATGACGCCCGCCAGCATGGCCGCCGTCGCGCGCCGCTACAACGACGACTTCGCCTACCGCTGGGCCCGCGTCATCGACTTCCTGAAGCTGCACTACGCACTCACCCAGCGCGACGACAGCGCCTACTGGCGCGCCCACCGCGACCCCACCACCTGGCCCCAGCGCCTGCGCGAGCTGCTGCCGCAATGGCGGCTGCGCCCGCCGGCGCGGCACGACTTCGGCCGCATCGACGAGGTCTTCCCCGCCGCCAGCTACCAGTACGTGCTCTACGGCATGGGTTTCCGGCCAGACACCCAGCCCCTGCCCGACGCCAAGCTCGCCGCCGCCCGCGCCTGTTTCGACGACGCCGCGCGCCAGGCCCGCCGCTTCGTGCCTGGCCTGCCGGGCCACCGCGCCCTCATCGATCACATCCAACGCGCCGCGTCATGAACCCCGCCCTGCTCGACAACATCACCCACCGCCACCTGCGCATCCACACCGAGCGCGCAGCCCAGCGCGGCGATGCCCGCCACTTCGCGCTGGCGCTGCCGGCGGAGTTCCGGCAGCTGCAGGCCCACTTCCCCATCGTCTTCCAGCTCGTGGACGGCGGCACCGGCTTCCAGCCCGTGGCGCTGTTCGGGCTGGAGGAGGGCCAGAACGTCTTCCTGACCGACACCGGCTGGGATGCGCCCGTCGTGCCCATGGCCCTGCAGCGCGACCCGTTCCTGATCGGCCGCGGCCCCGACGACAGCCTGCAGCTGCACATCGACCTCGACAGCCCGCGCATCGTCCGCGCGCACGAGGGCGAGGTCGGCACCGCCCTGTTCATGCCGCACGGCGGCTTCAGCGACTACCTCGACCATGTCGTGCAGCTGATGGAGCACCTGCATGCGCAGGCCCAGCAGCTGCCGGCCTTCATCGAGGCCCTCACCCGCCACCAGCTGCTCGAACCCTTCGCGATCGACATCGAAACGCCCGACGGAGAACAGCAGCGCCTGACCGGCCTGTTCACCATCCACGAGGAGCGCCTGGCCGCGCTGCCCGGCGCCGCCCTGGAGGCCCTGGCCCGCGACGGCCACCTGCTGCCGATCTACATGCAGATCGCGTCGCTCGCCCAACTGCCCGTCTTGCTCGAGCGTTCTCGCCGCCGCTGACCTCCATGCGCGCCATCCCCGACTGGACCGGCCCCTTCGACCCCAACCAGCTCCCCGCCGAGCTGCTGACGGCCGAGCGGCCCTATGTCGTGCGCGGGGGCTTCGCGCACTGGCCGGTGGTCCAGGCCGCGAACCAGTCCGACGAGGCCCTGGCCCGCTACCTGATGGGGTTCTACAACGGCGTGCGCATCGGCCTGTTCCAGCTCGCGCCCGAGGCGCGCGGGCGGGTGTTCTACGCCGACGACAGCCTCAGCAGCTTCAACTTCCACCGCTACGCCGCCACGCTGGACCAGGTGCTCACCGGCCTGTTGGGCGTCGCCGGCACGCCCGAGCCGCCGGCGCTCTATGTCGGCTCCACCACCGTCGAGGCCGTGCTGCCCGGCTTTCTCGATGCCAACGGCCTGGGCCTCGGCGCGCGTGATGCCCTCGTCAGCCTGTGGCTGGGCAACCGCACCCGCATCGCCGCGCACTACGACCTGCCGGACAACCTCGCCATCGTCGCCGCCGGCCGGCGGCGCTTCACCGTCTTCCCGCCCGAGCAGCTGCCCAACCTCTACCTCGGCCCGCTGGACCCGACCCCCGCCGGCCAGCCGGTCAGCCTGGTGGATTTCCACCGGCCGGACTTCGAGCGCTTCCCGCGCTTCCGCGACGCGCTGGCGGCGGGCGAAGCGGCCGAGCTGGCGCCGGGCGATGCGGTCTACATCCCCAGCATGTGGTTCCACCATGTCGAGGGCCTGGCCCCGTTGAACCTGCTGATCAATGCCTGGTGGCGCCAGACCGCCGACCATGTCGACTCGCCGCTCAGCACCCTGCGCCTGGCCCTGATGACGCTGCGCGACCTGCCCGAAAAAGAAAAGCGCATCTGGCGGCACCACTTCCAGCACTTCGTCTTCGAGGCCAATGAAGACACCTGGGCCCATATCCCGCCCGCAGCCCGCGGCCTGCTCGGGCCGATTGACGAGACCTTGTCCCGCCAGGCCCGCACCCAACTCCTCAACCAACTGAAGCGATGAACACCACCCAGCCTTTCAAGCGCGTCCTCATTGCCGGCGGCGGCACCGCCGGCTGGATGATGGCCGCGCTGATGAGCAAACTGCTCGGCAAGCAGCTCGACATCAAGCTCGTCGAGTCCGAGGAGATCGGCACCGTCGGCGTCGGCGAGGCCACCATCCCGGCGCTGCACACCTTCCACAACCTGCTCGGCATCAACGAGGCCGAGTTCATGGCCGCCACCAACGCCACCTTCAAGCTCGGCATCAACTTCGAGGGCTGGAAGGACGTCGGCCAAAACTACTTCCACTCCTTCGGCACCACCGGCACCGACCACTGGAGCGCCGGCTTCCAGCACTTCTGGCTCAAGGGCCGCACGCTGGGCCTGGCCAAGACCTACACCGACTACAACCCCGAGACGGTGGCCGCCTTTGCCAACCGCTTCGCCCACCTGCCGCGCAACGGCCTGAACTACGCCTACCACCTGGACGCCGGCCGCTACGCCAAATACCTGCGCGCGATGAGCGAGGCCTGCGGCGTGCAGCGCATCGAGGGCAAGATCGCCCGGGTGCTCAAGCATGGCCGCGAGGCCGGCGCCGCGCGCGAGGGCGACCTCGCCGCGCTGCAGATGCAAGACGGCAGCCGCCTGGAGGCTGACTTCTTCATCGACTGCACCGGCTTTCGCTCCCTGCTGCTGGGCGAGGCCCTGGGCGTGGGCTACGAGGACTGGTCCTACTGGCTGCCCTGCGACAGCGCCGTGGCCGTGCAGACGGCCTCCGTGCGCGAGGCCTGGCCTTACACCCGCTCCATTGCCCACCCCTTCGGCTGGCAGTGGCGCATCCCGCTGCAGCACCGCGTGGGCAACGGCCTGGTCTACAGCAGCAAGGAGCTCAGCGACGCCGACGCCCCCGAGATGCTCAAGCGAAACGTCGAAGGCGAGCTGCTGACCCAGCCGCGCATCATCAAGTTCCTGCCCGGCCAGCGCGACAAGGTCTGGGCCCGCAACTGCGTGGCCGTCGGCCTGGCCAGCGGCTTCGTCGAGCCGCTGGAGTCCACCAGCATCCACCTCATCCAGCGCGCGGCCATCCGGCTGATGCAGCTCTTCCCGGCCGGCGGCATCCAGCAGGGCGATGTGGACGAGTTCAACCTGCAGTCCAAGCGCGAGCTGGAGCACATCCGCGACTTCATCGTCTTGCACTACCACGTCAACGCCCGCATCGACTCGGCGCTCTGGAAGCATGTGCGCGAGATGGACATCCTGCCCTCGCTGCGCCACCGCATCGAGCTGTTCCGCGAGGCCGGCCGCGTGTTCCGCCCCAGCGACGAGCTCTTTGCCGAGAACTCCTGGGTGCAGGTCATGATGGGCCAGGGCATCACGCCCGAGCGCTACCACCCCGTGGCCGACCTGATGGGCCGCCAGGAGCTGGGCAACTTCCTCGGCGACATCCACCTCAAGGTGGCGCGCACCGTGGCCGGCCTGCCCGGCCACCAGGCCTATGTCGAGCAGCTCTGCGCGCCCTACCGCAGCGCCACCACGGCCCAGCTCGCCGCCACGCCGCTGCGGGCTTGAAAACCCCAGCGCATGCCCGACATTCCGAACCGGCTCACACTCTCGACCATCATGAAGCTCAACCACACGACCCAAGCCCGCCTCAGCCCCTGAGCGCCCTTCGACCGTGTTCGGAAGGCGCGCTGCCTTCCGGTTCAGCACCCAGCAACCCCGGCAGGCCCGCACCTCCCGGGGTTTTGTTTTTTCTGTAGTCCGAGTTCCGCCATGTTCACCCGCACCTTCGACAAGCTGATCGCCACGATTCCCGAGCGCCGGAGCGCCGCTCGGCCCTGCTTGTCGCCCATGCGCTTCGGCGTCCTGACCTCGCGCTAGCCCTGTGATTCCACGGGGCTGGCAAGCCAACCCCGAATCAGGAATCACCATGAACTCGAACACCACCTTCCGCAACCTGCGCAACATCGGCGTCATTGCCCACGTCGACGCCGGCAAGACCACCACCACCGAACGCATCCTGTTCTACACGGGCGAGAACCACCGCATTGGCGAAGTCCACGACGGCGCCACGACGATGGACTTCGACCCCCAGGAGCGCGCGCGCGGCATCACCATCCACAGCGCGGCCACCACCGTGCACTGGCGCGGCACGCAAGTGAATCTGATCGACACGCCCGGACACATCGACTTCAACGTCGAGGTGCGCCGCTCCCTGCGCGTGCTCGACGGGGCCGTCGTCGTCTTCGACGGCGTGGCCGGCGTCGAGCCCCAGACCGAGACCAACTGGCGCCTCGCGGACGACTACCGCGTGCCCCGCATCGCCTTCGTCAACAAGCTGGACCGCACGGGTGCGGACTTCCAGCGCGTCGTCTCGATGATGCAGGAGCGCCTGGGTGCGCGCGCGCTGCCGCTGCAGCTGCCCATCGGCGCCGAGGGCGAGTTCCGTGGCGTCGTGGACCTGCTCACCCTGCGCGCCCTCGTCTGGGACCGCGACGACGCCTCCGCGCCCCCGCGCGTGGCCGACATTCCGCCCGAGCTGCTCACCGCCGCCCAGGACGCCCGCGCACGCCTGGTGGAAGCCATCGTCGAGCGCGACGACGCGCTGCTCGACGCCTGGCTGCGCGGCGAACAGCCGTCGGTCGACGCGCTGCGCGCCGGCCTGCGCGCCGCCACCGTCGCGGGCGAGCTCGCGCCCGTGCTCGCCGGCTCGGCCTTCCGCAACCGCGGCGTCGAGCCGCTGCTGGACGCCGTCGTCGACTACGTCCCGCGCCCCGGCGAAGCCCCCGGCGCGGTGGGCACGCACGCCCCGCGTGACGGCCTCTCCGCCCTTGCCTTCAAGCTCACCGCCGACGACCACGGCACGATGGTGTTCGTGCGCGTCTATGCCGGCACGCTCAAGCGCGGCGACACGGTCTGGAACGCCAGCACCGGCCAGGCCGAGCGCGTCTCGCGGCTGTACGAGATCCACGCCGACCGCCGCGTCGAGCGCGAAAGCCTCGCTGCGGGCGACATCGCCGGCCTCGTCGGCCTGAAGGACGTGCTCACCGGCCACACCCTAGCCGCCCACAAGGGCGCGCCCGTGCTGGAAAGCATTGCCGTGCCCGAGGCCGTCATCGACGTCGCCATCGAGCCCCGCAGCCAGGACGGCGCCGCCGCACTCGCCAAGGGCCTGGGCGTGCTCGTGCGCGAAGACCCGTCGTTGCGCCTGCGCCAGGACGCCGACTCCGGCCAGACCCTGCTCTCCGGCATGGGCGAGCTGCAGCTCGAAGTGGCGGTGGAAAAGCTGCGCTCACGCTTCGGCGTGGACGTGGCCGTGGGCCGGCCCCAGGTGGCCTACCGCGAGACCATCACCGCCCCGGCCGAGCTGCGCCATGTGCACAAGAAGCAAAGCGGCGGCCCCGGCCAGTTCGCCGAGCTGACGCTGCGCCTCGCGCCGCTGCCGCGGGGCGAGGGCCTGCGCTTTGCCAGCACCGTGGTGGGCGGCGCCATCCCGCGCGAGTTCATCCCGGCGGTGGAGGCCGGCATCCGCCGCGCCGCCCAGGCCGGCCCGCTGGCCGGCCACCCGCTGGTGGACTTCGAGGCCACGCTCGTGGACGGCAGCGCCCACGTGCGCGACTCCTCGGCCCTGGCCTTCGAGCTGGCCGCCGCCACCGCGCTGCGCGAGGCCGCGCTGAAGGCCGCGCCCGTGGTGCTGGAGCCGGTGATGGCCGTGGAGGTCATCACCCCGGCGGAAAGCCTGGGCGACGTCATCGGCGACCTGCTGCGCCGCCGCGGCCAGGTGCAGGGCCAGGACGCGCGCGGCAACGCGGTCGTCGTCACGGCCCATGTGCCGCTGGAGCGCATGTTTGGCTACATCGGCCAGCTGCGCGCCCTCAGCTCGGGCCGCGCGCAGTTCACGATGCAGCTGAGCCACTACGCCGAGGTACCGGCGCGGGTGGCTATGGCGGCATGACGTGAGGTGGGAGGTGGACCGGAGGGTCTGCCTCCCGCCTGTTCCGCGGGGTGCCAGACCCGGGCGGGCGACTGCCGCTCTCGCAGCGGTTGCGGTCCGTCGGTTTGCCGAGCTCGAAGGGCGGAAGCGGTCGCTCAACGTTCGCGCTCAACCGACCGAGCCAGCGTAGTTGGCAAGGGTCGGATGGAGCAAAGAGTTAGCCAGCACTATCAGCACCCAAAGTTTTTGGTCTTGTCTTGCGCCACCGTCTCTTGCGCCAACAGGCGAATGGTGGAGTACGCCATTCCGTAGCTTCGATGGTCGCATTCGATACTGCTCGTGTATTCCTTGAGTACGACTTCCACAGGGAATTCATACCTAGGCGCGCTTCCTTGCAGCACCCCGTTGGCGCGCTCGGCGCCTAGCAAGGAAACAAGAATTGACCGTGGCTCTTTGGCTATCCAAAGAGCCGCGACAGGTGCAGGGTAGTAGCCCAAAGCCTGTGGGAGCTTTCCGCGTGACGATGCATCCGGTTCAAAGAATGCCTGGCCTACCTCGTCCGTTTGCTCCGCACCCCCCGGAACGCGATCGAACTCGATCACCAGCAATCCCGCTAGCTTCAACTTGCCACGCCAGCAAGCGGAGTCTTGGCCAAAATCTCTCGGGCAGCGGGATCGCGTGAGTGCCGAGTCTCCTTTCGTGTACTCCGCCCGCAGCGAAACCTCCGCGGCATTGCCGGTCGTAGCGGCAACGAGAACCGCAATGGCGGCAAGAACCTTCATGCTGCTTAACGAATGAAAGGGACTTCCCCGTCCCGAACCAGCCGCGTTGCGGCCAACGGCAACCAAGTGCCACGATGGGAAGTGCGATCTCTCATCAACTCATTTGGAAGGGGAAGTCCATAACGATTCTGACCGTGGGTATCGACCTCGCCAAGAACGTTTTCGCGGTTCATGGTATCAACGAGGCCGGCAAGGCCGAACTGATCCGCCCGGCCGTGCCGCGCGACAAGCTGCATGAACTTGTCGCCCGCCTGCAGCCACGAGGCCGGCAGGTAGGGCGTCTGCTGCAGGCCTCGGGCCACACCGTGCGGCTGATCGCGCCGAAGTTCGTCACGCCCTACCGCATGACCGGCAAGCGCAGCAACTACGAGGCGGGCGACGCCGCAGCGATCTGCAAGGCCGCGCTGAAGACCTTGCCCGTAGTGCTGGCACTCGTGATGGCGGTCGAAGTGATCGCGCCGCCCGAAGCGCTGGGCGAAGTCAGCGGCGACCTGCTGCGCCGCCGCGGCCAGGGGCAGGGCCAGGACGCCCGCGGCCCCGCGGTCGTCGTGACCGCGCATGTACCGCTGGCAGATGTTCGGCTACATCGGCTCACTGCGCGCCCTCAGCTCGGGCCGCGCGCAGTTCACCATGCAGCGGAGCCGCCACGCCGAGGTGCCGGCCCGGACGCCGCTACGGCTTCAACACGCCCTCACCCACCTTGCGCCCGCCCTCGAGCATGACGAAGGAGAGGTCTTTCTCGGGCGCCTGGAAGTCGTCGATGCAGACCACGCCGACCGTCGCGGTGTCGCCAGGCTCCACCTTGTCCTGCGGCTTCGGAATGCGAATGGCGCAAGTCACCTCCGGCCGGCCAACAAATTGGAGCTGTGGGCGGTAGCCTTCGTAGAACGGGTTGTCGCGCCCAAGCTTGCCGTCACGTTTGAGCAGCGTGATGGACGCCGGAACTTCCTTGCCTTTTGAAAAGGACAGGAGGGTCACCTTCGCATCGGCGGCAGCCGCCATGGATGACGTGAAGAGTGGGCCCGCCGCGGCGAGGGCGCAAAACAGGAATTTGCTTGTCAAGGGATGCTCCATGTGCAGGAACCCTGGGGCCGCGTGCTGCTCGGGAACGCATCGCGAGGGGCAGTTCATGCACCCACGGCAGATGCTTTGGTGAAGACCCGGCCCCGCGGGCGTTGGTTTGCGGCGCTACTTGGCCGGATGCGCTTTCTCGAAGGCGCTGATGTCCTGGGAGATGCGATCGACCAGCTCGTTGGGCACCGTCAGCGACAACTGGTAGTGCGCGATGCGCAGGCCCTGCTTGCCATTGCGGATGACGCCGGAGGCCTGGCAGAGGCCCATCTGGGTCTCCAGCTGCTCATCGAACCAGATCCAGCGCCCGTCTTCGGAGGAGGCGATGTGGCGCTTGGTGGCCTTGAAGGCCCAGGCACTGGGCTTTGCGAAGTAAGGTGCGGCCCAGCGCTTGAAGTCGTCGCGGACCCAGCGTTCGGTCTTGTCGGTCCCGATGTAGACGCCATCCGGCGCGATCTTGTCGAAGTAGGCCTGGCGCGAGTGGGCGGCATCGTCATGCCATTCATCGAGGAAGGCGGCAACCCGCTGACGCAACGCGTCGTTGGCATCCACCGCATGGGCATGCGTGGCCCACAAAGCCAGCCACAGGCCCACGGTCAAAAGGATTCGCTTCATCAGTTGTCCTTGGCGAGGTTGAGCGTGACACCCGCTCGGCCCGAGGGATGGTATGCGCAAGCGGCAGGCGCACGGCTGAACCCCTCCTGCGGGCCGCGTGCAGACACACGCGCCGCCCGTGACGGGCCCCGCCCCGGCCGACGCGGCCACAAGACCGCGTTCGACGTGGCAGGTGCGTCGCCAGGCGCATGCCACCGGCGCGGTCACGGGCCCACGGGTCTCCCACCCCTCAACGCCGCCGTTCGTACACCGGCTCCGCCAGGCCCTGCATCGTCATCCCCGCCGCGCCCGGCGGCTCGGTCGTGAACACCAGCACCTCGTTCGCCCCCGCCTTCAGCCACGAGGCCGGCAGGTAGAGGGTCTGCTGCGGGCCGAGGGACCAGAAGCGGCCCAGGTGGTGGCCGTTGACCCAGACCTGGCCGTGGCCCCAGCCGCGGGTGTCGACAAAGCTGTCCACCGGCGCGGCGAGCTGCAGCGTGCCGCGCCAGCAGCCGGGCTCGCCTGGAGGGCAGAGGCGCGGGCGCGGCGCCGGCGCAGAGCCCCCGTCAGTCGCCCGCCGCCGCCTCGCCCTCGGCCTGCCGGTCGGCCTCGGTCGTCCGCAGGACTTCGGCCAGCACGGACGTGGCATAGGTCCCCGCCGGCAACGCGAACGCCAGCAACAGTTGATCGGGCTGCGGCCAGTCCCAGACCAGGTCCACGGGGCAGGCCACCAGCGCGCGGCGTTCCTGGTCCAGGCCGGCGTGCTCCATGCCGTCACACAGCGCCGCGTGGCGCGCTGCCACGTCGTTCTCCAAGGCCTGTGCCTCGTCGGCGGTGGTCACGCGGCCCCGCCCCCAGAGCGGCCCGGTGGGCCGGCCGGCGTCGTCCAGCACGTCACCGGGCAGGGCCTGGCCCCACAGCCCCTGGTGGATGCGCTGGGCCAGCACCTCATTGAAGACGAAGGAGCGCACCGCCGACAGGTAGAGGCCCTTCTTCTTCGGGTGGCGCACCCGGATCTCGCGCGCCAGCATGGCCCGGCCCTGTTCGACATTGCCGCCATCAAAGCCGAAGCGCTGGGCGCCGAAGTAGTTGGGCACGCCCTGGGCCGCGATGGCCCGGAGGTTGGCCTCGATGGCGTCGCGGCTTCCGGTCACGTCGCGCAGCACGATGCGGAACCGGTTGCCCTGCAGATCGCCGGGGCGCAGCTTCTTCACATGGCGGCTCTGGCTCAGCACGCGGAACTCCGGGTGCTGAAGCACCGTGAGGTCCGGCGTCTCGCCCTTCGGCCGGTAGAGGCTGAACCACTGGCGCGTGACGGCGTGGCGGTCCTTCAGGCCGGCATAGCCGACGTCAAAGGTCTGCACACCCGCTGCCGCTGCCAGCTGCTCGGCCACGAAGGCGGTGTTGGCGCCGTTCTTCTCCACCTCCAGCCAGACATGCTCGCCGGCCCCGGAGGGCAGCTGCAGCGGCAGCTCGGTGACGATGAAGTCCTCGTTGACGTGCTTCAGCGTGCCGGTGGCGCCGGTGGCGGGGTAGGCCGTGGGCCAGGAGGGGAGAGTCGTGTAGGAAGCGTCGGACATGAGCGGCGGGGCGTGCCCGCTGTCGATGGGGCGGGCCGGGGAGCCCGCCCGCAGGCCATGGATGCCGTGATTCTCGCCGGGCCTGCGGCCTGGGCGCCCACCTACGCGGCGCAGCCGGCGATCCGTTTGGCTCTCAGCCCTGATGCCGAGAGCATCCCCCGGAGCCCCGCATGACCACCACCTGCACCGTCGGAGCGTTCGCCATCGTTCCCAGCAACGACTTGGCCGCCGCGCTTCCGTTCTGGGAACGCCTGGGCTTTCAGCGCACGGGCGGCGACGCGAGCTACGTCATCATGACGGGCTGGGACTGCGAGGTTCATCTCACGCAGGCCGGCAGTGGCCCCTGGAGGGTGCCGGCCGAGCACAACCCTTTCGGCGTGTTCATCCGCACCCCGCAGGTCGACGCCATCGCCGCACGGGTGGACGACCTCATCATCCGGCCCGGCGGAATCCTGCGCCACCGCGAGTGGGGGTTGTACGAGGTGGGGGTGTGCGGTCCGGATGGGCTGTTGGTCCGCATCGGCTGGCCCTCCCACCTCATGCAGGAAGGCTCACTGCCTGCCGGCGCCTGATGCCGCCTTGGCAGCCGACGTGTTTGCCAAACGGCCCCGCAGTCACTTCGGCAACCCGCGAGCGTCCAGCACGCTGAATTCTTCAGTTCATTGGCCAATCTACGGAGGTGCCATGCAACTGAAACGGCGGGCAGGCAAAGCGAGGCGGCACCGTCTGGAAAAAGTTCGCACCGTGCCGTGACGCCGCCGCCAAGCGCTACATTGGCCTCGTCGAGTTCATTTCCGAGGAGCACGCATGCGCTCTCACCTTTTCTTTGCCTTCCTGTTAGGAGCAATCACCATGGCGAGCACGGCCCAAGCGGCACCCGATCAAACGCCCGGCCGCATCACCGGTGTCGGCGGCGTTTTCATCAAGGCCAAGGACCCCAAGGCGCTTGCCGCGTGGTACCGCGACGTCCTGGGCATGCCGGTCCAGCCTTGGGGCGGTGCCGCGCTGCGCAACGACGCGCCCGGCCACCCGGCCAAGACGGCCTGGAGCGTCTTCGACACGTCATCCGATCACTTCGCGCCCTCCACCAGCGCCTTCATGATCAACTATGCCGTCGACGATATGGACGCCATGGTCAAGCGCCTGCAGGAGCATGCCGTGACGATCCTCAAGCGCACCGACGACGACCCGTTCGGCCGCTTCGCCTGGATCGTTGATCCTGAAGGCAACAAGGTTGAGCTCTGGGAACCCAAGCGCCAGCCTGCGCCCTGAGGCGAAGGATCGCCGGCAGAAGAGCGATTGAACGAGCGCTCCGATGGCCTGCAAGCGAGAGCAGCTTCCAGGCACGGGCGTTCGCAGCGCAGTGAACACGCACGACACCGGCTGACAACGATGCGAACGGCAACGGCGCAATGACGCCGCTACCCTTCTCTCGCATCGCGGGCAGCACGGTCAGCCCGCTCAACCCCTCACGGCACCACCGCCGTCACCTCGATCTCCACCTTGGCCCGGTCCTCCATCAACGCCGACACCTGCACCGCGCTCATCGCGATGCCGTAGTCGCGGCCCAGCACCTCGCGGTAGGCCTGGCCTACCTCGCGGCCGCGGGCGAGGTACTCGCGCTTGTCGACGAGGTACCAGGTCATGCGCACGATGTGCTCGGGCGCGGCGCCGGCCTCGGCCAGCACGGCGCGCACGTTCAGCAGGGCCTGGCGCACCTGGGCGATGAAGTCGTCGCTGTCGAACTCGCAACGCTCGTTCCAGCCGATCTGGCCGGCCACGAACACCTGGCGGCCACTGGCCGCGACGCCGTTGGCATAGCCGCGGGGCGGGGCCCAGCCGGGCGGTTGCAGGACTTGCTTGGTCATGGGGTCATCTCCTGGGCGCGCTGCAGCGCGGCGCGCAGCGCGTCGGGCAAAGCGTGGGGTCGGTGGGTGTCGAGCGAGGTGCAGACGAGCACCTGGCCGAACTCGACGCGGGTGCCGTCGTCACCATCAAACGCGACGGCCAGCGTGATCGAGCTGCCACCCACGCGCTGCAGGCGGATGCGCTGCTGCAGCCGGTCGCCGTGGCGGCTGATGCGTTTGAAGCGGGTGTCGAGCTGCGCAGTGGGCATGCCCAGGCCGCGCTCGGCGATGAGCTGCTCGAAGGGCTGGCCCAGGCCCTGGGCGAACCAGTCCTCGACCAGCTCGTTGAGCATCTCGAAGTAGCGCGGGTAGAACACGATGCCGGCCGGGTCGCAGTGGCCGAAGCGCACGCGCTGCTCGCGCTGGAAGACCACGGCGCCCGTCATGCCGTCCATCACGCCGGCTCCCGCAGCTTGAAGCGCTGCAGCTTGCCGGTCTCGGTGCGCGGCAGCTTGTCGCGAAACTCGATGGCGCGCGGGTATTTGTAGGGCGCGATGGTGGCCTTCACATGGGCCTGCAGCGCGGCCACGTCGGGCGCGTGGCCCTCGCGCAGCACGACGAAGGCCTTCACGAGCTGGCCGCGCTCCTCGTCGGGCACACCGATGACGGCGCACTCGGCCACGGCTGGGTGGCTCAGCAGCGCGGCCTCCACTTCGGGGCCGGCGATGTTGTAACCGCCGGAGATGATCATGTCGTCGGTGCGGGCCTGGTAGACGAAGTCACCGTCCTCGTCGAGCAGGTAGGCGTCGCCGGTGAGGTTCCAGCCGTCGTGCACATACTGCCGCTGCCGGTCGTCGGCGAGGTAGCGGCAGCCGGTGGGGCCCTTCACGGCCAGACGGCCGATCTGGCCGCGCGGCAGCGGGCGGCCGTCGTCGTCGAGGATGCAGGCCTGGTAGCCCGGCACGGGGCGACCGGTGGCGCCGGGCTTGACGGTGGCCTCGGTGTGCGAGATGAAGATGTGCAGCAGCTCGGTCGCGCCGATGCCGTCGATCAGCTCCAGACCGGATTTCTCCTTCCACAGCGCACGCGTCGCCGCGGGCAGGGCCTCGCCGGCGCTCACGCATTTGCGCAGGGCCCTGAGGTCATGCTGTGCCACCAGCGGCGCCATCGCGCGGTAGGAGGTGGGCGCGGTGAAGCAGACCGTCGCGCGGTGCTCGGCGATCGCAGCCAGCAGCAGCTCGGGGCTGGCTTTTTCCAGCAGCACGGCCGAGGCGCCCACGCTCATCGGGAACAGCAGCAGGCCACCCAGGCCGAAGGTGAAGGCCAGCGGCGGGCTGCCGATGAAGACATCCTCCGCCGTGGCCTGCAGGCAGTGCGGCGGCCAGCAGCGGCAGATGGCCAGCACATCGCGGTGGAAGTGCATCGTGCCCTTGGGCTGGCCCGTGGTGCCGGAGGTGAAGGCGATCAGCGCGCAGTCGTCGCTCGCGGTGTCGACGTTGGTGAACATGGCCGGCTGGCGCTCGGCGCGCGCCTCCAGGCCGTCGGGCGCGCTGCTGCGGAAGTGGACGATGTGCTTCAGCACCGGGTGCTGGGCCTGGGCGGCGGCGAGTTCGTCGGCCAGCGCGGCGTCGCACAGCGCATGCGTCACCTCGGCCTTGGCGATGACCTTGCCCAGCTCGCCGGCGCGCAGCAGCGGCATCGTCGCCACCGCGATCGCCCCGGCCTTGATGACCGCGAACCAGCAGGCCGCCAACTGCGGCGTGTTGGTGCCGCGCAGCAGCACCCGATGGCCGGGCACCACGCCCAAATCGTGGACCAGCACGTTGGCGATGCGGTTGGCCTCGGCCTGCAGCTCGGCATAGGTCCAGCGCATACCGGCGCCCTGCAGGCAGGGCCGCTGGCCCTGGCCCTGCTCGACCCAGCGGTCCAGCAGCTCGGTGGCCGCGTTCAGCCGCGGGCCGAACTGCAGCTCGGGCCGGTCGAACACCAGCTCGGGCCATTGCTCCGGCGGCGGCAGGTGGTCGCGGGCAAAGCTGTCCAGGTGGGCGGATGGATGCATGTCAGCCTTTCAAGAGCTCGCGCCCGATGATGAGTTGCTGCACTTCGCTGGCGCCTTCGTAGATGCGCAGCGCCCGGATCTCGCGGTAGAGGGATTCGACGATCTCGCCGCGGCGCACGCCCCGGCCGCCGAAGAGCTGCACCGCCGCGTCGATCACGCGCTGCGCGCCCTCGGTGGCCATCAGCTTGGCCATGGCGGCTTCCTTGGTGATCGTGCGGCCCTGGTCGCGCAGCCAGGCGGCGCGGTAGACCAGCAGGGCCGAGGCCTCCACCGTGCAGGCCATGTCGGCCAGCTTGGCCTGCGTCAGCGGCAGGTCGGCCAGCCGCGCGCCGAACATCGGCCGGGCCTTCGCCTGGGCCAGGCCCTCCTGCAGCGCGCGGCGGGCAAAGCCGAGCGCCGCCGCTGCCACCGAGGTGCGGAATACATCGAGCGTGCGCATCGCCAGCTTGAAGCCCTCGCCCGGCGCCCCCAGCATCTGGCGCTTCGGCACGCGGCAGTTCGTGAAGCGCAGGCGCGCGAGCGGATGCGGCGCGATGACATCGATGCGCTCGGCAATCTCGAAGCCGGGCAGGCCGGCGTCGACGATGAAGGCCGAGATGCCGCGCGAGCCGCGCACCGTCCCGGGGGCCGCTTCACCCTCTCCCGTGCGGGCGAACAGCACGTAGAAGTCGGCGATGCCGCCGTTGGAAATCCAGGTCTTCTCGCCGTTGAGCAGGTAGTCGTCGCCCTCGGCCGTGGCGGTGCATTGCATCGCCGCCACGTCCGAGCCGGCCTCGGGTTCCGACAGCGCAAACGCGGCCAGCACCTCGCCCCGCGCCACCCGCGGCAGGTAGTGGGCCCGCTGCGCCGCCGTGCCCGCCAGCGAGATCGCGCCCGAGCCCAGGCCCTGCATCGCAAAGGCGAAGTCGGCCAGGCCGTCGTGGGCGGCCAGGGTCTCGCGGATCAGGCATATCGCGCGGGTGTCGATGGCCTCGCCCTCGCCGGCCACGGCATGCCGCAGCCAGCCGGCGGCCCCGAGCTGGGCGACCAGCGCGCGGCATTGGGTGTCGACATCGGCGTCGTGGTCGACATGCAGATGCTCGGCGCACCAGGCGTCCAGCGCCGCGGCCAGCTCGCGGTGCTTGGCGTCGAAGAAGGGCCAGTCGAGGTGCTCCATCTCAGTTGCCTTCGAAGCTCGGCTTCTGCTTGGCCGCGAAGGCTACAAACGCGCGGTGGAAGTCCTGGGTCAGCATGCACAGCGCCTGGGCCTGGGCCTCGGCCTCGATCGCCTCGTCCACGCCCATGGACCACTCCTGGTGCAGCATGCGCTTGGTCATCGCATGCGCGAAGCTGGGGCCCGCCGCGATCTCGCCGGCCCAGGCCAGGGCCTCGACCAGCAGCTGGTCGGGCTCGGCAAGGCGGTTGAGCCAACCCCAGGCCAGGCCCTCCTCGCCGCCCAGGCTGCGGCCGCTGTAGAGCAGGTCAGACGCGCGGCCCTGGCCAACGATGCGCGGCAGCAGCGCGCAGGCGCCCATGTCGCAGCCGGCCAGGCCCACACGGGTGAACAGGAAGGCCGTCTTGCTGCGCGCCGTGCCCACGCGCAGGTCCGAGGCCATGGCCATGATGGCGCCCGCGCCGGCGCAGACACCATCCACCGCCGCGATGAGGGGCTGCGGGCAGGCGCGCATGGCCTTGACGAGATCTCCCGTCATGCGCGTGAAGGCCAGCAGCTCGGGCGCGGTCATGCCCGTCAGCGGGCCGATGATTTCGTGCACGTCGCCGCCGGAGCAGAAGTTGCCGCCAGCGCCCTGCACGACGATGGCCTTGACGTCCTCGACATAGGCCAGCGTGCGGAACAGGTCGCGCAGCTCGGCATAGCTCTCGAAGGTGAGCGGATTCTTGCGCTCGGGCCGGTTGAGCGTGACGAAGCCGACCGCGCCCTGCTGCTGCCACAGAAAATGCTGGGGCGCGTAGCCGGCGAGGCTGCGCTGGTTACCCGAGGCCAGATGGGGGTTCATGGGATGTCCTTCAGATGGGTCTTGAGCTGAGCCAGCAGGGCGTAGACCTCGGTCTTCTGCGCCGGCGTCCAGCCCGCGAACAGCTCGACGATCCAGCCCTCGTGGGTGGCGGCCATGCGCTTGAACTGGCGCCGGCCCTGGGGCGTGAGCTTGACGATGAAGCTGCGCCGGTCCTCGGGGCGGGTCTCGCGCACGACCAGGCCTTCGGCTTCGAGCTGGTCGGTGATGCCGGTCACGTTGCCGCCGGTCACCATCAGCCGCTGCGACAGCTCGCGCATCGTCAGGCCGTCGGGGTGGCGTTCGAGCTGGGCCAGCAGGTCAAAGCGCGGCAGCGTGGTGCCGAACTCGGCGCGCAGGCGCTGGCGGATCTGGTCTTCCACGCGCGTGGTGCAGGACAGCAGCCGCAGCCACAGGCGCAGGGCCTGGTGGTCGTCGGCGGACGCGCGGGTTTCGAGGTCCAGGGGTTCCGAGCTCATCACATCGTCTCCCCGCCATCCACGGCGATGGCCTGGCCGTTGACGCCCGGGCTGTGGATCAGCCAGGCCACGGTGGCGGCCACCTCGTCGGGCTGGATCAACCGGCCCTGCGGGTTGGCCCGGGCGAGCTCGGCGCGCGCTTCGCTCGCCGTGCGGCCGGTCTTGGCGACGATGTTGTCGATGGCGCTGGCGACGATGTCGGTCTCGGTGTAGCCGGGGCAGACGGCATTGACCGTCACGCCCTTGGCCGCCACCTCCAGGGCCAGCGCCCGCGTGAGGCCCAGCACGCCATGCTTGGCCGCGCAGTAGGCCGCCACATAGGCATAGCCCTTCAGCGCCGCCGTGCTGGCCACGTTGACGATGCGGCCCTGCCGGCGGGCCAGCATGCCGGGCAGCACCGCGCGGCTGCAGAGGAAGGTGCCGGTGAGGTTGACGTTGAGCAGGCGCTGCCAGAGGTCCAGCGAGGTCTTGCTGAACGGCGCCGTCTCGACCTGGCCGGCGTTGTTGATGAGGAAGTCCACCTCGCCCACGGCCGCAAAGGCCGCGGCGACGCTGGCTTCGTCCGCCACATCGCAGACCTGGACTGCCGCATCGCCGAGCACCGCCTGCTGGGCGCGCAGCCGGTCGAGGTGGCGGCCCATCAGCGTGACCCGCAGCCCGTCGGCCCGCAGCCGCTGCGCCACCGCGGCACCGATGCCGCTGCCGCCGCCGGTGATGACCGCATGCTTCATACGCCCAGCGCCTTGTTGGCCTGCTCGGCCGCGGCCACGCTGCCGCCGCGCAGGCGCTCGAACTCGCGCTCCAGCGGCGCCTTGCCGGACCGGTAGGGCGCGGGCCAGTCCAGGCCGATGGGCCCGCGGTAGCCGATGCGCGCGGCCTCGGCCAGCGTCCAGGCCGGGTGGGCCAGATGCGGGCGGCCGATGGCGCAGAGGTCGGCCCGCCCCGACGCGATGATGCTGTTGACGTGGTCGGCCTCGGAGATCGCACCGACCGCCATCGTCGCGATGCCGACGCGGTTGCGAATGCCCTCGGCCAGGGGCG
>RXJV01000161.1 GCA_003963075.1 Burkholderiales bacterium
TAAGCGTGGCCTCACGGCCCTCTGGCGCACAGCGGCGGTCTTGACCAAGATCGGCTGATCCTGCGCACCCGAGATGGTGTGCATCAGGCATCGCAAGCGCACACCATGGCCGATCAAGACACTCCCCCCAGGCGCCGCAGGCGCGACCACAGCCCCGAACTCAAGCGCGAGTTGGTCCGGCAATGCCTGCTGCCCGGTGCTTCGGTCTCCAGCATCGCGATGGCTCACGGCATCAACGCCAACCTGGTGTTCAAGTGGCGCCGTGAACATCGCGCTGTCGAGGCCTCTGGCTCAGGACCTGCGCAAGCGTCGGCGCCGCAGCTGTTGCCGATCACGCTCGCCTCGGCCACGCCGAGCGACCCGGTGTCGGCACCTCCCGTGCCCACATCGTGCGCGACCCGCACCACCGCCGGCAGCATAGAACTTGACTTCGCTGGTGCCCGGCTGCGACTGCGAGGCGCCGTCGACCAGGAGAGTCTTGTGGCGCTGCTCTCTGCGTTGCGCAGCCTCGCATGATCGGCCTGCCATCGGGCACGCGCGTGTGGCTCGTCGCCGGTCACACCGACATGAGGAAAGGCTTCGACGGCCTGGCCGCCGTGGTGCAGACAGCCCTGGCGTCGAACCCGTTCGACGGCCACGTGTTCGTCTTCCGCGGTCGGCGCGGCGACATCATCAAGGTGCTGTGGTTCGACGGCCAAGGACTGATGCTGCTGGCCAAGCGCCTGGAGCGCGGTCGCTTCGTCTGGCCGCAGGCCGTTGACGGCCGCGTTGCACTGTCCGCCGCACAGCTCTCGATGCTGCTGGAAGGCATTGACTGGCGCATGCCGATGCGCACGAGCTCACCTCAATTGGCTGCATAGGGGGTGTCTCCTCGGGAGTGATCCCGATGCGCTCTCGCTGAGCTCGTCGCACACTGAGGTTCGTGCCGCAGGACATCGACCCGATCAGCCAACTACCCGACGACGCGCAACTGCTCAAGCAGCAACTGCGCGTCAGCGCCAGCGAGGTGCAGCGGCTCAAGCTGATGGTCGACAAGCTCAAGCTGCAACTGGCACGACGCGTGCGCGCGCAGTTCGGCGTCTCCAGCGAGCGGTTCGACCTCCAGGCCAGCCTCATTGAGCCGGTGGCGTTGGAGCAACTGCCCGTACGCAAGCCCACCACGCCGGCCGCCAATGCCGGCAGCGTCGACCGCAGCCTGCCGGCGCAGCTGCCTCGCGAACAGCACGAGGTTCGCCCCGTCACCACTGAAGCGCATCGCGACGCCGCTGGCCAGTCCTGCGGCTGCACCGCTTGCGGTGGCCGGCTGCGCAGCATTGGCGCCGACGTCTCGGAGCACCTGGAGTACGTACCGGCTCGCTTCAAGGTCATCCGCACCGTCAGGCCCAAGCTGGCGTGCACGAAGTGCGAGGCCATCTTCCAGGCCAGCGCGCCGAGCCGGCCGATCGCGCGAGGCCTGGCAGGGCCTGCGCTGCTGGCCCACGTGGCGGTGTCCAAGTATTGCGATCACTCGCCGCTGCACCGCCAGAGCCGTGTCTATGCCCGCGAAGGCGTCGAGATCGACCCCAGCACGATGGCCGGCTGGGTGGAGCAGGTTCACACCTTGTTCGACCCCCTGCTTGCGGCGCTGGGCCGACATGTCCTGTACGCGGCCAAGGTTCATGCCGACGACACACCGGTCAAGGTGCTGGCGCCAGGCGAAGGCAAGACCCGCACTGGCAGGCTGTGGGTCTACGTGCGCGACGACCGGCCCTCGGGCGACAGCGCGCCGCCGGCGGTCTGGTTCCGCTACTCGGCCGACCGCAAGGGCGAGCACCCGCAGCGCCATCTGCGCGACTTCCGAGGCATCCTGCAGGCCGATGCCTACGGCGGCTGGAATGCGCTCTATGACGGTGGCCACGTGGTCGAAGCGGCCTGCTGGGCTCACGCACGACGACCGTGGTGGGACCTGTACGAACAGCACCGCGACGACACCGGGCTGGCGGCACAGGCGCTGAGCCACATCCAGGGGCTGTACGCCGTCGAAGCCGACATCCGAGGTCGCCCACCGGAGGTGCGACGCCAGCAGCGCCAGGCGCGGGCCGGCCCCTTGCTGGAGAAGTTCCATCTCTGGCTGCAGGGGGTGCTGACCCAGGTGTCGACGAAGTCGGAGTTGGCCAAGGCCGCCCGCTACAGCCTGGCGCGCTGGAAGGCGTTGACGCGCTACGTGGACGACGGCCGCATCGAGATCGACAACTCGGCCGCCGAGCGCGCGCTGCGTGGTGTGGCGCTCGGGCGCGGCAACTACCTGTTCATGGGCTCGAACGCGGGCGGGGAGCGCGCGGCGTCGATGTACAGCCTGATCGAGACCGCCAAGCTCAACGGGCTCGACCCCGAGGCCTATCTGCGCGACGTGCTGCAGCGCATTGCCGACCATCCGGTGAACCGCATCGACGAGCTGCTGCCCTGGAACATCGCCAGCCAGCGCGCCGACGAGGAAGTGCGCGCGGCGGCATGAGTGGGCCGAGCATCGATCCACGGCTGCTGGACGTCCTTCACCAGGCCAGCAGCCTGGAGCTATTCCAGCTCAGCACCCTGATCGAGCGCCTGCTGGCCGACCCGCGACGCATCATCGCGGTACGCAAGGACATGCACCTGGGCCAGACGGTGCGCTTCCTCGACTGGCGCGACGGCAGCCTGCGTGAAGGCAAGGTCGTGGCCCTGCGCGACACCCAGGTCACGCTGCAAGACCTGCGCGAGCGTCGCGAGTGGAAGCTGCCCTATGCGGCCATCGAGCCGCCGGCGCCCAACGCCGCGGCGCGACAAGCTGAAGCCGCGCCGGCGCCCGCAGCACCTAGACCCACGCGCAACGACTTCCGCTGCGGCGAGAAGGTCGCCTTCGAGGACAAGTACCTCAACACAGTCGTCGGCACCATCGTGCGCATCAACGAGCGCACCGCCAGCATCGACCCGGGCGACGGCACCAAGTGGCGCGTGGGCTTCGGGTTGCTGCGCCACGTGCTGGACATCTGAGTTACCGCGCCTCCGTCAAGAGGGCCG
>RXJV01000078.1 GCA_003963075.1 Burkholderiales bacterium
TCGCCCGCGGCCACGCGGCTGCGGCGGATGTAGTCCAGCAGCGAGGTCTTGCCGTGGTCGACGTGACCCATGACGGTGACGACCGGCGCACGCGGCAGGGCCTCGTGCTGCTGCTCGGCACTGCTGCCCTCTTCTTCGAGGAAGGCGTCGGGGTCGTCCAGCTTGGCGGCGAAGGCCTTGTGGCCCATTTCCTCGACCACGATCATGGCCGTTTCCTGGTCGAGCTGCTGGTTGATGGTGACCATCTGGCCGAGCTTCATCAGCTGCTTGATGACTTCGGCCGCCTTGACCGACATCTTGTGGGCGAGATCGGCCACCGAGATGGTCTCGGGAACGTGGACCTCCTGAACCTGCTGCTCCACCGGCGCCTGGAAACCGGAAGCCCCGTTGCCGTTGGCACCGCGGTCACCGCGTCGGCCGCCGGCACCACGCGCCGGAGCACGCCAGTTGCCGCCACCCGGTCGAGCCGCGCCGGCCGGCCCGGCGCCGATGGTCTTGAGACCGCGCTTCTTGGCCGCATCGTCGGCCCAGCTCGACGACAGCTTCTCGGACTTGACCGACTTCTTGTCGCCCGGCTTGGCCGCACCGGCGCCGGCGCCCGGTGCCGCAGCCGTGGCGCCCGGAGCGCCCGCCTTCTTGTGGATCGTGCCCTTGATGCCGGCGCCTTCGGCGGGCTTGGGCTCTTCCTTCTTCGGCGCGACCAGCACCTTTTTCGGCGCGTTCATCATCGCGCGGATCTTGGCGGCCTCGTCCTCGGCGGCCTTGCGGCGGCGCGCCAGGTCGTCCTGCTTCTGCTTTTCTTCCGCCGCGGCATCGACGGCCTTGACCACGCGCAGCGCGGGCTTGGCCGCTTCCGGTGCCGGCGGCGGTGGCGCGACAACGTCCGGCGCCGGCGCAGGCGCTGCCACGACTTCGGGAGCCTCGGGAGTAGGCGCCGCCTTGGCCGCTCGCTTGGCCGCAGCCGCCTTGTTGATCGCCGCAGCCTCGGCAGCGGCGGCGGCGGCACTGCGAGCGCGTGCCTCGGCCTGTTCATCGGACTTGCTGTCGGCCTTGGCGGCGGACGCAGCGGCGGCAGCGGCTTCGGCGGCCTCGGCCGCAGCCTTGGCAGCTGCCGCGGCCGCAGCCTGCTCCTCGGCGCGGCGCGCCTCGGCGGCTTCCCGGGCGACACGTTCGGCCTCTTCGCGCGCCTTCACCTTGGCGGCCAGCTCTTCCTCCTGCGCGCGCAGCGCAGCGGCTTGGGCCTGGGCCTCTTCCTCGCGTCGCAGCAGTTCGGCTTCGTCGGGGCCGGCTGCCGCTTCGTCCGCCGCGTCATCACGCTTGACGAAGGTGCGCTTCTTGCGCACCTCCACCTGGATGGTGCGGGCCTTGCCGCTGGCATCGGCCTGCTTGATTTCGGTGGTCGACTTCTTGACCAGCGTGATCTTCTTGCGGTCGGCACCGGCAGTGCCGTGCGAGGAGCGCAAGTGGTCGAGCAGGCGCTCTTTGTCGGACTCCGACAGCGCGTCGTCGACGGAAGACTTTTTGACGCCCGCGGCATGCAGCTGCTCCAGCAGCGTGCCGGCCGGCTTGTTCAGCTCGGCAGCGAATTGGGCGACGGTAGTCACGGCCATGTGGGGATCCTTCAAATTGCTTTCGGTGCGGCGCGGCGTGGTTTGATCGATCAGTCCTTGAACCAATGTTCACGGGCTTTCATGATCAGCGCGCGCGCCGCCGCTTCGTCCAGGCCGGACAGTTCGACCAATTCGTCCACGGCCAGATCGGCCAGGTCGTCTCGGGTGTGGATGCCGCCGTCGGCCAGCTTGGCCAGCAGCTCGGGCGTGACGCCTTCCAGGTCGCGTAGGTCCTGGGAGACCTCTTCGACCTTCTCCTCGCGGGCGATTTCCATCGTCAGCAGCGCATCCTTGGCACGGGTGCGCAGCTCGTTAACGGTGTCCTCGTCGAAGGCCTCGATCTCGAGCATTTCCTGCATCGGGACATAGGCCACCTCTTCGAGGCTGGTGAAGCCTTCGGCGATCAGGATGTCGGCGACTTCGGCGTCCACGTCGAGCTTCTCGACGAAGAGCTTGCGCACCGATTCGCTTTCCTGCTCGTGCTTGGCCGCCGACTCTTCGGCGGACATGATGTTGATGCGCCAGCCGGTCAGCTCGGAGG
Source organism: Burkholderiales bacterium (assembly GCA_003963075.1). GTDB lineage: Bacteria > Pseudomonadota > Gammaproteobacteria > Burkholderiales > Burkholderiaceae_C > Pelomonas. The sequence goes on from RXJV01000078.1 coordinate 2,152, forward strand.
CCAAACGAACGTTTTGGCCACCGCGGCCGATCGCGATCGCGAGGTTCTCCTCGTCCACGACCACGTCCATGGCATGACGCTCTTCATCCACGACGATGGACTGCACATTGGCCGGGGCCAGGGCGCCGATGACAAACTGGGCCGGGTCCTCGCTCCAGAGCACGATGTCGACACGCTCGCCAGCCAGCTCGGTGGTCACGCCGTTGACGCGGGAGCCGCGCACGCCGACGCAGGTGCCGATCGGGTCGACGCGGCGGTCATGGCTGACGACGGCGATCTTGGCGCGGCTGCCGCTGTCGCGGGCGCAGCTCTTGATCTCCAGCAGGCCCTGCTCGATCTCGGGCACTTCCTGCGCGAAGAGTTCCTTCATGAACTCGGGCGAGGAACGCGACAGCATGATCTGCGGGCCGCGCTGGGTCGGGTCCACGCCGAGGATGACGGCGCGCACGCGGTCGCCGGTGCGCAGGTTCTCCTTCGAGATCATCTCGCTGCGCTTAAGGCGGCCCTCGACGCGACCGCTCTCGACGATGATGTCGCCCTTGTCCAGGCGCTTGACGGTGCCGACGAAGATCTTTTCGCCGCGCGACATGAAGTCGTTCAGCAGCTGCTCGCGTTCGGCGTCGCGGATCTTTTGCAGGATGACCTGCTTGGCGGCCTGCGCGCCGATGCGGCCGATCGGCACCGACTCGATAGGCTCCTCAATGTGGTCGTCCACCTCGATGTCGGCGATCTGCTCCTGGGCTTCGAACAGCAGGATCTCGGCATCGGCGTTTTGCAGACCGGCCTCATTGGGCACGACATGCCAGCGGCGGAAGGTCTCGTACTCGCCGGAATCGCGGTCCACGCTGACGCGGATGTCGGCCTCACCGCCGTAGATCTTCTTGGTGGCCGAGGCCAGCGCGGCTTCCACCGCACCGAACACGACATCGCGCTCCACGCTCTTCTCGCGCGAGATCGCATCCACCAGCATCAACATTTCGCGGTTCATTGCTTGAGACCTCCGTCAACCTTGTCTTGGACGGGCGCCGCTTCTGCTGACTCGCCCGATTGTTTCTTGGGAACTGCCTTCTTCGGCTTGATGACACCGCGCTGCCCCGGTTTGCGGTCGGGCGCCGGCTCACCGCCGCGCCCCTTGAAGCTGAACGCCGGCACGAGGCGTGCCTCGCGCACCTCGTCGAGCGTGAAATCGAGCGCCTGCTCCGCTGCGCCATCGTCGAACACCAGGCGCCAGGCTTGCACATCCTCGACGCCCGGCTGGGCACCGAGCACGCCGCGGTACTTCTTGCGCCCCTGGAAAGGCAGCTTCAACGTGACGTCGACCTCATGGCCCGCGAAACGCGCGTAATGCGCGGCGTTACGCAGCGGTCGATCCAGACCCGGCGAGGACACCTCCAGCCGGGCATACTCCAGGCCTTCGACCTCCAGAACGTACTGGAGCTGGCGGGTCACCTTTTCGCAATCGTCCACCGTGATCAACTCACCAACGTCGGCCTGTGCTGGCAGCTTGTCGATCGTCACGCGCAACAGTCCGCCGGCACTGCGTTCGCAGTCCACGAGTTCGTAACCGAAGCCGGTCACGGTCGTTTCAACAGCGGCTTGCCAACTCATGCGGTGGGTGCGTTCCTGGGTGAGGAAGAAAATCGAAAAAGCAAAAAAAATGGGCTGGATGAATCCGCCCACCTCGCCACCGGATCCAGCCCCGGCGGATGTCGTCCGGGCGGGCTTTCATTTCCAGTGAAGCTGGCATTGTACTGTGCAAGTCCCGTGCCGGCAAGGTCTCGGCTCGCGCGCGTGCCAGAATCCAAGGCTGTTTGAGACCTTGAAGGAGACATGAATGGGCTTTCTCGCCGGCAAGCGGCTGCTGATCACGGGGGTGCTGTCCAACCGCTCCATCGCCTATGGCATCGCTCGCGCCTGCCACCGCGAAGGTGCCGAACTGGCGTTCAGCTACCAAGGGGAGCGCTTCAAGGAGCGCATCAGCGAGTTCGCCGCCGAATTCGGCTCCAACCTTGTCTATGACTGCGACGTGACCAGCGACGAGCAGATGCAAGCCCTGTTCGACCAACTCGGGGAAGTCTGGCCAGAGTTCGACGGGTTTGTGCACTCCATCGGTTTCGCGCCACGCGAGGCGATTGCCGGCGATTTCCTCGAGGGCATGACGCGCGAAAACTTCCGCATCGCGCACGACATTTCAGCCTACAGCTTCCCGGCCATGGCCAAACTCGCAGCACCGCGGCTGCGCCGCGGCGCAGCCCTGCTGACGCTGAGCTACCTTGGCGCGATGCGCATCGTGCCCAACTACAACACCATGGGCCTGGCCAAAGCCAGCCTCGAGGCCAGCGTGCGCTACCTGGCGCAGGCCCTCGGCCCCAAGGGCGTGCGGGTCAACGGCATCTCGGCCGGCCCGATCAAGACGCTGGCCGCCTCCGGCATCAAGGACTTCGGCAAACTACTCGGGCAGTTCGCGGCCCAGGCGCCGATTCGCCGCAACGTCACGATCGACGACGTGGGCAACACGGCCGCCTTCCTGCTGTCGGACCTCGCGGCTGGCATCAGCGCCGAGATCACCTACGTGGACGGCGGCTTCAGCCACACGGCCATGGCCGCGGAGTCCTGAGCCCGTCTGGCCGGCGTCCCAGCCCGCCTTCACGGCGAGGGCAGGCCCGTCAGGACGCGGCCGTCCGGCGTGTGTTAGGTCCAAGCCGGGGCCAAGCTGTAACGGGGTCACGTTTGCTCACAGTTGCAGGATTCCGTCATCGCACGGCGCCGCAGTGACGCAACCGGTCATGCCGCGACAAATTGCGTCAGCCGGGCCCTTGAAGACTACCCCGGACGCGACCGATCTGGTCAGCTTCACCCCGGTTTCGATCGGGCATGAGCGTTGCTGCACCGAGGCATCCGCCTTCCGGAGCAGCCCATGCCCGTTCTACAACCGTTACATCTTGGCCGTCTCGCGGCGCTGACCCTGCTGGGCGGCCTCGGTTCGAGCGCCCTGGTCGCGCAGACCATCACCGTCTACAGCAACGGCAGCCTGCCCATCGGCAGCAGTCGCCAGCTGACTGCCTACGTGCCGCTGTCACCGAACACTGTCCGCTGGACGGTCAACGACATCCCCGGCGGCAACGCCAGTGTCGGCACCATCAGCGCCGGCGGCCTGTACACCTCACCCACCGTCGTGCCTGTGGCCAACAACATCGTCGTCAAGGCGACGAGCACCGCCTACCCGGCCAAGTCCGGCAGTGTCACGCTCACCGTCACCCAGGTTCAGCCGCGGCTGTGGAGCATCAGCCCGGCCAGCGTGCCGGCCGGCGCGTTCACGATCAGGCTCAACGGGGCGTACTTCCCGACCAACGTGGCGGTCAAGATCGGCGACCTGCAGGCCACGGTGACGCGCCTGTCGGCGACGCAGCTGCAGGCCTCGGCCATGGCGCCTACCACCTGGCTCGGCAAGAGCCAGCCGGTGCAGGTGTGGGCGACGGGCCTGGGCGCGATCGGCTCCGACGTCCTCACCCTCGGGGTCTCGGCCTCGGCACCGGCCCCCAGTCCGGCACCGACCCCGGCGCCCTCGCCCGCCCCCGCACCGAGCCCCGCGCCGACGCCCGCGCCCTCCCCGGCCCCGGGCCCCGGCCAGGGCACAGCCAACCTCGCGGCGGCACGGTTCCTCGAACAGGCCACGTTCGGCCCCAACGCCCCCGCCGTCGCCCGGGTGCAAAGCCTGGGCGCCGACGCCTGGCTGGCCGAGCAGTTCGGCCTGGCCGAAACGGCCGTCGCGACCCCCGCCGATCGCAGCACCTCGACCGTAGCGGCGCAGATGCTGAACCGTCTGACCGACGCACCCGACCAGTTGCGCCAACGTGTGGCCTACGCGCTGGCCCAGATCATCGTCATCTCGGCCAACAAGAACATCTACGCCGACGAGTTGGCGCCGCACCTGCGTGTGCTCAGCAAGAACGCCTTCGGCAACTACCGCGCCCTGCTCGAGGAAGTGGCGCGCAGCCCGCAGATGGGCAAATACCTGGACCTGGCCAACAGCAACAAGCCGCTCGGCGGCTCGGCGGCGAACGAGAACTTCGCCCGCGAGCTGATGCAGCTGTTCACGATCGGCCTCGTCAAGCTCAATGCCGACGGCAGCCCGCAGCTGGATCTGGCCGGTCGCCCCATCCCGACCTACGACCAGTCGACCATCCAGCAGGTCGCCTTGGCGCTGACCGGCTGGACCTACGCCGGCACCGGGACGAACAACTGGGAAAACTTCAGCGGCCCGATGGTGCTGCGCGAGGTCAACCACGACCAACGCGGCAAGAGCTTCCTCGGCTGCACCCTGCCCGCCAACCAGGGCGCTGACGCCGACCTCAAGGCCACGCTGGACTGCCTGTTCCAGCATCCCAACCTGCCGCCTTTCGTGTCGCAGCGGTTGATCCGCCAGCTCGTCAAGAGCAACCCCAGCCCGGCCTATGTGCAGCGCATCGCGGCCGTGTTCACCAATAACGGCAGCGGCGTGCGCGGTGACCTGCGGGCCGTCGTGCGGGCCATCCTGCTCGACCCCGAGGCGCGCAACGACACCGCCGGCATCAACGACGGCCGGTTGCGTGATCCGATCCAACACATCGCCGCGACGCTGCGGGCGCTCAACGGGGGCTTCCAGCCCGGCAACAACCTGAGCTGGGAGATCGGCCGCACCGGCCAGACGCCGCTGACCCCGCCCTCGGTGTTCGGCTTCTATTCGCAGCTCTTCCGCCTGCCGCAGACGACGCTGGCCGCGCCCGAGTTCCAGATCTACACGCCGACGGAGGCGACGTTGCGCGGCGACTTCCTGTGGAGCCTGCTGACCCAGCCGGGGACGAATATGCGCGTCAACCTGCAACCCTTCATGGCGGTGGCCAACGACACCACGGCGCTGGTCAACGCGGTGGACCAGCAGCTGCTGTGGGGGCGCATGCCCACGGCGATGCGCCAGAGCCTCGCGAAAGCGATCAACGCCCAGCCCGACGCCACGCAGCGCGTGCAGACGGCGCTCTACCTGACGCTGCTGTCCGGCCAGCACGCCATCCAACACTGAAGGAGGGGTCCAACATGACCGCCCACAACACGACCCGCCGCGCGCTGCTGCGTGCCGCCTGTGCGCTGACCGCCGCGCCCGCCCTGCCCAGCCTCGCCCAAGGTACCGAGGACTACCGCGCCCTGGTCTGTATCTTCCTGGCCGGTGGCTGCGACGGGCACAACGTGCTCGTGCCGCAAGGCGCGAGTGCCTATGCCGCCTACCGCCAGCTGCGTGGCAGCCTCGCGCTGCCCGACCAGTCCGCGGGCCTGCTGCTCATCACCACGCCCGAAGGCGTGCCCTTCGCGCTGAACTCGGGCCTGCAGACCGTCCACCCCCTATGGGCGCAGGGCAAGCTGGCGGCCATCGCCAACGTCGGCCCGCTGCTCGCGCCGACGACGCGCGCCCAGATCGTCGGCGGCACGGCGACCTTGCCGGCCAACCTGTTCTCGCACTCAGACCAGATCCAGCTTGCCCAGGCCGGCAACGGCAGCGGCGGCGGCACCGGCTGGGGCGGCCGCACAGCCGACGCGCTGCTGGCGCGCAACGGAACGTCGCGCTTCCCCGCGGCCGTGTCCATGGCCGGCGCCGCGCTGTTCGCGAGCGGCGCCCAGGTGCCCAGTGCCAGCCTGGTGCCAGGCTTCAACCTCGACGTCAGCGGCATGAGCACCTGGCCGGCGACGGCCGCCGCGGCGCGCACGCAGGCGCTCAACGAGATCCTGGCGCTGGACGGCGGCGTGCGGCTGATCCAGGCCGCCAACCAGGTGCGGCGCGATGCGCTCAGCCTCGGCGCGCTGCTGCGCAGCAGCGGCGCTGGCACGGTCAACACCGTGTTCCCCGGCACCGAACTCGGCCGTCAGTTGCAGCAGGTGGCGCGCGTCATCGCGCTGCGCCAGACCGTTGGCGTGCGCCGCCAGGTGTTCTTCGTTCAGCTCGGCGGCTTTGACACGCACAGCGGCCAAAGCTGGCAGCAGTGGGACCTGCTGCGCCAGCTCGGCGATGCCATGGCCGCCTTCTACAACGCGACGGTGGAGCTCGGTGTGGCGCCGCTGGTCACGAGCTTCACGCAAAGCGAGTTCGGCCGCTCGCTGCAGCCCAGCGGCAGCGGCACCGACCACGGCTGGGGCAACCATCACCTCATCCTGGGCGGCGCGGTCAAGGGCGGCCAGGTCTATGGCCGCTTTCCCTTTCCGGCCCTGGGCGGCGCGGACGATGCCAACAGCCGCGGCGTGCTCATCCCCACCACCTCGCTGGAGCAGTTCGGCGCGACACTCGCGCGCTGGTTCGGGCTGGACGCTGCCGCCCTGGCCACGGCCTTTCCGGCGCTGGCCGCCTTCAGCCCGCAGGATCTCGGTTTCATGAGCGCATGACCGCCAGCCGCACCCAACTGCTGCCGCCCAGCCCCGCGCTGGCACCCTATGTCCATGCCATTGCCGTGCACCGCCCGAGCGCCTGCGGCCCGGCGCTGCCCGAGGTGCAGTGTTTTCCCGCCAACCTGCTCGGCGCGCTGACGGTGCTGCACCGCGGCGACTGGGTGGATGCCGACACGGACCGTTCGCTGCATGAACTGGAACTGGCCGGCCCGCGATTGACGCCGGCCCGACGCCGCTACGCCAACGACCCGTCCATCACCACCGTGCTGCTGCGCCCCGGCGTTTTGAACTGGCTGTTCGACATGCCAGCCGCCGACTGGGCCGGGCAGCGTCGCCCGGCAGCCGAGGTGATCGGCGTGGCAGCGACGCGCGACCTGTCGTCACGCCTGCGCAGCGTCGAGGGCACGGCAGCCCAGATCTGGGCCGTGGAGCAGCAGGTGCAGGACTGGGTCACCCAGGCCCAGGCCCGCGAGGCCTGGCAGCCGCCGCCGGAGGTGCCCGCCGCGCTCAAGGTGGGCGACTGGGCCGACACGGCCGACCGCAGCGAGCGGCATCTGCAGCGCCTCGTAGGCAGCCGCCTGGGCCTGGCGCCCAAGGCCATGCTGCGGGTCGTCAGGCTGCAGGCCAGCCTGGAACGGCTGGCGCAGGGTGAAGCGCTGACCGACGTGGCCGTGCGCTGCGGCTTCAGCCACGCGGCGCACATGGTGCGCGAGTTCCGCACGCTGACCGGCCTGAGCCCGGCCGGCGTGCGCCGCGACCTGGCCCGCCACGAGGGCCTGCCCTGGCGTCTGGGCAGCCCCGTGGCCTGACCGGCTTCAAGCCTTCACGCAATCCACGTAGTAGGTGCCGCGCCCGGTTTCCTCATCCACCTCGTGCACCAGGCCGTGCACATCGGTCGCGAAGCCCGGGAACCTGGCGTTGAAGCTGCGCGTGAACTTGAGGTAGTCGACGATCTTCTTGTTGAAGCGCTCCCCCGGGATCAGCAGCGGAATGCCCGGCGGATAAGGCGTCAGCAGCGAGGTCGTGATGCGGCCTTCGAGCTCATCAATGCCGACGCGCTCGGTCTTGCGCTGGGCAATGTGGGCGTAGGCATCGGTCGGTGTCATCGCCGGCTGCAGGTTGGACAGATACATGTCTGTCGTGAGCCGCGCGATGTCGCCCTCCGCGTAGGCCTGATGGATGCTCTGGCAGAGGTCGCGCAGCCCCATGCGCTCGTACTTCGGGAACTGGGCGCAGAACTCGGGCAGGATGCGCCACAGCGGCGCGTTCTTGTCGTAGTCGTCCTTGAATTGCTGTAGCGCAGTCAGCAGCGTGTTCCAGCGGCCCTTGGTGATGCCGATGGTGAACATGATGAAGAAGGAGTAGAGGCCGGTCTTCTCGACCACCACGCCATGCTCGACCAGGAACTTGGTCACCACCGAGGCCGGAATGCCGGTCGACGCAAAGCGCCCTTCCATGTCCAGCCCAGGCGTGATGATGGTGGACTTGATCGGGTCCAGCATGTTGAAGCCCTCGGCCAGGCCGCCGAAGCCATGCCACTCCTCGTCGGCATGCAGCATCCAGTCGGATGACACCGGTTCATTGCCCTCCTGGGCGCGCTGGAACTCCGGCCCCCAGACCTTGAACCACCAGTCGTCACCGTAGTCTTCGTCGACCTTGCGCATCGCACGGCGGAAGTCCAGCGATTCCTTGATGCTCTCCTCCACCAGGGCAGTGCCGCCGGGCGGCTCCATCATCGCGGCCGCCACGTCGCAGCTCGCGATGATGGAGTACTGCGGGCTGGTGCTGGTGTGCATCAGATAGGCCTCGTTGAACAGGTGCTTGTCCAACTTGACGGTCTGCGAGTCCTGCACGAGCACCTGAGACGCCTGCGAGATACCGGCCAGCAGCTTGTGCGTGGACTGCGTCGCGTAGACCATCGCCTCCTTGGGGCGCGCACGGTTCTTGCCCATTGCATGGAACTGGCCATAGAAGTCATGGAAGGCCGCGTGAGGCAGCCAGGCTTCATCGAAATGCAGGGTCGGGATGAAGCCGTCCAGCTTGTTCTTGATGGTCTCGGTGTTGTAGAGCACGCCGTCGTAGGTGCTCTGCGTGAGCGTCATGATCGACGGCTTGACGGTGGCCGGGTTCACATGCTGCAGCAGCGGGTTGGCCGCGATCTTGGCGCGGATGGCCTCGGGGCTGAACTCGCTCTCGGGGATGGGGCCAATGATGCCGTAATGGTTGCGCGTCGGCGTCAGGAAGACGGGGATCGCACCGCACATGATGATGGCGTGCAGATTGCTCTTGTGACAGTTGCGGTCGATGACCACCACATCCCCCGGCGCGACCGTGTGATGCCAGACCATCTTGTTCGAGGTGCTGGTGCCGTTGGTGACGAAGAAGCAGTGGTCGGCATTGAAGATGCGCGCAGCGTTCTTCTCGCTGGCCGCCACCGGGCCGGTGTGGTCCAGCAGTTGACCCAGTTCCTCCACCGCATTGCAGACGTCGGCGCGCAGCATGTTCTCGCCGAAGAACTGGTGGAACATCTGGCCAACCGGGCTCTTCAGAAATGCCACGCCGCCGGAGTGACCGGGGCAGTGCCATGAATAGGAGCCATCGGCCGCGTAGTCCATCAGCGCCTTGAAGAACGGGGGCGCCAATCCGTCAAGGTAGCTCTTGGCCTCACGGATGATGTGTCGGGCCACGAACTCGGGCGTGTCCTCGAACATGTGGATGAAGCCGTGCAGTTCGCGCAGCACGTCGTTGGGCAGATGCTGGCTGGTGCGCGTCTCGCCGTAGACGTAGATCGGGATATCCGGGTTGCGGAAGCGGATCTCTTCGATGAACTTGCGCAGGTTCAACACCGCGGGGTCGAGGTCAGGCCCAGGTGTGAACTCCTCGTCATCGATGGACAGGATGAAAGCCGACGCGCGGCTCTGCTGCTGGGCGAACTGCGACAGGTCGCCATAGCTGGTCACGCCCAACACCTCCATGCCCTCCTTCTGGATGGCTTCCGCCAGCGCGCGGATACCCAGGCCAGAGGTGTTTTCGGAGCGGTAGTCCTCGTCGATGATGACGATGGGGAAATGGAAACGGATCATCGGCGGCCTCCAGCGGGCTGACATCAAAGCAAAGCGCCGAAGTGTAGGGCCGCAGCATGTCCAGCTTGCGTCGTCGTCCACCACAAGACCGGGGCATACACTGGATCGACATCGCAAGCGCTCGGGAGTCAAGATGGATTGGACTGGGGCCACCGTCTGGTGGATTGCGGCCGGCCTGCTCGTGGTCGCCGAGTTGGCCAGCGGCACCTTCTACTTGCTGATGCTGGCCCTGGGCGCTGGCGCCGGCGCGCTGGCGGCTCATCTGGCATTGGGGCCGACCGGCCAGATGCTGTGCGCCGCGGCCGTGGGCGGCGCGGCCGTGGTGGCCTGGCATCTTCGACGTGACCGAGCCCCCCGGGCAGCGCCGGCCGAGAGCAACCCGGACGTCAACCTCGACATCGGCCAGAGCGTGCAGGTCGACCATTGGTCTGAAGACGGCATCGCTCAGGTGCAATACCGCGGCGCCGGGTGGCAGGCCCGCTTTATCGGCAATGCCCCGGCCCGAGCCGGCCTGCACGTGATCCGCGCGATCGAGGGCAGCCGTCTGCTGCTGGACCGCCAGAGCTGATCTGCTCAGAGCCACCATTTGTCGACTGCCACAGAGGCCCCATGGAAATCGCCCTCGTCATCCTCGTCATTGCCGCCATCTTCGTGGCCCGCTCGATCAAGGTCGTGCCTCAGCAGCATGCCTGGGTGGTCGAGCGCCTCGGGAAATACCACGCCACGCTGACCCCGGGTCTCAATTTCCTCGTGCCCTTCATCGACCGGCTGGCCTACAAGCATTCCCTGAAGGAGATCCCACTCGACGTTCCCAGTCAGGTCTGCATCACCAAGGACAACACGCAGCTGACCGTGGACGGCATCCTGTACTTTCAGGTCACCGATCCGATGCGCGCCAGTTACGGCGCGAGCAACTACGTGATCGCCATCACCCAGCTCGCGCAGACCACGCTGCGTTCGGTCATCGGCCGCATGGAGCTGGACCGAACCTTCGAGGAGCGGGCAGTGATCAACACCTCGGTGGTCGAAGCCCTGGACGAGGCGGCACTGAACTGGGGCGTCAAGGTGCTGCGCTACGAGATCAAGGACCTGACGCCGCCGCCGGCGATCCTGCACTCGATGCAGGCGCAGATCACGGCAGAGCGCGAGAAGCGTGCACTGATCGCGGCCTCCGAAGGCCGGCGCCAGGAGCAGATCAACATCGCGACCGGTGAGCGCGAGGCCGCCATTGCCAAGTCAGAAGGCCAGAAGCAGGCCGAGATCAACAAGGCGCTGGGCGAGGCCGCCGCGATCACGGCAGTGGCCGACGCCACTTCGGATGCAATCCGCAAGATTGCGGCTGCGATCCAGCAACCGGGCGGTGACCAGGCGGTGCAACTCAAGGTAGCGGAAAAGGCCATCGACGCCTACGGCCAACTCGCGCAGAAGAACAACACGATGATCGTGCCGGGCAACATGACAGAGGTTGCCGGGCTGGTTGGCACGGCCATGGCGCTGTTCAAAGGCGGTGCCGGCAACGCCTGAAGTCGACAGACAGTCTGCTTCGCCCTCCCGGCGCGGGCAGCTACTCCGCATCCGCAAGCCTGAGCCGGCGAACCTTTGACATCAACAGGGAAGCATCCGGCGCATCGCCGATGCAGACCTGCCCTCTTCACGATCTGGCCTGACCCAAGCGCCTGCGCCAACGACAAACCAGTGAAACGAACAGCTCGGGCGCAGCGGTCACGCAATCGCTTATACTGGCGGGCTTGCAGGAGAGGTGGATGAGCGGTTTAAGTCGCACGCCTGGAAAGCGTGTGTGGGTTAACAGCCCACCGCGGGTTCGAATCCCGCCCTCTCCGCCAGTCAGCATTGCCACCGAGTGCGTCTTGTGATCAAGACTTGTTGGCGGGCTTGAACGGCTGAAACAACACGCTGAGCACGACACGCCGCTCCTCCCTGGTGAGGGGTCACCGGGTGGCGATGCACCTGTGGCGCCTCCAAGAACCACCCCCATGCTGCGAGGCCTGAACGGCCGCCAGACGGCACAGCGTTCCTTCTACCGACCAACACCGCACGACAGCCGCCGCGACCTGGGCACAGGGGTGCGCTGTCGGTCTGTTGCTTCAGTCACCGTTCACAGTCCTGGCAACGCACTCGCCGGAACCGCCGCGTTGCCACCTCAGCGCGGTCAGCGTGCTCGCTCACCGGCGCCTGACTGGCTCAACTCTGCGCGATCGCGCAAACGCAGCCGAATGCAGCCCAGGCATGAGCCGGTACGCCAGCCTGCCGGCGGATGGCGGTCGCCTGCAATTCATCCCCGGCAAAGCGCAATTCGTCGCTCGGCCCTGGCAGGCCCGAGGCATTTGAATAACACTTCAACGCGTGCCTTGCCGTTCGCAAGGTGGGGAGCCAGAAATGTTGCGACTGCGTAGGGAATGGGCTGGTTTGTGCCTGGCGCTGGGGCTGGTAGCCGGGGGCTTTCCTGCCGATGCCAGCGAGGTCGTCAAGCTCGCGCGTCTCGTCGTCAGTGGGAAGCGCAATGCGAGCGAGGCGCCACGCACGAATCCCGGCGAGTCACGCGCCAGCAACTCCGGCACGCAGGTGCACGGCAACGGCGGCAGCGACGCGGCGGGCACTGCCCCGGCTCCGGCACGCGGCGTTTCCTGACAAGAAAAAAAACGCCGAAGCTCGTCGGAGTTTCGGCGCACTTGATACTTGGCGGAGTGGACGGGGCTCGAACCCGCGACCCCCGGCGTGACAGGCCGGTATTCTAACCAACTGAACTACCACTCCGCGTGGGATGATTTCGACGTTGCCTTTCAGCAATATCCGAGCTCATCAAACTCGCCCGCCTTGCGACGGGTTTTCAAATTCCAGCTTGCGGCTGAATTTGGCGTCCCCTAGGGGATTCGAACCCCTGTAATCACCGTGAAAGGGTGGTGTCCTAGGCCTCTAGACGAAGGGGACCAATTGTTGACCAGCCAACTGCATGCTTGGCGACGTCAGGAACGCCGCTCGCCGTGCAAAGCTGGAAAAACCTCTGAAGGCTAACCCGCTCAAATAACGATCATAAAAAACAAACGGCCCATAAGGCCGTCCATTTTCGGGTAAACCCGACGAAAATCCTTGGCGGAGTGGACGGGGCTCGAACCCGCGACCCCCGGCGTGACAGGCCGGTATTCTAACCAACTGAACTACCACTCCGCGTGGGATGATTTCAACGTTGCCGTTCGGCAATATCCAAGTTCATCAAACTCGCCCGTCTTGCGACGGGATTTTCAAATTCCGCCTTGCGGCTGAATTTGGCGTCCCCTAGGGGATTCGAACCCCTGTAATCACCGTGAAAGGGTGGTGTCCTAGGCCTCTAGACGAAGGGGACTAAACCTTCGCAACTTGAACCGCGCGCCACACAAGCCCGTTTATGGGCTTTGGTGGAGGTAAGCGGGATCGAACCGCTGACCTCTTGCATGCCATGCAAGCGCTCTCCCAGCTGAGCTATACCCCCGTTTTGATTTTTGATTCAGCCGGTATCGGCCTTGTCGCGAATCGCTTCGTTTGCAGCGCTGTTCAAGCGAGACCAAGAGTATATGACGAAATTCAGAGGCCTTGCAAGCGCTCGAGCACTTTTTTCTTGTCGAAGAGCTCAAGCACCGCATCGAGGCTCGGCGTTTGCGCACGACCGCACACCGCAACCCGCACTGGAACCGCCAACTGGGGCATCTTGAGTCCGGACGCGGTCAGCGTCTCCTTGAGTGCCTGCTGGATGCTCGACTTGTTCCAGTCGGTCAACGCGGACAGCTTCTCGGCGAGCGTGCTGATCGCCGGGCGGACCGCGTCCGTGACATGAACGGCCAGGTCCTCGGCCGCCGGGCTGACCGGCGCGAAATACATCACCAGCCACTCCGCCAGCGCCGCCACCGTCGCGCAGCGGTCCTTGAACAGCCCCACCTTGGGCTGGACCTGCTCCACTGACACCGCAACGCCCTTACCGGCCAACTGCTCCACCACCAGCGCTGCGAGGCGCGCCTCATCGATCTGCTTCACATAGTGAGCATTGACCCAGTCGAGCTTGGCCGGGTCCCATTGGGCCGGGCTCTTGGACAGGTGGGTGCCATCGAACCAACCGACCATCTGCTCAGCCGAGAACAGCTCGTCGTCCCCGTGGCTCCAGCCCAACCGAGCCAGGTAATTCAACATGGCCTCGGGCAGGTAGCCGTTGGCGGCATAGTCCATCACGCTGACCGCACCGCGTCGCTTGGACAGCTTCAGGCCGTCGTCGCCGAGGATGATCGGCAGGTGACCGAACCGCGGCAGTGGAGCGCCCAACGCGTTGAAGATGTTGATCTGCCACGGTGTGTTGTTGACGTGCTCGTCACCGCGGAAGACGTGGCTGATCTTCATGTCCCAGTCGTCGACCACGACGGCGAAGTTGTAGGTCGGCACGCCGTCGGCGCGGGCGATGATCAGGTCGTCGATTTCGCGGTTCTTGATCTTGATCGGCCCCTTCACGAGGTCGTCCCAGCTGACGTCGCCATCGATCGGGTTGGCGAACCGAATGACTGGCTTCACGCCCTCCGGCGGCGCGGGCAGCACCTTGCCCGGCTCGGGCCGCCAGCGCCGGTCGTAAAGCGTCTTCTCGCCGCGCGCCTTTTGGGCCTCACGCATCGCAGTCAGCTCCTCGGGCGTGGCATAGCAGCGGTAGGCCCGGCCCGCGGCGATCAATTGCTCCAGCACGGCTTGGTAGCGCTCCAGGCGCTGCATCTGGTAGATCGGGCCCTCGTCGTAGTGCAGGCCGAGCCAGTTCATTGCCTCGATGATCTGGTCGACCGAATCCTGCGTGGAACGCGCGACGTCGGTGTCCTCGATGCGCAGCACGAACTCACCGCCGTGATGGCGGGCGTAGGCCCAGGAATAGAGCGCGGTGCGCGCGGTGCCCAGGTGCAGGAAGCCGGTGGGCGACGGTGCGATGCGGGTGCGGATCTTGTCGAAGGAACTCATCGGGTGTGCAAAGTGGAGAGGCCGCGGTCCAGGTCGTCGCAGATGTCGTCGACATGCTCGAGGCCGACCGACAGGCGGATCAGGCCCTGACCGACGCCTGCAGCCTGGCGCTGCGCCTCGGTCAGCCGGCCATGGGAGGTGGTCGCCGGGTGGGTGATGATGGACTTGGTGTCGCCCAGGTTGGTCGCGATCGACAGCACCCGGGTGCTGTTGATCACATGGAAGGCCGCCGCACGCGCCGCGTCGGGTGTCTCAGCCCGGACGTCGAAGGACAGCACCGCACCGCCCTGCCCCGACTGCTGCCGCATCGCCAGTTCATGCTGGGGATGGGACGGCAGAGAGGGGTAGTAGACCCTCGCCACCTCGGGCCGCGTCTCCAGCCAACGCGCCACGGCCAGCGCCTGCTGGCTGTGCGCCTTCATGCGCAGGCTCAGCGTCTCCAGCCCCTTGAGCACCACCCAGGCGTTGAAGGGCGACAGCGTCATGCCGACCGTGCGCAGGGTGGGCCCGAAGACGTCGCGGATCAAAGCATTCGACCCGCACAGCGCGCCGGCCATCACGCGCCCCTGGCCGTCCATGTACTTCGTCGCCGAATGCATCACGACGTCGGCGCCCAGCGCTGCGGGGCATTGCAGCGCCGGCGTCGAATAGGTGTTGTCGACCGCCAGCAGCGCGCCCGCCGCATGAGCCAGGTCCGCCAACGCGCGGATGTCGCAGACCTCGGTCAGCGGGTTGGTCGGCGTCTCGGCGAAGAACAGTCGCGTCGTCGGGCGGACAGCGGCCTGCCACTCGGCCAGGTCGGTCTGAGAGACAAAGCTCGTCTCGACGCCGAACTTGCCGAACTCCTTCGCGAACAGGTTGATCGTCGAGCCGAACACCGAGCGCGAGCAGACGACATGGTCGCCCGCCTTCAACGTGCCCATGGCGAGCAGCAGGATGGCGCTCATGCCAGTCGACGTGGCGATCGCCGCCTCGGTGCCCTCCAGCGCCGCAAGCCGCGCTTCGAGGCTGCGCACGGTCGGGTTGCTGGTGCGGCTGTAGGTGAAGTCCTCGGAGTTCGAGAACTTCTGGGCCGAGGTCTCGGCGTCCGGCTGGATGTAGGCCGTGGTCAGGAACAGGCCTTCGGAGTTTTCGCCATGCTGGCTGGGCGGCAGCGCCGCGCGCACGGCCAGCGTTTCGGGGCGCAGGCCGGCGGGCAGCGGTCGGTGGGGACTGTCACTCATGCCGGCTCAGCCCTCGCCACCGCTCTGCAGCGCCAGTCGGCTGCGGGCCGCGGCGTCTTCCTCGTCGCCTTGCGAGACCCGCTGCTCGCGGATCGCTTCGAAGTCCGCCAGGCTGACGTCGCCGGTCACGTAGTGGCCATCGAAGCAGCTCGCCTCGAAGCCCGCGAGGCCCGGGCGCAGCGCGGCCACCACGCGCTTCATCGCATCCACATCCTGGTAGATCAGCGCGTCGGCGCCGATGTAGGCGCGGATCTCCTCTACCGAGCGGTTATGGGCGATCAGTTCCTCGGCGGTCGGCATGTCGATGCCGTAGACATTGGGGTAGCGCACCGGCGGGGCGGCGGACGCGAGGTAGACCTTGCGCGCCCCGGCCTCGCGGGCCATCTGCACGATCTCCTTCGAGGTGGTGCCGCGCACGATGGAATCGTCCACCAGCAACACATTGCGGCCTTTGAACTCCACGCCGATGGCATTGAGCTTCTGGCGCACGCTCTTCTTGCGCGCGCCCTGCCCCGGCATGATGAAGGTGCGGCCCACGTAGCGGTTCTTCACGAAGCCTTCGCGGTAGGGCTTGCCGATGCGGTGGGCCAGCTGCATGGCCGATGGGCGGCTGCTCTCAGGGATCGGGATGACGACGTCGATCTCGTTCGGCGGCATCGTCGAGATGACGCGCTGCGCCAGGGTCTCGCCCATGTTCAGCCGCGCCTGGTAGACCGAGATGCCATCCATCACCGAATCCGGCCGGGCCAGGTAGACAAACTCGAACATGCAGGGGTTGAGCGCGGGGCTGTCATTGCACTGCTCGGTGTGCAGCTTGCCGGTCATGTCGACGAACAGGGCCTCGCCGGGCGCCACATCGCGCTCCATCTGGTGCGACGTGCCCTCCAGCGCGACGCTCTCGCTGGCGACCATGAAGTCGCCGTTGCTCGCGCGGCCAAAGCACAGTGGGCGGATGCCATAGGGGTCGCGGAAGGCCAGCAGGCCCTGGCCGGCGATCAGCGCGATCACCGCATAGCTGCCCTTGATGCGCTTTTGCACCGCGCGGACCGCCGCAAAGATCTCTTTCGGCGTCAGCGGCAGGTCCCGCGCCGCCAGTTCCAGCTCATGCGCCAGCACATTGATCAGCACCTCGGTATCACTCTCGGTGTTGATGTGGCGGCGGTCAATGGCGAACAACTCGTCCTTCAGCGCATGCGCATTCGTCAGATTGCCGTTGTGCACCAGCACGATGCCGAAGGGCGCGTTGACGTAGAAGGGCTGGGCCTCTTCCTCGCTGTAGGCATTGCCCGCCGTCGGGTAGCGCACCTGGCCCAGGCCGATATTGCCCGGCAGCGCCCGCATGTTCCGGGTGCGGAACACGTCGCGCACCATGCCGCGGGCCTTGTGCATGAAGCACTTCTGGCCCTGCATCGTGACGATGCCGGCGGCGTCCTGGCCGCGATGCTGCAGCAGCAGCAGCGCGTCATACAGGAGCTGGTTGACGGGAGAAGCAGCGAGGGTGCCAACGATGCCGCACATGGCAGAAGTCCTTAGTCAGCCGAGGCCGCCTCAGCGGGGGCCATCGAGCGAGAGATGAAACGGGAGAGCGGGTCCGGCAGCAGCGGAGCGACGTCCTGCAGCACCCCGGCCAGCACAGGGGCGGCCCGCGATGCCTGCCAGGTCGGCGACTCGGCCAGCGGGGACGCACCGATGAACAGCACCAGCAGCAGCGCGATCAAGACGCCACGCAGCGCGCCAAAACCCGCGCCGCCGAGACGATCGAAGACGGACAGCGGTGTCGCGTGGATCAACGCCTTGACGAGGCGGCTGGCGAGGCTCCAGACCACCAGCACCGCCACAAAGGCCAGCGCCAGCGCGACAACATGCAGCACCGCCGGCCCGAAGCTGCCCTTGGGCAGCAGGGCCTCGACCCACGGCGCCAGCGGCGGCGATGCGAAGTACGCCACCACCCAGCCGGCCAGCGACATCACCTCGTACACCAGCCCGCGCCACAGGCCGATGCCAATGGACGTCAGCAACAGCGCCGCGAGCGCGAGGTCGACCCAGCTGAGTGCGATGTCCACGGTGCCAGCCTCAGAGGGTCAGGATGGCGCCGGCCAGCCCCGCGCCCTTGAGCTTGGCAGCGGCTCGCTCGGCCTCGTCGCGGCTGCTGAACGGCCCCAGCCGGACCCGAACCCGATGGCCCTCGGCCGTGTCGACCGCCTGGGCGTAGGTCTTCAGGCCCAGCTTCTCGACCTTGGTCCGCACTTCCTGGGCCGCCTTGTTCTCGGCGAAGGCGCCCACCTGCACAATGAAGCGGGTGGCCGCGGCCGGAGCGGCCGGCGCGGGGTCTTTGCCATCCAGCAGCGCCTGGGCCCGGATGCCGTCATTGCTGCGCGCGGCCGAAGCCGCCTTGGGCTTGTCGGCCACCTTGTCTGCCAGCTTCTCAGGGGCCCGCTCGGCGGACTTTTCGGCCACCTTCTCAGGCGCCTTCACCGGCGGCCTCTCGGCGGGCTTTTCGGCGGGCTTCTCGGCGATCTTGGGTGCCAACGGCTTGTCCTGGGGCTTGGTGGCCACCGGCGGCGGATCGGCCGGCTTGTCGACGGGTGGGTCCTGAGGATTGGCTGCGGTCGAGGCCACCGACGGGCTGACCGGGGCTTCAGGCGTCGGTACGGCCGACAGCGGCTCGCGCGTCGGCACCGTCAAGGGCGGGGCGGTGTCCTTGCGCGGGATGTCGATGGGCAGGTCCACCGGGATCGGCCGCGGCTGGGTCTCGAAGATCAGCGGAAAGCCCACCACGCCGGCTGCCACCAGCACGGCAGCGCCGATGAGGCGACGACGGGCCCGGATGCGCAGCAACTGCACGTCATCGGCGGCACTGGCCTTGGCGCCGGACTTGGCCGACTTCTTGGGCGCCGCCGCGTCGGCGGTGTCGCGCTTGAGGAAGGAAAACAGGCCCATCGGCGGCGTCTGGCTCAGTGGAGGGTGGGTGGCTGCGGCGCGGTGGTGCCGGCGGTGACGCGCGGGATGCCCTGCTGCAACACGCCGCCCACGGTGTAGAAGGATCCGAAGACCAGGATTCTATCGGCCGTGGTCGCGCCGGCCGCCGCGGCCTGCAGGGCGCCCAGCGGGCTGGCATGCGTGTGCGTCTCGACGCCGGGCGGCGTCTTGAGCCCGGCGGCAAGAAAGGCCGCCTGCAGCCCTTCGGCACTCGCCGCACGCGGCAAGGGCAGGTCCGTGAAGTGCCACACATCGACCAACGGCGCAATGCGGGCCAGGATGCCGCCGAGGTCCTTGTCCGCCATCGCGCCGAAGACCGCATGCGTGCGCGGGAAGAAGCCCATCTGGTCGAGGTTCTGCGCCAGCGCCGCCACGGCGTGCGGGTTGTGGGCCACGTCCAGCACCACGGCCGGCTGGCCCGCAAGCACCTGGAAGCGGCCCGGCAACTCGACCAGCGCCAGGCCCGTGCGGACCGCCTGGGCACTGATGGGCAGCCGGTCGGCCAGCGCCTCGAAGGCAGCCAGCACGCCGGACGCGTTCAGCAACTGGTTCACACCGCGCAGTGCCGGGTAGGACAGGCCGGCGTAGCGCTTGTCGCGGCCGGCCCACTGCCATTGCGTGCGGTCGCCGCTGAAGCTGAAGTCCTTGCCCAACTGGCGCAGGTCGGCACCCAGCTCGGCCGCGCGAACCGCGAGCGAAGCGGGCGCCATCGGGTCGCTGACGATCACGGGCCGGCCGGCCCGCATGATGCCGGCCTTCTCGCGGCCGATGCTCTCGCGGTCCGGGCCGAGGAACTCGGTGTGGTCGAGGTCGATGCTGGTGATGACGGCGCAGTCGGCATCAATGACGTTGACCGCGTCCAGCCGACCACCCAGGCCCACTTCGAGGATGACGAGGTCCAGCGGCTCATGCTGCAGCCGACGCATGATGGCCAGCGTCGTGAACTCGAAGTAGGTCAGCGTGATGTCACCGCGTGCGGCCTCGACGGCCTCGAAATGCGGCTCCAGGGACTCGGCCTTGACCGGCTCGCCACCCACCCGGCAGCGCTCCTGAAAGTGCACAAGGTGGGGCTTGATGTAAAGGCCCACGCGGTAGCCGGCGTGCAGCGCGATGGACTCGAGCATCGCGCAGGTCGAGCCCTTGCCATTGGTGCCGGCAACGACGACGGTCGGGCAGTCGAAGCCGATGCCCAGCCGCTCCTTGACGGCGTTGACGCGGTCCAGCGTCATGTCGATGGTCTTGGGGTGCAGTCGCTCGCAGTGGGCGAGCCAGTCGTCGAGGTTCATGGCACTAGCAAACGAAGCGGCCAGGCTGACAAGCCTGGCCGCGATCAATCAAGCAGCTGCCGTGGATCCGGCTTTGCCGGGCCATCGGCAGCGCCCCCTTGAGGGGGCCGGCGAAGCCGGTACGGGGTGGGCCGTCAAGCCACCGCGTCGGCGCTCTGGCGCTGCAGCATGGCCAGCTGGCGAGCGATGGTCTCGCGGAGCTGGCGGCGGTCCACGATCATGTCGACGGCACCCTTCTCCATCAGGAACTCGGCACGCTGAAAGCCGGCCGGCAGCTTCTCGCGCACGGTGTTCTCGATGACGCGCGGGCCGGCAAAGCCGATCAGGGCCTTGGGCTCGGCCAGCACGATGTCGCCCACGAAGGCAAACGAAGCCGACACGCCCCCCATGGTTGGGTCGGTCAGCACGCTGATATAGGGCAGTTTGGCCTTGGCCAGGCGCGTCAGCGCGGCGTTGGTCTTGGCCATTTGCATCAGGCTCAGCAGGCCTTCCTGCATGCGGGCGCCGCCGGTGGCGGTGAAGCAGATGAAGGGTGTCTTCTGCTCGATGGCCGTCTCGACGCCGCGCACAAAGCGCTCGCCGACGACCGAGCCCATGGAGCCGCCCATGAAGTCGAACTCGAAGCAGGCTGCCACCACCGGCACGCTCATCACGGCGCCGCCGATCACGATGAGCGCATCGGTCTCACCGGTGTTCTCGAGGGCTTCCTTGAGGCGGTCCGGGTACTTCTTGCTGTCCTTGAACTTCAGCGCATCGACCGGCAGCACCTCCTGGCCGATCTCATACCGGCCCTCACCGTCAAGGAAGGCGTCCAGCCGGGCGCGGGCGCCGATGCGGTGGTGGTGCGAGCACTTGGGGCAGACGTTGATGTTCTGCTCCAGGTCGGTCTTGTAGAGCACCGTCTCGCAGCTCGGGCACTTGATCCACAGGCCCTCGGGCACGGTGCGGCGGTCCGCCGGGTCACCTTGCTGAATCTTGGGCGGGAGCAGTTTGTCGAGCCAGCTCATGCGTTCTCTTCCTTGTGGGACTTAGAGGGTGTCCAGCGCCGCACGGATCTCGCGGATGAAGGCGGCGCCAGTCGAGGCGACATTATCCGCCGGCTGGCGTTCGAGCAATTCAACCAGCTTGGAGCCGATGACGACCGCGTCCGACACCGCACCCACCGCCTTGGCGGTGGCCGCGTCGCGGATGCCGAAGCCGACGCCCACCGGCACGCTGACATGCCTGCGGATGCGCGGGATCGCCTCGGCCACGGCCTCGGTGTTGAGGTGGCCGGCCCCGGTCACGCCCTTGAGCGACACGTAGTAGACGTAGCCACTGGCCAGTTGGCCCACCTGGGCCATGCGGGCCTCGGTGGACGTGGGCGCCAGCAGGAAGATCGCATCCATGCCGGCCGTGCGCAGCTGGCCGGCGAACTCGGCGCTTTCCTCGGGGGGGTAGTCGACGATCAGCACCCCGTCCACGCCCGCGGCCTGTGCATCAGCCACGAAGCGGGTCGTGCCGTAGCGCTCGACCGGGTTCGCGTAGCCCATCAGCACGATCGGCGTGCGTTCATTGCGGGCGCGGAAGTCGCGCACATAGGCCAGCACGTCGCGCAGCGAGATGCCTTTGGCCAAAGCGCGTTCACCGGCACGCTGGATCACCGGGCCGTCCGCCATCGGGTCGGAGAACGGCACGCCGAGCTCGATCACGTCGGCCCCGGCCTCGGCCATCGCCAGCAGCAGATCAACCGTGGCGCCGGGGTGCGGGTCGCCCGCGGTGACGAACGGGATCAGCGCCTTGCGGCCCTGGGCCTTGAGTGCGCCGAAGGTGGTGGCGATGCGGCTCATGCCCGGCCTCCCGGCAGCGCGACGACCGCTTCGCCGCCCTTGACGGACTGGCCTCGGCACGACGGCCGGCAGTAGAAATCGGCCTGGGACAGGTCAGCCACGGTGCCGATGTCCTTGTCGCCCCGGCCCGAGAGGTTGATCAGCAGGATCTGGTCCTGGGCCATCGTCGGCGCGATCTTCATCGCGTGGGCGACGGCATGGCTGGATTCGAGTGCCGGAATGATGCCCTCGGTGCGGCACAGGTGGTGGAAGGCCGCCAGCGCCTCGGCGTCGGTCACGCCGACGTATTCCGCGCGGCCGATGTCCTTCAGGTGGGCGTGTTCAGGGCCGACGCCGGGGTAGTCCAGGCCAGCCGAGATGGAATGCGTCTCGGTGATCTGGCCGTTGCCGTCCTGCAGCAGATAGGTGCGGTTGCCATGCAGCACGCCAGGCGTGCCGGCGCTCAGCGTCGCCGCATGCCTGCCGCTGTCGATGCCCTCCCCGGCCGCTTCCACGCCGATCAGGCGCGTCGCAGCGTGCGGGATATAGGGGTAGAAAATACCGATGGCATTGCTGCCGCCGCCCACGCAGGCCAGCACGGCGTCCGGCTGGCGGCCGGTCATCTCGGGCATCTGCACCAGGCACTCGTCGCCGATGATGCGCTGGAAGTCGCGCACCATCATCGGGTAGGGGTGCGGGCCCGCCACGGTGCCGATGATGTAGAAGGTGCTCTCGACGTTCGTCACCCAGTCGCGCATCGCTTCGTTGAGCGCGTCCTTCAGCGTCTTGCTGCCGCTCTCCACCGGCACGACGGTCGCGCCGAGCAGCTTCATGCGATAGACATTGGGGCTCTGGCGCTTGACGTCCTCGCTGCCCATGTAGACCACGCATTCCAGGCCGTAGCGGGCGCAGATGGTGGCCGTGGCCACGCCATGCTGGCCAGCGCCGGTCTCGGCGATGACGCGCGGCTTGCCCATGCGCTTGGCCAGCAGCGCCTGGCCGATGACGTTGTTGATCTTGTGGGCGCCGGTGTGGTTGAGGTCTTCACGCTTGAGGTAGATCTGCGCGCCGCCCAGTTCGCGGCTCAGGCGCTCGGCGTGGTAGATCGGGCTGGGCCGGCCGACGAAGTGCGTCAGCTCCTTCTTGAACTCGGCAATGAACTCCGGGTCGTGGCGGTAGTGCGCATAGGCGTCCTTGAGCTGGTCCAGCGCATGGACAAGGGTCTCGGAGACGAAGCTGCCGCCATAGACGGGGGCGTTCGGCGCGCCGGCATGGCGGAAATGCCCGGTGGCATCGGGCTGGTCGTAGGCGAACATGGTTTTTCCTAGCGGGTCAGTGCTGCGTCGGCACGGCGGACCGCCTCGCAGAACTGGTGGATCAGGTCGGCGCTCTTGGTGCCCTTGGGACCACCCAGGGGCTCGACGCCGGAACTCACATCAACGGCCCAGGGCCGCACCCGGGCGATGCCATCGCCCACGTTGGCAGCATTCAACCCACCAGACAAAACGAGGTGAGAGCTGACGCTTGGTGGAATGAGTGACCAATCGAAAACCTTGCCGCCGCCGCCATAACCGTCGACGGGGGCGTCGAGCAGGATGGCCTGGGCGCTGGAAAAACGAGACCGGAAGTCTACCAAGTCGAAGCCCGGCCCCACGGCCGCGGCCCGCAGATAGGGTCGCTTCACGCGCTCGCAGTCGCCCGGCGTTTCGTCGCCATGGAACTGCACCAGCATGTTGGGCAGCGCGGCCAAGCCCACCTGCAACTCGGCATCGGTCGCGTTGACGAACAGGCCCACCGGCGTCACAAAGGGCGGCAGCAGCTTTGCCAGCGCCCTCGCCCGCTCGGGCGTCACCGCGCGGGCGCTCTTGGCGTAGAAGACAAAGCCGACGGCATCGGCGCCAGCGGCCACCGCCGCCTCCACGTCGGCCTCGCGCGTCAGGCCGCAGATCTTGATTCGGGTCATGGCAACCAGTCGAGCGCGGCCACATGCCGCGGGATGTCGAGCTCGGCATCGTAGGTCGGGCCGAGGAAATAGAGGCCGTCGGGGGCAAACGTCGGCGCGGCCACCTTGCGGTCGCGCGCCGCGAGCACGTCGGACACCCAGCCGGGCGAGCGCGTGCCCGTGCCGACGGCGAGCAGGCAACCCATCAGGTTGCGCACCATGTGGTGCAGGAAGGCGCTGGCCTCGAACTCGAAGCGCCAGTACACGCCGCGACGCTGCACGGTGATCTCGCGCAGCGTCTTCACCGGCGACGCAGCCTGGCATTCGGACGAGCGAAACGAGGAGAAGTCGTGCTCGCCGACCAGCCGCTCGGCCGCCGCCTCCAGCGCGGCCTGGTCCAGCGGCCGGAAGATCCAGCCGCACTGCCCCGACTCGATGGCTGGCCGCACGGCCGATTCCAGCAGCAGATAGGCGTAGCGCCGCCCGCGCGCGGAGTTGCGGGCATGGAAGCCATCACCGGGAAACCGGCACCACTGGATCGCGATGTCCGGCGGCAGGTAGCGGTTGCTGCCGCGCACCCAGGAGAACGGCTCGCGTTCGACGTCGGTGTCGAAATGGATCACCTGGTTGATGCCATGCACGCCGGTGTCGGTTCGCCCGGCGCAGATCGTCCGGATCGGCTGTGCCGCGAAGGTAGACAGCCCCTTCTCCAGCGCGTCCTGCACGGTGCGACCGTCGGGCTGGCTTTGCCAGCCTTTGTAGCCACCGCCACGGTAGCTGACGCCGAGTGCAACTCTCATCGGGTTCCAGCAAGAAAAACGCCCGGCCAGGCCGGGCGTCGAGTATCGCGGCTGCGCCTCAGCGCAGTTCGTTGAGCATGGCCTGCGCCTTGTCGCGCAACCCGCCGCTGGCGCGCTGAACCAGCTCCTGCAGCACTTCGCGAGCACCTTCCGTGTCGCCGATCTGCCGGAATTCGTCGGCCAACTCGAGCTGGCGCAGCAGCGGATCGCCGTCGTCTTCGCCCAGAGCGCTGAACGCATCGGCGAGGTGGTTGGGATCGGTCTCACCGGGCTGCGTGGAGTCGCCCAGGTCGAAGTCCAGATCCATCGATGCCTTGGCTGGCGTCGCAGGCGCGCTGGGCGACAACCCGCCCATGCCACTGAGGTCGAAATTCAGGTCCGGAGCCGGTGGTGTCGTGCGCCCCCCGCGGCTGGAGACGTCGAAGTCCATCGGCATCGGCGCCTGCTCCACCGAAGCCGGCAGGGCTTGCGTGGCGGCCATCGCCGTCGGCGAGACGGGCTCCGGAGCATCCAGGTCGAGGTCCAACGCCAGATCGAAGCCGCTGACCGGGCCGGTGTCCGGGCCTGCGCTGCGGTTCATCGCGTCGGTGGCCATGCCCTGCGTGCTCGCGATCGCGGTCTGAGGCAGGGTGCTGGCATTCATCGGCTCGGGATGCACGCTGCGACCCGAATCCGCCAGGACCGGCATGCCGCCCGGCTGGTAGAGCGGGTTGTCCGGGTCGATGCCACGGCCCAGTTCCTGGGCCTTGGACCAGTCCGCACCCGACCCATGGGTCTCGGCATAGAGCTGGATCGCCAGTTGCTCGAAGCCCTTGGTGTCGCGCCGCTTGACGTAGACCTCCAAAAGCTTCAGGCGGATAGCCAGGCGCGTCGGGTTGGCGCGCAGGGCTTCCTTCAGGATTTCCTCGGCTTGCAGATCACGGCCGTAGGCCAGATAGACATCGGCCTCCGCGACCGGGTCGACGTCGCCGATGGCGTCGAGCTGGCTGAGCGAGTAGCTCATCGACGACTGGCCGCTGTTTTGCGCATCGCGGGTATCGACGCGCTGGCCGCCGGTGCCGCCAAAGAAGGAATCGGGCTGCAGCCGGCTTTCGTGGAAGCCGGTCTCCGCCACATGCGCCGGACGGCGCGCGCGCAGGCGCATCAGGCCAAGCACGCCGAGCACGGCGACCAGCATGCCCGCGACCGGCAGCACGAAGGGACTGTCGAGCAATTGATCGATGAAGCCCGGCGGCTCAGGCACCGGCGCGGGCGCCACCGGCGCGCTGGCGCGGGCTTGCGGCCGCGATGCCGCCGCCGAAGCGGCAACGGTTGCAGCAGCGGTTGCTGCGGGTGCGGACGAGGCGACAGCCGACGGCGGCTGGGCCGGTGCCGGTGCCGGCACAGGCAGCGCGGGTGCAGCAGCCACCGGTGCGGCGGAGGCCGCCGGCGCACCGGGCTTGGCTGCGCTCGACAGCTTCTTCAACTCCTCGACGTTGCGAGTCAGCTCCGCCACGCGAGCGGCCGCGTCCTTCTTCTCGGTCTCTTTGGACAGCTTGACCTCAGCGGCACTGGCTGCTGCCGTGCCGGCCTTGCTGAGCGTGAGCTTGTCCGGGGTCGCCGCGGCGGCCGACTTGCGCTCCTCGACGGCCGCCTGCACCTGGCCCTTGGACTGACGCTCGCTCTCGGTGGCGCGCAAGGTCGGCGCGGCCGATGCAAGGCGCTGCCGGTAGGCCGAGAAATCGGCGCTCTGGGCCATGATGACCCGCCGCGCTTCTGCCGCCGGCACGCTGGCCAGGGCATCGCCGGACGGCACCTGCAGCACGGCGCCGGCCTTGAGCAGGTTCATGTTGCCGTCGATGAAGGCATCGGGGTTGTTGCGGAACAGGCCCACCAGCATCTGGTCCAGCGAGATGCCACTGACCTGTGTGCGCGCAGCCACCTTGGACAGGGAGTCGCCCGGGCGCACCGTGTATTCGGAGGCCGGGCTGGCCGGCGGGCGGGTTTGCACCTGAGCCGGTGACGGCGCACGCGCAACGGCTGGCGTCGGCGCGCTGCGAGGCAGGGCCGCAGTGACCGCTGGGGCCGGCGCGGGCACGGCCTCCGACGAGGCGGCCTGGCTCGGGGCCGCCGCGATCGCCGGCGGTGCCGTGACGACCGGCGCCGGCTTGGGCAGGCTCGGCGGGTCGAACAGCAGCGTGTATTCGCGCACCAGACGGCCGCTGGACCAGGTCAGCTCCAGGATGACGTCGACAAAGGGCTCTTGGACGGCGCGGTCGCTCACGACACGCAGCACGGTCCGGCCGTCACGCCGCGCAATCTGCACCTGGCTGGAGGCCAGCACCGGGTTGTATTCGACGCCGGATGAACGGTAAGCATCCGGTGGCGCAATGCGTACCTTCAGCGTCGCCGCTTCCTCGGCCGTCAAGCTCGAGACATCGATCTCGGCGCGCATGGCTTCGCCCAGCGCCGATTGGACGTTCAGCCTGCCCAGGCCCACCGCTTGCGCGCCACTGCCCAGCACCAAAAGGGCAGCGGCCAGCGCCACGTGATGGCGGACAAGGCCCATCGGGCGAATTCCGTCGGATGCGTCGCGGGTGTGGTCTTTCAAGGCATTCCCCAAAGCAACAAGGCGGGGTAATGGGCCCCGCCTGTCTCGATCTTCAGCAAGCACTGCACGAACCGGGTCTGCACACGGGTTTGCATGGTTGGGCCTGCGTCGAGTTTCGAATCAAAAACACAACGGCATCAAGCATATACGCTGATTTGCTCAAGCGGTATGTGATGTGTCGCTTGGTTTCAATATCGGAGTAAGGGTCAACCCTAGTTCAACAAGTAAAAGACCGTAAGCAATTCACGCTGCAGCGATTCCCGGCGCCTCTCGGCCGAAAAGCAAAAACGGGCCCGAGGGCCAGTTCGAAACGGCGATCAACGCTCCAGCAAGATCCGCAGCATGCGCCGCAGTGGCTCCGCGGCCCCCCACAACAGCTGGTCGCCAATCGTGAAGGCACCGAGGTAGTCCGGCCCCATCGCGAGCTTGCGCAGGCGGCCGACCGGGATGGTCATCGTGCCGGTGACCGCCACCGGCGTCAGATCGCGGATGGTGGCCTCACGCGTGTTGGGCACCACCTTCACCCAGGCGTTGTCGGCGGCAATCATGGCCTCGATGTCGGCCAGCGGCACATCCTTCTTGAGCTTGAAGGTCAGGGCCTGGCTGTGGCAGCGCATCGCGCCGACGCGCACGCAGAAGCCGTCAACCGGGATGTGGTTACTGCCGAGGATCTTGTTGGTCTCGGCCATGCCCTTCCATTCTTCCTTGGACTGACCATTGCCCAGATCCTTGTCGATCCACGGGATCAGCGAGCCGCCCAGCGGCACGCCGAAGTTGGCCGTCTCGTCGGCCGACAGCGCGCGCTGCTTGGCGATGACCTGGCGGTCGATCTCGAGGATGGCGCTCTTGGGGTCGTCCAGCAGCGCCTTGACCGAGGCGTTCAGCGTGCCGTATTGCGTGAGCAGCTCGCGCATGTGCTGGGCACCGCCACCGGAGGCCGCCTGGTAGGTCTGGGTGGACATCCATTCGACCAGCCCGGCCTTGTACAGCGCGCCCACGCCCATCAGCATGCAGCTGACGGTGCAGTTGCCACCGATCCAGTTCTTGCCGCCGCTGGCGAGTGCCTGGTCGATGACCGGGCGGTTGACCGGGTCCAGGATGATGACGGCGTCATCCGCCATCCGCAGCGTCGACGCGGCGTCGATCCAGTGGCCGTTCCAGCCCGCGGCGCGCAGCTTGGGGAAGACCTCGGTCGTGTAGTCACCGCCCTGGGCGGTGATGATGATGTCGCAGCGCTTGAGCTGGTCGATGTCGAAGGCGTTCTGCAGCGTCTTCTCATTCTTGGCCTGGGCCGGTGCGGCGCCGCCGGCGTTGGAGGTCGAGAAGAATAGCGGCTCGATCAGGTCGAAGTCGCGCTCGGCGGTCATGCGCTCCATCAGCACAGAGCCCACCATGCCACGCCAGCCTACAAGGCCTACCAAGGTCGTCATCATCAGTCCTTTCGTTCACCAAACCCCTTCCGCTTTGGGCCCCGGCTCGTTCGCCGGGTTTGGAGGGGGCGAGACGAGACGGAGCGTTAGCTCTTGATGGTTTTGGTGGTCGTGATGGCTTTGACGACGGCGTCGCCCATCTCGCGGGTCGAAACCTTCGAGGTGCCTTCACCCCAGATGTCGGCGGTGCGCAAGCCGTCAGCCAGCACCGACTGCACGGCCTGCTCGATACGAGCGGCAGCGTCGGGTTGGTGGAGGGAGAACTTGAGCATCATGGCAGCGGACAGGATTGTAGCCAGCGGATTGGCGATGCCTTTGCCAGCAATGTCTGGCGCGCTGCCGTGGGATGGCTCGTACAAGCCCTTGTTGTTGGCGTCCAGCGAGGCCGACGGCAGCATGCCGATCGAGCCGGTCAGCATCGCGGCCTCGTCGGACAGGATGTCGCCGAACATATTGCCGGTCACGACGACGTCGAACTTCTTGGGCGCCTTGACGAGCTGCATGGCCGCGTTGTCGACGTACATGTGGTCGAGCTCGACATCGGGGTACTGGGCATGCACCTCGGTGACGACGTCCTTCCAGAGCTGGGAGGTCTCCAGGACATTGGCCTTGTCGACGCTGGTGAGCCTCCTGGACCGCAAGCGAGCGGCCTGGAAGGCGACGTGCGCGATGCGCTCGATCTCGGGGCGCGAGTAGCGCATCGTGTCGAAGCCCTCCTCCGCGCCGGGGAAGTGGCCGTCCACCGCGGTGCGGCGGCCACGCGGCTGGCCGAAGTAGATGTCGCCGGTCAGCTCGCGGATGATGAGGATGTCGAGGCCCGCCACCAGCTCGGGCTTCAGCGACGAGGCGTGGGTCAGCTGTTCGTAGCAGATCGCCGGGCGGAAGTTCGCGAACAGGCCCAGGGCCTTGCGCAGGCCGAGGATGGCCTGCTCGGGGCGCAGTGCGCGCTCCAGCTTGTCGTACTTCCAGTCGCCGACGGCGCCGAACAGGACGGCATCAGCCTCCTGGGCGAGCTGGAGTGTGGCGGGCGGCAGCGGATGGCCATGGGTCTCGTAGGCCTTGCCACCCACGTCGGCCCATTCGAGCGTCAGAGGCAGGTCCAACGCCTGCAACACCTTGACGGCCTCGGCCATGATCTCGGGGCCGATGCCGTCACCGGGCAGTACTGCAATCTTCTTCATCAAATCACTCGGTTGTTCAGCCAGGGCTTGGCGGCGATGCGCTGCGCCTCGTAGGCACGGATCTTGTCGGTGTGCTGCAGCGTCAGGCCGATCTCGTCGAGGCCGCCGATCAGGCACTCCTTGCGGAAGGGCTCGATGTCGAAGGGCAGTTCGGCGCCGTCCGGCTTCACGACCACCTGCCGCGGCAGGTCGATGGTGAGCTGGTAGCCCGGGAAGGCAGCCACCTCGTCGAACAGGCGGGCAATGGCGCCCTCCGGCAGCACGATGGGCAGCAGGCCGTTCTTGAAGCAGTTGTTGAAGAAGATGTCCGCGAAGCTCGGCGCCAGGACCGCCCGGAAGCCGAACTGCTGCAGCGCCCAGGGCGCATGCTCGCGGCTGGAACCGCAGCCGAAGTTCTGGCGGGCGATCAGCACGCTGGCGCCGGCGTAGCGCAGCTGGTTCAGCACGAAGTCGGGGTTGGGCTTGCGGCTGGCCGGGTCCTGCCCCGGCTCGCCGTGGTCGAGGTAGCGCCATTCGTCGAACAGGTTGGGGCCGAAGCCCGTGCGCTTGATCGACTTCAGAAACTGCTTCGGAATGATCGCGTCGGTGTCGACGTTCTCGCGGTCCATCGGGGCCACAAGGCCCGTGTGCAAAGTGAACTTGTCCATGTCAGGCGAGGGTCCGAACGTCGACGAAGTGGCCGGTCATCGCGGCAGCGGCCGCCATCGCCGGGCTGACGAGGTGGGTGCGCCCACCCGCGCCCTGGCGGCCTTCGAAGTTGCGATTGCTGGTCGAGGCACAGCGCTCGCCCGGCTCCAGGCGGTCGGCGTTCATCGCCAGGCACATCGAGCAGCCCGGTTCGCGCCACTCGAAGCCGGCGGCCTTGAACACCTGGTCCAGCCCTTCGGCCTCGGCCTGGGCCTTGACGAGGCCCGAGCCCGGCACGACGAGGGCCAGCTTGATGTTGCGGGCGACCTTGCCGCCCACGCGCCGCACGACGGCTGCGGCTTCGCGCATGTCCTCGATGCGGCTGTTGGTGCAGGAGCCGATGAAGACCTTGTCGACATGGATGTCGGCGATGGCCTTGTTCGGCTCCAGCGCCATATAGGTCAGCGCGCGCTCGATGGCGCCGCGCTTGATGGCGTCCTTTTCCTTGTCGGGGTCGGGTACGCGGTCGTCGATGGCCAGCACCATTTCGGGCGAGGTGCCCCAGGTGACCTGCGGGCGGATCTGGGCGGCATCGATCTCGACGACCTTGTCGAAGTGCGCGCCGGCATCCGAGTGCAGCGTGCGCCAGTAGGCCACGGCCTGCTCCCACTCCACGCCTTGCGGGCTGAAAGGGCGGCCCTTCACATAGTTGATCGTCGTGTCGTCCACCGCGATCAGGCCGGCGCGGGCGCCGGCTTCGATCGCCATATTGCAGACCGTCATCCGGCCTTCCATGCTCAGCGCGCGGATGGCCGAGCCGGCGAACTCGATGGTGTAGCCGGTGCCACCGGCCGTGCCGATCTTGCCGATGATGGCGAGCACGATGTCCTTGGCGCTGCAGCCGCGCGGCAACTGGCCCTCGACCTTGACGAGCAGGTTCTTGGCCTTCTTGGCCGACAGCGTCTGCGTGGCCAGCACATGCTCGACCTCGCTGGTGCCAATGCCGTGCGCCAGCGCACCAAAGGCGCCGTGGGTGGAGGTGTGGCTGTCGCCGCAGACGACCGTCATGCCCGGCAGCGTGGCGCCCTGCTCCGGGCCGATCACGTGGACGATGCCCTGGCGCTTGTCGCTCATCTTGAACTGCGTGATGCCGAAGCGGTCGCAGTTGGCATCGAGCGTGTCGACCTGCAGCTTGGAGATCGGGTCTGCGATGCCCTGCGAGCGTTCGGTCGTCGGCACGTTGTGGTCGCTGACGGCGAGGTTGGCGCTCAGGCGCCAGACCTTGCGGCCGGCCAGGTCCAGGCCTTCGAAGGCCTGCGGGCTGGTCACCTCGTGCACGAGGTGGCGGTCGATGTAGAGCAGCGCCGTGCCATCGGGCTCGGTGTGCACGACATGCTCGTCCCAGAGCTTGTCGTAGAGGGTGCGTGAGGTCATTGCTTGTCTCGTGGAATCAGCGTGTCGACGAAGCGCTGCACCACCGTCGGCAGCCGCTGCTGGCGCAACACGCCCAGTACATATTCGCGCTCGGCCCAGGGCTCTTCAAGGCGCAGGCAGCGCACGCCAAAGACGCGGGTGAAACGCTCGGCCGGCTGTTCGGGCAGCACCGCCACACCCAGGCCCGCTTCGACCAGCTGGGCGATCGCGTCGAAGCCGCGCACCTGCCAGCGGGCGTTCAGCGTCTTGCCGCGTGCCGCGGCCTGCTCGCGCATCAGCTCCTGGGCGCTGGCCCCGGCATGCAGGCCGATCAGGTCATAGGACAGCAGGTCGTCGAAGGTGACCTCCTCGCGGGCGCTGAGCGGATGCTTGATCGGCACCAGCGCCGCCAGCCGGCCATGCGCGAAAACCCAGGTCTGCAGCCGGTTGTCCAGCAGCGGCGGCGAGAACACGCCGACGTCGGCCCGCCCCTCGGCCACCGCGGCCTGGGCCTCGGCGCTGGTCAGGTCTTCCAGGCTGATGCGGATCTGTCCGTGCGCCTGGGAAAAACCCACCAGGTGCGGCGGCAGCGCCTCGGTGATCGCGCTGCTGTTGGCCGCGATGCGCAGATGCCCCTTGATGCCGCGCGAGAACTCCATGACCTCGGTCTCGAGGGCGTAGAGCGAGGCATGCAGCGAGCGGATATGCCGCACCAGCGCACGACCGGCCTCGGTCGGCTCGACGCCCCGCGCCCGCCGTTCGAACAACTGCACGCCGAGGCGGCTTTCGAGGTCGGACAGGCGCTTGCTCGCCGCCGCCAGCGCCAGATGCTCCTGGGCGGCGCCGCGCGTGATCGAGCGGGTCTGCTCGATCGCGAGCACGAGGTTGAGGGTGGTGAGGTCGTGGCGCATCGTCGTTTGACTCCAGCATAGCCTTCGCGGAACAGGTAATTCTGCGCCAAATCGCGATTGCGATTTCGCGGATGACGAAACTCAAGACCCGTTTCGACCCGCCTCGCGCAGCATGCCGCGCAAGGCGTTGCGGCTGTGCGCCCCGAATCGGCCCAGCAGTTCGGCCACTTGGCGGCGCAGGGCATCTCGCTGAGCCTGCACCTCCTCGGCCAGCTCCGGACCGAAGCGCGCGGCATTCGCCGCGAAATCCAGGCTGGGGTCGGTCACGAACCGAGCCGGCGCCCCGACAACGACGGCCGCGTCCGTCTCGGGCCCGGCCGCATGGGCTTCGGCCGCGACCACTTCGCGCAGATAGCCCGGCCCCCAGGCCGGGTAGCGGGCGTCGCGGCCGGCATCGCGCAGGGCCTGTTGCAGCGGCCCGTCGCGGCGCTGGCGTGCATCGTCGAGGATCCAATTCGCCTGGAACTGCTCCAGCACGAAATGCCGATTGCTCTGCAGCACCACCAGGCCCTGCCGATCCGCTGGCGCACCGAGCTGGGCCTTCAGATTGACCCAGAGCATGTAAGCGAGCGAAGCGCCCGGAGCGGCACTGGCGTGGTAGGGCTGCGTCAGGTCCTCGACATGGTGCAAGGCCATGCCGGCGAAACGCCAGCCCCAGTAGGCGTGGCCCGTCTGCCAGGCCAGCGCGGCGAGGCCGGCGTACTGCTGCACACGCAACTCGGTGAAGCTGCGCGTGAAGCCCGGCGCCACCGCATTGAAGACGGCCCCCTGGTGAAAGAAGCCCATATGAAACGGGGCCTGCGAACTGATGGCCACCGCCGGGTTGCCGAATGGCTGACGGCCAAAGCCATAGGCCGGGTGGCCGGGGTTGTCGTCAAACAGGTTGAGGTCGTGCCCATAGTCGGGCTCGTCGCAGGCCGAGGCCAGCACCGCCAGCGCCGGCACGGCCTCACCGGGCTGCAGCGCAACGAAACGCTGCGTCGCCCCGGCGCCCGGCCGGACGACCGTGACGAGCTCGGCCGCCAGCGGCGGCTGCGCGCTGG
Source organism: Burkholderiales bacterium (assembly GCA_003963075.1). GTDB lineage: Bacteria > Pseudomonadota > Gammaproteobacteria > Burkholderiales > Burkholderiaceae_C > Pelomonas. The sequence continues at coordinate 35,859 of RXJV01000078.1, forward strand.
CCTGCGCCTGCGGATCGGGCTGGATGTAGAGCGCCAGGCGACTCTGCGGTGACAGCCGCAGCGCGGCCAGAAAGGCTGCGCGCCGGTCGGCGTCGCTGCGCCGGCTGTCGGGCACCCAGCGCAGCGCCTCCGGGCGCGGCGCATGCAGCTTCAGGTGTTCGCGAGCCCAGGCCTCCTGTGCGTCCAGCGCGCGCGCAATGGCCGGCTCCTGGTCACGCAGAAAGTCCACCAGGGGCTCGACCTTGACGGCCGGCGCACGGGCGACCTCGGGCATGCCCTCAAAGGCCCGGTAGCACATGGGACTGTGGTTGCCCCAGGCCTGGGCGGCCAGCGGCAGCAGACCGGCAAGCAGGGAGGGAATCAGGCGACGCATGGACGGCTCTCGTGCAAGGCCACCATTCTGGCCCGTCGGCTCTGGCCCGTCCGCTGACCGCACCGATCACGCCCGCATGCATCGGCGGCCCCGCTGGGCATGGCCACCGCCGGTGCAAAGCCTTGCGACCGAAACCACGAAGGCACTTGTGACGCCCCCGCCCTCCGGTGTGCCACGGGCCGGTCAGCCCCGGCGGCACGCGCAAGTTTTGCTGGCCGCAGGTTACGCAGCGGCTGGCCGCGGCGGAAGCGGCGATTCGCCAAGCACGGCTTCGTCAACGCCAAAGACGGCAGGGACGCCGGCGGCTTCATGAAAGCCCCATGTGCCGCCCCAAGGCCGGGCTTCTAGGATGCGGCGTCCCTTTGGAGGTCCGCATGAACCCGATCCAGCGCGCCCAAGACATCCTGCTCAAGCCCAAGGACACCTGGCCGCAGATCGCGCAGGAGGCCGCGACGACGCAGTCCCTGTATCGCGACTGGCTGCTCCTGCTGGCGGCGGTGCCGGCGCTGGCGGGCTTTGTGGGCATGTCGGTTCTGGGGCTGGGCGCCTTCGGCTTCAGCTACCGCGTTCCGTTGTTCAGCGGCCTGGCGCACATGGTGGTGGGCTATGCGCTGTCGCTGGGCATGGTCTACCTGCTGTCGCTGCTGGTCAACGCGCTGGCGCCGAGCTTCGGCGGCACGCCCGACCCGCTCGCGGCGCTCAAGCTGGTGGCCTACGGCAGCACGGCCGGCTTTCTGGGCGGCGTGTTCCAGTTGCTGCCCTCGCTGAGCGTGCTGGGCCTGCTCTGCGGGCTGTATTCGATCTACCTGATCTACCTCGGGCTGCCGGTGCTGATGCGCAGCCCGCCGGACAAGTCCGCCGGCTACACCGCGGTCGTCGTCGTCGCGGGCGTGGTGGCCGGGCTGGTCGTGGGCGCGGTGAGCAGCGCGCTGCTCGGCGCCTCGCACGGCCTGGGCGCCTGGGGCCGTGGGCATCCCGGCGGCTCGGTGACGCTGCGCGGCCCCGACGGTGAAGTCAGCATCGACACCCGCAAGCTCGAAGAGGCCGCCAAGCGCATGGAGGCGCTGGGCCAACGCGTCGAGGAGGCTCAGGCCAAGGGCGACGGCGCGGCGGCCGGCAAGGCCCTGGGCGAGATGATGGGCGCCATGACCGGCGCCACCGGCGGTGGCAAGCCAATGCCCGCCGCCGACCTCAAGGCCTTGCTGCCGAACGCCATCGGCGATCTCAAGCGCAGCAGTGTCGAGGCCCAGAGCGGGGCGGTGATGGGCATCGCCTCATCCTCCGCTCGGGCCCGCTATGACAACGGCGACAAGTCGGTCAGCCTGGACATCACCGACATGGGCAGCCTCGCCGGCATCGCCAGCTTGGCCGGCTGGGCCAATATGACGCTCGACAAGGACGCCGATGGCCGCATCGAGCGCGTCTTCAAGCAGGGCGATCGCAGCGTGCGCGAGGACTATCGCAAGGACGGCTCACATGCCGAGCTGGTGGTGCTGCTGCCCAATGGCATTGTCGTCGAGGCCAAGGGCGAGCAGGTCGGCATCGATCTGCTGCGCGGTGCGATGCGCAGCGTCGACATCGACAAGCTGGCTGCCACCGCGCGGCCGCCCGGCTGAGCGCTGCCGAAGCGTTTTACCGGCCGAGCACGGCCACCACCTCGGCCGGCGCCTGCACCAGCTCGATCAGCACGCCCTCGCCGCCGAACGGGAACTGCTCGTTGCCCTTGGGGTGGACGAAGCAGATGTCATGCCCCGCCGCCCCGCGGCGGATGCCGCCTGGCGCGAAGCGCAGGCCCTGCGACTCCAGCCACTGCACCGCAGTCGGCAGGTCGTCCACCCACAGGCCGATGTGGTTCAGCGGCGTCGCGTGGACGGCCGGCTTCTTGTCGGGATCCAGCGGCTGCATCAGGTCCACCTCCACCGCGTGGGCACCCTGCCCCAGCGTGCAGATGTCCTCGTCGACGTTCTCGCGCTCGCTCTGGAAGGTGCCGGTGACGGGCAGGCCCAGCAGATCCACCCACAGGTGGCGGAGCTTGGCTTTGTCGAGGCCGCCGATGGCGATCTGCTGCAGGCCGAGAACCCGGAAGGGGCGCGAAAGGGTGCTCATGGGATTCGTCCTCAGAGTTTGAGCCGCCCCCAGAGCCAGCCGGTCTTGTAGCCGGCCAGGGTGGCAATGGATTGTTGATGGATGTAGGGCAGCCGGCCACCCCAGCCGAAGAAGCGGTCGCGCAGCCAGGGTGCCACCACGGCATGCGACTGGAACATCGGCGTCAGCCCCCTGCTGGCCTGCCCGTAGAAGCGGATATGGGCGCGGCGACGGCGTGTGTAGCCTTCGAACACGGCGGGCCAGCCCCGGTCCCGGCCCCTCAGTTCGGCGGCCAGCTCATGCGCATCGATCAGCGCCATGTTGGCGCCCTGCCCGAGCTGCGGACTCATGCCGTGGGCGCAGTCGCCGATGGCGAGTACCCGTCCGTCGTGCCAGCGCCGCATCCAGACATCGGCATAGCGGGCCTCGCGCAGCTGCGCGGGGTCACGCAGCCCGGCCAGCAGCGGCGCCACGTCGGGGAACAGCTCGGTCATCTGCTGCTTCAGCGCAGCCAGTCCGATCCGCGACGCCCAGCTGTCCAGTTCCACCACCGGCAGGCTCCAGAACAGATTGATGCCGCGCGCCCTGTCGTCGTGAGATGACTTGCCGACCGGCATCAGGCCGAGCATCTGCGATGCGGCCCGGAAGCGCTGGCGCAGCTCGATCTGCGGGAACCCCTCCGGCGCCGGCAGCACCGTCCACACCGCACCCCACGGAAACGGCCGCGCATGCTGGGCCACACGCAGCCCCTCGCGCAACCGCGAGAAGCTGCCGTTGGCGACGATCAGCGCCGCATGCCGCGCGGAGGTGCCGCCGCTCAGTTGCAGCGTCACGCTGGCGGCGTCCTGCGTGAAGCCGTCCACCGCCACGCCGCGTTGCCAGCGGATGCCCAGCGCCTGCACGCGCGACCACAGCAGGCCCATCAAGGCACCGCGCTGGATGCCCAGGCCGTAGGCGTCCGCCCGTAACCGCCGGTAGCTCATGTCCAGCACGGTGCGACCGGTGGGCGTATCACCAAACAGCCGGTCAACCCGGGTGCCGAGCGCCAGCGCCTCGTTCAGCAAGCCCATCGCGGCCTGCACCCGCTGCCCGGTCGGCTGAAGCAGCAGGCCGGCACCGATCGGGCGCGGCTCGGGCACCGCCTCGTAAAGGTCGACCTCGACGCCTTGCTCGGCCAACCGGATGGCCGCCGCCGCGCCGGCCACGCCGGCACCGACGATCGCGACCGACTCAGGCAAAGCGCAGGATGGGCTGGTCGACCGACAGGCTCTCGCCCGGCTTGGCCAGCACCTCAGCCACGGTCACGTCCTGCACGGCGGACAGGATGTTCTCCATCTTCATCGCCTCGATGACCGCGAGGCGCTCGCCCGCCTGCACGGTCTGGCCGACCTGCGCGGCGACGTGCACCAGCAGGCCGGGCATCGGCGACAGCAGCAGCTTGGATGTGTCGGGCGGCGCCTTGTACGGCATCAGCGCCAGCAGCTCCGCCGCGCGCGGGTTCAGCACCGACAGCTCGACGGCGCGGCCGCCGTGCTGGATGCGGTAGGCCAGCGGGTTCTTCGCGGTGCCGCGCTCGGCCTGGGCGGTGAACGGCCGGCCGTTGACGGTGCCGGCGATGCGCACATCGTTCAGGCGCGAGCGGCTGATGATGCGGTAGTCCCGCCCGCCAACCTTCACCAGCGCCTCGCCGCGGGTGCCGGCGAACTCGCTGATGTGCAGCGGATGGCGCTCGTTCTGACCGCCGCCCAGGTTCACGACGGCGACGTAGTCATGCTCGATCTGCACCTCGTGGCCCGGCAGCTGGCCGCTGATGCCGGCCTCGCGCTCGCGCGCCTTGCGGCGGATGAAGCCGGCCAGCGCCACCAGGAACAGCGGGTCGTCGTGCGGCACGTCCTCGGCCTTGAAGCCGTCGGCGTAGTGCTGGGCGATGAAGCCAGTGTTGAAATTGCCGGTGGCGAAATCCGGGTGGGCCAGCAGCGCGGCCTGGAAGGGGATGTTGCTGGACACGCCGCGGATCACGAAGCCGTTGAGCGCCTCGCGCATCTTGGCAATCGCCTCGGCACGGTCCTTCCCGTGCACGATGAGCTTGGCGATCATCGAGTCGTAGAACATCGGGATCTCGCCGCCCTCGTAGACGCCGGTGTCCACGCGCACGCCGAAACGCTCGGGCTCGGCCTGCACCATGCTCACGTCCGGCGGCTGGTAGCGCACCAGGCGGCCGGTGGAGGGCAGGAAGTTGCGGAAGGGGTCTTCCGCGTTGATGCGGCATTCGATGGCCCAGCCGTCGCGCCGGATGTCAGCCTGCGTGAAGCCCAGCGGCTCGCCCGCGGCGACACGGATCATCTGCTCGACCAGGTCCAGCCCGGTGATGCACTCCGTCACCGGGTGCTCCACCTGCAGCCGGGTGTTCATCTCCAGGAAGTAGAAGTCCTGGTCCTTGCCAACGACGAACTCCACCGTGCCGGCGCTCTGGTACTTCACCGCCTTGGCCAGGGCCACGGCCTGCTCGCCCATCGCCTTTCGCGTGGCCTCGCTGATGAAGGGTGACGGCGCCTCCTCGATGACCTTCTGGTGGCGGCGCTGGATGGAGCACTCGCGCTCGTGCAGGTAGACGACGTTGCCTTGGCTGTCGCCCAGCACCTGGATCTCGATGTGGCGCGGCTGCTCGACGAACTTCTCCATGAAGACGCGGTCGTCACCGAAGCTGTTGCGCGCCTCGTTGCGGCAGCTCGTGAAGCCCTCGAAGCATTCCTTGTCGTTGAAGGCCACCCGCAGTCCCTTGCCGCCGCCGCCGGCGCTGGCCTTGATCATGACCGGGTAGCCGATCTTCTTCGCGATCTCGACCGCCTCTTCCGGCGACAGGATGGGCTCGTTGTGGCCCGGTATGGTGCTGACCTTGGCCTCGTTCGCGAGCTTCTTGGAGGCGATCTTGTCGCCCATGGCCGCGATGCTGTGGTGCTTGGGGCCGATGAAGACGATGCCCTCTTCCTCGCAGCGGCGGGCGAAGTCCTCGTTCTCGCTCAGAAAGCCATAGCCCGGGTGCAGGGCCTGGGCGCCGGTCTGCTTGCAGGCGGCAATGATCTTTTCGGCGACGAGGTAGCTCTCGCGCGAGGGTGCCGGGCCGAGCAACACGGCCTCGTCGGCCAGCGCCACATGGCGGGCGTCCTTGTCGGCCTCGGAGTAGACGGCCACGGTGGCGATGCCCATCTTGCGGGCGGTGGCGATGACGCGGCAGGCGATTTCACCGCGGTTGGCGATCAGGATTTTTTTAAACAAGGTGGTCTCCCGCGTTGAAACCGCCTGCTTGCCCGGCTGTGCCGGCCCCCAGGCGATGTGTCGCTGACGCGACCGCGCCTGCGGCGCGATCACCGCGGTTGGCGATCAGGATCTTCTTGAACATGAGGGGCTCCGTCGACGCTGGCGCGCCGTCCACGTGGGTCATTTCTGCCCGGCCTTGAAAACATCGGATAGCAGGGCACGGATCGCCGCCTGGGTTTGTGCGTGCGCCGTGGCGTCGTAGCCGACGGTGGTCCCGCGTTCGACGCAAGGATCGGTGGCGTAGCTGAAAACCTTACCCGTCCCGCTGTCGTACAGGCGGCCGTCGGGCTTCTCCTCGACCAGCGGGCAGTTCCGCGTCGTCTGCGCCTGAGCGAGCTTGACCGATGCGGGCAGCATCTTGTTGTCAAAGACATGGTGTGCAGCGGCAAACTCGCGAAGCTGGACGTCGCGCCCTGCCTTGGCTTGCCGGTCGGCATAGGCTCGGCACTCGGCCACTGGAATGTAGTCATCCGCTGCGCCGTGGAAGATCCGGACCGGCCGGTCCAGCACGTCATCGCCATCGATGAAGCGTCGATTGCATGTTGGATACATCGCGATGAACGCAGCGAAATTCATCGGCGCCTTCGGTCCCCACAGGGTTCTGAAGCGCTTGATGGCAGACCAATGCGTGGCACCGCCGCCGCGCGAAAAGCCCATCAACACGACACGGTTGGCATCGATGCGCGGATGATTGCTGAGCAGTTCCAGGCCGCGATAGGCGTCAACGACTCCTGCCATGCGGCTGAGTTGATCCTGGTCGTCGCGCGTGTGGACGATACGCCGGCCCGTGAAACTGTCGACGAGCAACACCGCATAGCCCAGCTCAGCAAACTCCCGCGCCCATTGATCTTCAAGCGGGCCCACCCCGCCAGACCCATGCAGCAGGACCACCGCGGGCAGGCGATCAACCCCGGGGCGCGGGATGCGCAGTTCCGCTGCGATCCGGTCGACGCGAGCGCTCGACGACCCGAGCAGGAACTCCTGATCGGTCGGTGTCCGGGTTTCGAGCGAATGCAACTCGATGCGGGCAAGCTGCGCTTGCGCAGTCGCAGCGGCGCACATCGCCACAGCAGCCAACCACCGGCCAAACGTTTGGGCACGCTTCATTTGAACTCCTTGCTGATGTCGGTCCAACACACGGGCCTGATCGGCCTCAGAGCGGGATGTTCCCGTGCTTTCGCCACGGGTTCTCCAGCTTCTTGTCCTTCAGCATCGCCAGGCTGCGGCAGATGCGCTTGCGGGTTTCATGCGGCTGGATGACGTCGTCGATGAAGCCGCGCGCGCCGGCCACGAAGGGGTTGGCGAAGCGGGCCTTGTACTCGGCCTCGCGCTCGGCGAGCTTGGCCGGGTCCTTCTTCTCCTCGCGGAAGATGATCTCCACCGCGCCCTTGGCGCCCATCACCGCGATCTCGGCGTTCGGCCACGCAAAGTTCACGTCGCCGCGCAGGTGCTTGGAGGCCATCACGTCATACGCGCCACCATAGGCCTTGCGGGTGATGACAGTGATCTTGGGCACGGTGGCCTCGGCGTAGGCGTAGAGCAGCTTGGCGCCGTGCTTGATGATGCCGCCGTACTCCTGGCTGGTGCCGGGCATGAAGCCTGGCACGTCGACGAAGGTGACGACCGGGATGTGGAAGGCATCGCAGAAGCGCACGAAGCGCGCGGCCTTGATGCTGCTCTTGAT
>RXJV01000014.1 GCA_003963075.1 Burkholderiales bacterium
ACATCTTCGACCGCTACGTGACCTATGCCGACTACTGGATCCAGGACCAGGAGTACCGCGACACCGACACCGGCGAGGTCTTCGACCGCGCGGCGCTGAACGCCGAGCTGGAGAAGATCGAGAAGCCCGCGGGCATCTCCAACCCCAAGGACTTCCGCAACGAGATCGTCAACTTCGTGCTGCGCGCCCGCGCCAACAACGCCGGCAAGAACCCGAACTGGACCAGCTACGAGAAGCTGCGCACGGTGATCGAGAAGAAGATGTTCTCCAACACCGAGGAGCTGCTGCCCGTCATCAGCTTCAACGCCAAGGCCAGTGCCGAAGACGCCAAGAAGCACGAGAACTTCGTGCAGCGCATGGTGGACAAGGGCTACACGGCCAAGCAGGTGCGGCTGTTGTGCGAGTGGTACTTGAGGGTGCGCAAGTCCAGCTGAACAAGGCGGTGAGGCATGTCCCTCCAGCAGATCATTGATCGGCGCCTGTCGGGCAAGAACAAGTCCATCGGCAACCGCGAGCGCTTTCTCAGGCGCCACAAGGAGCAGATCCGCGAGGCGGTGAAGCGCGCGGTCGACGGCCGCGGCATCCGCGACATGGAACGCGGCGAGGACGTCCACATCCCGAAGAAGGACCTGAGCGAACCCGTCTTCGGCCACGGCGACGGCGGCGTGCGCGAGGTGGTGCGGCCCGGCAACCAGGAGTACGTCAAGGGCGACCGCATCGCCAAGCCCAAGGGTGGTCAAGCCGGTGGGGCCGGCGGCGGCCAGGCCAGCGACCAGGGCGAGGGAGAGGACGACTTCGTCTTCCACCTCAGCAAGGAAGAGTTCATGCAGGTCTTCTTCGACGACCTGGCCCTGCCCAACCTCGCCCGCACGACGCTGGCCGACACGCCCGAGTGGCGCTCGCAGCGCGCCGGCTTCGTCTCGGACGGCACGCCCACCAATCTGCACGTCGTGCGCTCGATGCGCGGGGCCCTGGGCCGGCGCATCGCGCTGGGCATGGACAAGCGCCGCGAATTGCACGAGCTCGAGGCGCGCGAGCAGGAGCTACTGAAGGAAGACCGCCCCGAGACCCAGCGGCTGCTGGCCGAGACGCGCGAGCGCATCGCCCAGCTGCGCGCGCGGCTGGACGCCATCCCCTTCCTCGACCCCATCGACCTGCGCTTTCGCGCCCGCACCCGCATCCCGGTGCCGACGACCCGCGCCGTCATGTTCTGCCTGATGGACGTCTCCGGCTCCATGGACGAAGGCCGCAAGGACCTCGCCAAGCGCTTCTTCATCCTGCTCTACCTGTTCCTGACGCGGCACTACGAGAAGATCGACGTTGTCTTCATCCGCCACCACACCCAGGCCCAGGAGGTGGACGAGCAGAACTTCTTCCACGCCACCGAGACCGGCGGCACCGTGGTGTCGAGCGCCCTCGTGCTGATGGAGCAGATCATCCGCGAGCGCTACTCGCCGACCGAGTGGAACATCTACGGCGCCCAGGCCAGCGACGGTGACAACTGGCACCACGACAGCGGCCGCTGCCGCGAGCTGCTTGCAACGAAGATCCTGCCGCTGTGCCGCTACTTCGCCTATGTGCAGGTCGCCGAGCCCGAGCAGAACCTGTGGGAGGAATACCTCAAGCTCAGCGAGGAGGCGCGTCACTTCGCGATGCGCAAGGCCGTCGAGGCCTCGCAGATCTACCCCGTCTTCCGCGAGTTGTTCAAGAAGGAAGGGGCCACGGCATGAGCACGAAGGAAGACCGCCGCCATCCCGAGCGCGTCGCCAAGCCACCACCGGGCATGCCCGAGCGGCGCCAGCGCGACCCACTCCAGCGCATGCTGCCGCTCGCGCGACGCCCAAGCCAGCCGCTGCCCTCGCCCAACGACTGGACCTTCGAGCTGATCGAGGACTACCACGCCGTCATCAAGCAGACCGCCGCGCGCTTCGGCCTGGACACCTATGCCAACCAGCTGGAGGTGATCACCGCCGAGCAGATGATGGATGCCTACGCCTCGGTCGGCATGCCGGTGAACTACCGGCACTGGAGCTATGGCAAGGAGTTCATCGCCACCGAGCGCAGCTACAAGCGCGGCCAGATGGGCCTGGCCTATGAGATCGTCATCAACTCCGACCCCTGCATCGCCTACCTGATGGAGGAGAACACGCTGGCCATGCAGGCCCTGGTCATCGCCCACGCCTGCTACGGCCATAACTCCTTCTTCAAGGGCAACTACCTGTTCCGGATGTGGACCGATGCCTCCAGCATCATCGACTACCTCGTCTACGCCAAGAACTACGTCGCCGACTGCGAGGAACGCCACGGCCTGGACGCCGTCGAGGCCGTGCTCGACAGCTGCCATGCGCTGATGAACCACGGCGTGGACCGCTACCGGCGGCCCGCCAAGCTGTCCCTCGCCGAGGAACGCGCCCGGCTCAAGGACCGCGAGCATCACGCGCAGATGCAGGTCAACGACCTCTGGCGCACGCTGCCCAAAAAGGCCGACCGGCCCGACGAAGCCGCCGAGAGCCGCCGCTTCCCCGACGAGCCGCAGGAGAACCTGCTGTACTTCATCGAGAAGAACGCACCGCTGCTGGAGCCCTGGCAGCGCGAGATCGTCCGCATCGTGCGCAAGATCGCGCAGTACTTCTACCCGCAGCGCCAGACCCAGGTCATGAACGAGGGCTGGGCCACCTTCTGGCACCACCGGCTGCTCAACCAGATGTACGACGACGGCTACCTGTCGGACGGCATGATGATCGAGTGGCTCAAGTCCCACACCAATGTCGTCTACCAGCACCCCGGCGCCAACCTGAACCCCTATGCGCTGGGCTTTGCGATGTACACCGACATCAAGCGCATCTGCGAGGCGCCCACCGACGAGGACAGGGCCTGGTTCCCCGACATCGCCGGCAGCGACTGGCTGCCCACGCTGGACCACGCGATGCGCAACTTCAAGGACGAGAGCTTCATCGGCCAGTACCT
>RXJV01000169.1 GCA_003963075.1 Burkholderiales bacterium
TCCCAACCCGCCGGCTCGGGTTGTTCGGCGAGCACGAGCAGCCAGGACTACGACGCGAACGGCAACGTGGTGTGGCGGGAGGACTTCAACGGCCGGCGGACCTGCTACGCCAACGATCTGGGTCGCAACGTGGAGACTGCTCGCGTGGAAGGCCTGGCGGCGGGAGCGGACTGCACCGCCCCACTGACCGCAGCGTCTGCGCTGCCTGCTGGCGCGCGCAAGATCAGCACCCAGTGGCACCCCGTGTGGCGCAAGGCAGCCAAGATCGCTGAGCCCGGCAAGCTCACGACCTTGGTTTACAACGGCCAACCGGACCCGTTCAACGGTGGCGCGGTGGCCTCCTGCGCGCCGAGCAGCGCCACGCTGCCAGACGGCAGCCCCATCGTCGTGCTGTGCAAGCAAGTCGAGCAGGCGACCAAAGATTTGGACGGCAGCCAGGGCTTTGCTGCCGCCTTGGATGCGAGCGTCAAGACCCGCACCCGCAGCTGGACCTACAACCAGTTTGGCCAGGTCCTCACCGCCAAGGGCCCGCGCACCGACGTGGACGACACCACGACCTACGCCTACCACGCCAGCACCACCATCAACGTGGCGGGCGGCGTGAACCTCGGCGTCACCCAGGGCGACCTGCAAAGCATCACGGCGCCCAAGAATGCCGCCGGCGTGGCACAGGTGAGCCAGTTCACCGAGTACAACCCACTCGGCCAGGTCACGCGCATGGTCGACCCGAATGGCGTCGTGACCACGCTCAGCTACGACCTGCGCCAGCGCCTCAAGACCCGCACGGTCGCTGCGGGAACACCCCAGGCCCGCACCACCAGCTACGACTACTGGCCCACCGGCCTGCTCAAGAGCGTCACCTTCCCCGCGACGACCCGCACGACCGCCGCCGGCACGGCCGGCAACCCCCAGCCGCGCAGCGTCAGCTACGGCTATGACGATGCCCACCGCCTGACCAGCATCACGCGCGGCAGTGGCGAGCAGCTCTTCTACACGCTGGACAACGCCGGCAACGTCACCCGCGAAGAACTCCACAACGCATCCGGTGCGACCGAGCAGGTCATCAAGCGCGACTTCGACGCCCTGGGCCGGCTGTGGCACCACATCCAGAACATCAACGGCGTCGACCAGAGCACCGAGTTCGGCTACGACGCCCAGGGCAACCCCACCACCACCCAACGCCCCGCCGTGGCCAGCTACGGCGAGAGCAGCGGCCCGCTGGAGGTGCGCCGCTACAACGCCCTCAACCAGCTCACCCGCATCGAAGACGCCGTCAACGGCGGCGCCAAGCCCACCCAGCTCAGCCCCGACGCGCGCGACCTCGTCACCCAGGTGCAAGCGCCCAACGGCGCCACCACCGGCTACACCATCGACGGCCTCGGCCAGACCACGCTCGAGACCTCGCCCGACGCCGGCAGCACCAGCAACAGCTTCGACGAAGCCGGCAACCTCAAGACCCGCACCGACGCCCGCGGCGTCACCCGCAGCTGGACCTATGACGCGCTGAACCGGCCCACCGCGATGACCGTGCGCAAGAGCGGCAGCACCGACACGAGCGAAGACCAGGCCTGGGTCTGGGACGCCAGCCCGGCCGGCGCGCCGCTGGCCTGCAGCAACGGACTGGGGCGGCTGTGCAAGCAAAGCGACCTCAGCGGCAGCACCTATTACGCCTATGACGCCTTCGGCAACCTCAGCCAGCGCACCGTCGTCGAAGGCGGCGCCACCACCACCCAGAGCTTCGGCTACGACGGCGAAGACCGCCTGGCCAGCGTGAGCGCCGCCAGCGGCAAGGCCATCGCGCTGGCGCGTGACAGCGAAGGCCGCGTGAGCGCGGCCAATGCCCTTGTCGCCGGCGCGAGTCTGGCCGTCATCAAGAGCAGCAGCTTCCGCGCCGATGGCCAGTTCAGCAGCACCCAGCTTGGCAACAACGTCAGCCTCAACCGACAGTTCGACAGCAGCGGCGCGATCAGCGCCGAGGCCGAGACCGGCATCAACACCGGCGGCGGCGGCTCGGGCGGCACTGTGGAAGCCCCCACGGCCCCCGAGTGGGCCATGATCCTGCTCGGCAGCTGGCTCGCCTGGCAGGCGGCCCGCCCGCGCCTGGGTCCACGCCTGGGCCTGCGTGTGAGTGCGCGGGGCCGCATGAGCCCGAAGCGGCTGCACGCGCCCGGCTGGCTGACCCTGCTGGCGCTGTGCATGGCGCTGCTCGCCCACGCCCCCGGCGCTCAGGCCCAAGCCCAGACCCAAGGCCAAGAAACCCTGCAACTCGACGAGCGCGGCAACATCAAAACCCGCAGCGTCGACGGCCGCACCAGCACCTACCTCTACGACAAGCTCGACCGCCTCACCACCGAGACCGGCAAGGCCAACCAGAGCTTCACGCTCGACCCCAACGGCAACCGCACGAGCGACGGCCAGGCCACGTACACGGTGCAGCCCAACGGCAACCGCATCCTCACGCGCAACGGCCAGAGCTGGCTCTACGACCCGGCCGGCAACCTGCTGCAGGACCAGACCCAGCTCAACGGCCAGAGCGTCACCCGCAGCTTCAGCTACTGGATGAGCGGCATGCTCAAGACGGTGAGCATCAACGGGCAATTGGTGGCGACGTACTACCACAACGCCCAGAACCAGCGCACCCGCAAAGTGCTGGTCAACCCGCCCACCGGCACACCAGCCGTCACGCTGTACCGCTATGACCCGCAGGGCCAGCTCAGTGAGGAGATCGCCGCCTCCGGCCCGCGCGCTGGCCAGACGCTGGTGACCTACGTCTGGCGCGACGACACCCCCGCGGCGCTGATCTACGCGCCCAACACGCCGAGCAACCCAACCGGGCAGGAGCGGATCGTCTACCTGCACACCGACCACCTGGGCAGCCCCAGGAAAGCCAGCGACCAGAGCGCCAGGATCGTCTGGACCTGGGAGAGCGACGCCTTCGGCAGCACACCGCCCAACGAAGACCCGA
>RXJV01000150.1:0-9535 GCA_003963075.1 Burkholderiales bacterium
GCATGCCAACCCGATGTATCTGGGCCTGGACCTGCGCGGCGGCGTGCACTTCCTGATGCAGGTCGACATGAAGGCGGCCCTCACCAAGAAGGCCGAGGCGCTGACCGGTGATGTGCGCTCGCTGCTGCGCGAGAAGAACCTGCGCCACGCCGGCATCACGCGCGATGGCAACAGCGTGCTGGTGGCGTTCCGCGACGCCGAGCAACGCAACGCCGCCGTGGCGCTGCTGCGCAGCCAGCTGCCCGACGTCGTCTGGACGCCGCAGGATGGCGAGGGCGGGCTGCAGTTGGCGGGCAGCCTGTCGCCCCAGGCCCAGACTGCCGTGCAGGAAGCGGCCGTCAAGCAGAACATCACGACGCTGCACAACCGGGTCAACGAGCTCGGCGTGTCCGAGCCGACGATCCAGCAGCAGGGCGCGGACCGCGTGGTCGTGCAGCTGCCCGGCGTGCAGGACACGGCCAAGGCCAAGGACATCATCGGCCGCACCGCCACGCTGGAGCTGCGCATGGTGGACGACAGCGCCGAGGCGCTGGAGGCGCTGAAGGGCAACGGCCCGGTGCCCTTCGGCACCGAGCGCTTCATCGACCGCGGCTTCGGCCCGATCATCGTCAAGCGCCAGGTCATCCTGACCGGCGACAACCTCAACGACGCCCAGCCCGGCTTCGACGAGAACCACAACCCGGCCGTGCACCTGACCGTCGATGCCAAGGGCGCACGGGTCATGAAGGAGACCTCGCGCGAGAACATCGGCAAGCGCATGGCCATCCTGCTGTTCGAGAAGGGCAAGGGCGAGGTCGTCACGGCGCCCAAGATCAACTCCGAGCTCGGCAACCGCTTCCAGATCAGCGGCGCGATGACCACCCAGGAAGCCAGCGACACCGCCCTGCTGCTGCGCGCCGGTTCGCTGGCCGCACCGATGGAGATCATCGAGGAGCGCACCATCGGCCCGAGCCTGGGCAAGGAGAACATCGAGAAGGGCATCGCCAGCGTCACCTGGGGCTTTGCCGCGGTGGCGGCCTTCATGTGCGTCTACTACCTGCTTTTCGGTGTGTTCTCGTCGCTGGCCCTGGGCTTCAACCTGCTGCTGCTGGTGGCGGCGTTGTCGCTGATGCAGGCCACGCTGTCGCTGCCGGGCATCGCCGCCATCGCCCTCGTGCTGGGCATGGCCATCGACTCCAACGTGCTGATCAACGAGCGCGTGCGCGAGGAGCTGCGCGGCGGCGCCTCGCCCCAGCAGGCCATCCACCTCGGCTATGAACGCGCCTGGGCCACCATCCTGGACTCCAACGTGACGACGCTGATCGCCGGCGTCGCGCTGCTGGTGTTCGGCTCCGGCCCGATCAAGGGCTTCGCGGTGGTGCATTGCCTGGGCATCCTGACCTCGATGTTCTCGTCCGTCGTGTTCTCGCGCGGCCTCGTGAACCTCTGGTACGGCCGGCAGAAAAAGCTCAAGAGTGTGTCCATCGGCCAGGTCTGGAAACCCGAGGCCGATACCAACGAAGTCGCCAAGGCTTAAGGGAACACAACCCCATGGAACTCTTTCGCATCAAGCGCGACCTGCCGCTGATGAAGCATGCGTTGATCTTCAACGCGATCTCCTTCATCACCTTCGCCGCCGCCGTCTTCTTCCTGGTCACCCGCGGCCTGCATTTCTCGATCGAATTCACCGGCGGCACTGTCATCGAGGTGGCCTATCCGCAGGCGGCCGACATCGAAAAGACCCGCCTGGTCGTCGAGAAGATGGGCTACGGCGAGGTGCAGGTGCAGAACTTCGGCTCCTCGCGCGACGTGATGATCCGGCTGCCGGTGCGCCCCGGCGAGAAGCAGACCGAGGTGGTCGGCAAGGTCTTCGGCGAGCTGTGCAAGGCCGATGCCGGCACCGTCAGCGAGCACCAGGAGGTCACCGCCCAGGGCGAACAGGTCAGCAAGCAGATCTGCAAGACGGCGGCCGGTGCCGAGCCGCTCAAGCTGTCGCGCTCGGAGGTTGTGGGCCCGGCGGTCGGCGACGAGCTGGCCCACGATGCCGCCAAGGCGCTGGGCGTCACGGTGCTGGGCATCATGATCTACCTGGCCATCCGCTTCGAGTGGAAGTTTGCGGTCGCCGGCATCATCGCCAACCTGCACGACGTGGTCATCATCCTGGGCTTCTTCGCCTTCTTCCAGTGGGAGTTCTCGCTGGCGGTGCTGGCGGCCATCCTGGCGGTGCTGGGCTACTCGGTCAACGAGTCGGTGGTCATCTTCGACCGGGTGCGCGAGGCCTTCCGCAAGTTCCGCAAGATGAACACCCACGAGGTGATCGACCATGCGATCACCTCGACGATGAGCCGCACCATCATCACCCACGGCTGCACCCAGCTGATGGTGGTGTCCATGCTGTTGTTCGGCGGCCCGACCCTGCACTACTTCGCGGTGGCGCTGACCATCGGCATCCTGTTCGGCATCTATTCGTCGGTCTTCGTCGCCGCCGCCATTGCGATGTGGCTGGGCGTGAAGCGCGAGGATCTCGTGAAGACTGCTGTCAACCGCGACGACCCCAATGACCCGAACGCCGGGGCCGTCGTGTAGAGTGAATCCACCTTCTGACCGCCGTCGCGCAGCCTCCTCGCCTCCATGACCGCCGCTCGCAACCAGGCCCTGGCCACCCAGGCACGGCGCGTCTACCTCGAGGCCCTGGTGCGCGGCATGACGCCGCTGGTCGCAGCGGTCGGCCAGGGGGCGGCCCAGCTGCTGCTGCAGGGCGTGCCGCATGCCGTGATGATGGCGCGGCGCGACGCGGTGCAGGCCTGGCAGAAGCTCGGCCCGAGCTGGCAGGTGGCCGTTGTCGGCGCGCTGCGCCATGCAGCGGTGCACGGGGTCTCCGACGGCAGCCGTGAGCACGAGGGCGCGGCGGTCGGCCACTCGTCGCTGAAGATGAGCCTGGTCGACGACTCGACCATCGAGCGCGAGATCACCAGCTCGCGCTTGGCGCTGGTCATGATGGACCGCGCCACCTGGGAGTTCACCGACCTGCGCACCCGCATGCAGGTGCTGGAGGCGCAGGACGATCTGGAGCCTCTCGATCTGCTGCGGGCCCATGTGGTGGCGCGGTTGGCGTTGGACGCCTGGACCCGGGTCGGCCTGGACGCCAATGTCTGGCAGCTGCTGCACCACGATCTGCACGAAGAGTTCGCCCAGCTGGTCAGCGAGGCCTATCACGAGACCAACCGCTGGCTGATCGCCCAGAAGGTGCTGCCCGAGGTCGACCTGCGCCCCTTCATCCGGCGCACGGCGCAGACGGCGGCCGCGGCCAGCGCGGCATCGGCCGGCGGCGCGCCTGCCCCCGGGCCGGCCCCGGGCCCTCTGATGGCCTCCGGTGCGGCCTCCGGTGCCGCCCAGGCCGGCCCGGGAGGCTCGGCAGGCCCTGCCGGTGCGGCGGGCGCGCCGCTGCGCAGCAAGGCCAGCGTCCAGGCCGAAGAGGTGATGGCACAGCTGCAGCGCGTGCTGGCCCGGCATGTGCCGGGCTTCCCGGTCGCCACCCGGCAGGTGCCGGCGCGCCCCGGCACCGGCAAGCCCAGCCTGGCGGGCACCTCGTCACCGATCGGCGACACCGCGTTCACCCCCAAGCCCTCGCTCGCCGACGCGCCGCCGGCCGGCGACGGGTCTGCCGCCGCATCGCCGCGGCTGATGGGGGCGATCCGGCATGCCCAGGAGTCGCTGCAGCGCCGCGCCGGCGCGCCGGGCGCCGAAGCCGCCGATGCGGCCCCCCACAGCGCGCCGCGCGCACTGGAGGAGATCGGCGCCCGCAACCAGGCCTTCAAGCAGGTGCTCAAGCACGCTGCGGGCACGCCGGCCGAGCGCGCGACCATCGAGATCGTCGCGATGATGTTCCAGAGCATCCTGACCGAGGAGCGCATCCCGGCCACGGTGCGGGTCTGGTTCGCGCGGCTGCAGATGCCGGTGCTGCGGGTCGCCGTGGGCGAGCCGGACTTCTTCGCCGCCGCCGACCACCCGGCACGCCGCCTGATCGACCGCATGGGCGCCTGCGTGATGGGCTTCAATACCGCACAGAACACCGGCCCCGGCGCCGAGCGTGCCAGCACCGACGCGCTGGAACGCGAGATCAAGCGGGTCGTGCAGGTGGTGGAGGCCTATCCCGATACCGGCCGGCGCGTGTTCGCCACGGTGCTGACCGAGTTCGAGAAGTTCCTCGATCACTACTTCGAGAACGAGAACCAGGCCTCCAAGCGGGGCGTGTCGCTGGCCCAGCAGGTCGAGCAGCGCGAGACCCTGGCCATTCAGTACACCATCGAGCTGCGCAAGATGCTGGCCGAGGTGCCGGTGCAGGACGGCGTGCGGGACTTCCTGTTCCACGTCTGGGCCGATGTGCTGGCCGTGACGGCGGTCCGTGCGGGCGCCCAGTCCGACCTGACCAAGCTGATGAAGCGCGCCGCCGCGGACCTGATCTGGTCCGCCAGCGCCAAGGGCTCGCGCGAGGAGCGCGCCGACGTGATCCGCAAGCTGCCGCCGCTGCTGAAGACACTGCGCGACGGCATGAGCCAGGCCGGCGTGCCGACGGACAAGCAGGACGACCATGTGCGCCTGCTCAACAACGCCCTGGCGGCGGCCTTCACCGCCAAGACCGCGGCCATCCCGCGCGAGCGGCTCGATGAGTTGATGGACCAGCTGGAAACCCTGGAGGCCATGCTGCCCGAGGACATCGCCGGCGAGAGCCATGTCGACGAGTTGCTGGTGCGCGACCTGTCGGGCCATGAGTCCGAGGGCATGGAGGTGGTTGCCGAAGGCGGCTCGGCGCCCACGCCGGCGATGCTGGCCTGGGCCCGCGAGCTGCAGGTGGGCGGCTGGTTCATGCTCGACTACCGTGGCCGCAACGAGCAGGTCCAGCTCGCCTGGCGCGGCCTGCGGAAGCAGTTGGCGCTGTTCGTCACGCCCAAGGGCCGTGGCGTGCTGTTCTCTCTGAACCGCATGGCCGCCTTCCTGCAGGCCGGCCTGCTGCTGCCGGCCCAGGACGAGGCCCTGACCGTGCAGGCGACGCGCAAGGCGCTGGCCAAGCTGGACGCGGACCCGGATCAGCTGCTGAAATGAGAGCGGCGCCCCAGGCGCCGCATCCAACGGGGTGACCGGGACGCGGGGGTCAGTGGATCAGCCGCTCTTCCGGCGCGACGAACAACTCGTCGAGGATGAGCGCGTCGGGCTCTTCGCCCAGGCTCCAGAACACCATCAGCACGATGATCTTCAGGTCTTCCAGGTCCATCGCATTGCCGCCAATGGCCATTGCGCGATCGATGATCATCTCGCGCATCGGGCCCGGCAACACGCCGGCGGACTCCAGGAAGCTGATGAAGCCGATCGAGGCTTCGCCCAGGTGTTCGACCTCGGCGGTCGAGTAGACCCGCAGCGCATGCTCGCTCTGTTCGGCGTGGTAGGCCTCGCCCGCGGCGGCGAGACCTTCCAGCCAGCTGAGGGCTTCCTGGATCTCGTCATTCTCGAATCCCACCGCCGTCAGCTTGCGCGCCAGCTGTGCAGAGTCGGGGCAGGCGTCCGGGCGCCAGTAGGTTTCGTAGAGATAAACCAGGACATCGAACATCGTGCCGGGATGATAGCCCAGCGCCCTGACGGCCCCGGACGCGAATAACCCCTCGGTTCCGGCCTCGATATCCGCGGTTAAGCTCGCTATCCCTGGTGGCGCCGCTGGAACAACTGGCCGGCGAGCCGGGCCACCTGGCCGTCGAGTTCCAGCTCCAGCAGGGCCGCGCTGAGCTCGGCCGCCGGCCAGCCGCAGCGGGCCATCAACGCGTCCAGGCTGACGGGGTCGAAGCCCATGGCGTCGAGCAGGGCCTGCTGCTGATGCGGCAGCTCTGCCGGCTCGAGCGCCGGCGCCGGCGCGGCCTGCAGTCCCGGCAGTTCCTCCAGCACGTCGTCGGCCGACTCGACCAGCTTGGCGCCCTGGCGGATCAGCGCGTGGCAGCCGCGCGCCTGCGGCGAGTGGATGGAGCCCGGGATCGCAAAGACCTCGCGCCCGGCCTCGGCGGCCAGCCGCGCGGTGATCAGCGAGCCCGACTGCACGGCGGCCTCGACGACCAGGCAGCCCAGGCCGAGTCCGGCAATGATGCGGTTGCGGCGCGGGAAGTTGGCCGGCAGCACCGGCGTGCCGAGCGAGTACTCGCTGATGATCAGGCCGCCCGCGGCGAGGATGCGGGCCGCCAGGTCGGCGTTGCGGCTGGGGTAGACCTGGTCCAGCCCGGTGCCGACGACCGCGATCGTGGTTCCGCCGGCGTCCAGTGCGCCCTCATGCGCCGCGGCGTCCACGCCCAGCGCCAGGCCCGACACGATGGCGAGGCCACGCTGGGCCAGCGCGCGGGCGAAGGCGCGGGCGTTGTCGGCGCCCTGGGCGGTCGGGTTGCGGCTGCCGACGACGGCGAGCGACGGTGCCGTGAGCCGATCGCGCCGGCCCTGCAGCCACAGCAGCAGCGGCGGGTCGGCGGTGGCGAGCAGGCGCGGCGGGTAGTCCGCGTCGCCCAGCACCAGCAGGTCGCGGCCCGGCTGAGCCAGCCAGGCCTCGGCCTTGTCGAGCAGTTCGCCCAGATGGGCCGGCGGCTGGTGGAGGGCATCGCGCTGCCGGCCGGGCAGGGCCTGGTCCAGCGCGGCGGTCGGCAACTCGAACACCGCCTGCGGGCTGCCGGCCATGGCCAGCAACCGCCGCGCGGCCGCCGGGCCGACGCTCTCGGTCAGCCGCAGCCAGGCAGCCCGCTCGGCCGGTGCGAGCATCAGGGCTGGGTGAAGCGGTCGCCGGCCTTGACCGGCTCGCGCACGGAGATGATCAGCGCATACGACACGCGCTCGTGGACCTGGAAGACGAACAGCACGCCATGGCGCTCATCGGGCAGCCGGATCGGCACGGCCCGGTCGCCGGTGGTGTCCACGGTCGCGATGCCGCTGCGCCACAGCGCGAACACATGGCCGCGCTCAACGCCGTCGCGGGCGCCACGGTTCAGGGAAACGATCTGGTTCTGGCCGGCGTTCAGGCCGTCGCCATAGATCGACACGATCTGGCCGGCCAGCGGTGCGTCGGGGGCATGCGGCACGTAGCGTTCCAGCGTGTGCTGGGGTGCCGGCGCGAGGCGGTCGCCGATGCCGATTTCCTGCTTGGCCAGCTTGACCCGCAAGGTCGCCGGCACGATCTCGGTCTTGCCATCGGCGGTCTTGCGGTCCTCGCCCGGCCGGATCAGGTCGGCGGTGCCGAGGTAGGGGGCCTCGTAGCCGAGGATCTCGCCGGTGCTCGGATCGCGCAGCGGGCGGGAGGTGCGGAAGACGCGGAAATCGGTCGCGTCGCCGAAGTCGCCGCGGGCATAGGCGAGGTCGCCCTTGCCGAGCACGACATGGCCTTCCTGGGTCGCGACGATGCGTGGCGCGGTGGCCAGCCGGTCGGTGTCAAAGACGGCGGTGTCGCGCAGGAAGGGCTGGATCAGGTTCAGCGGGATGTTCGGGATGGGGCTGACATCCAGCGCCGAGATGCGCATCTGCGGCTTGAGCTTGATTGCATCACCGGCAGCGTCCCCGCCGACCCGCTGGCCGAACTGCAGGCGCGCACGGCCGTCCACCTTGACCAGAATGAGCACCTGGCCGGGATAGATCAGGTGGGGGTTGCGGATCTGGTCGCGGTTCATGCCCCACAGCTCGGGCCAGCGCCATGGGGTCTTCAGGAACAGCTTGGAGATGTCCCACAGCGTGTCGCCGGCCACCACGACATGCTGGTCTGGCGCATCCGTGGCCAGCTCGGACAGCGGCACACCGGCCGAGGCGACCTGATCCGCCACGCGGCGCTGCTCGGCGGTGACAGGCAACTGGCTGGTTTGGGCCGAGGCGGCGCCCAGCGTCAGCAGGCTCAGGCAGGCGGCGAGGACGGGCATAGGGGCTGGGCGGGCAGCGGGCATCAGGCGCAGTCTCCGAAGGGGTTGCCGGTTCGGCGAAAATCCGGGTGATTCTGCCCGCATTCAACCCGGCCGGGCCGCGCTTGCGAGTGCTTACAACACCAGTGCCGTGGCCGGCAACCTACAAGTCATGGCTCAACTCCCCATCCTTCGCTATCCCGACCCGCGGCTGCACACGGTCGCCAAGCCCGTGGCCGAGGTCGACGCCCGCATCCGCCAACTGGTCGACGACATGCTGGAAACCATGTACGCCGCCGACGGCGTTGGGCTGGCGGCCACGCAGGTGGACGTGCATGAGCGCGTCATCGTCATCGACACCTCGCAGGACCGCGACACGCCGCGGGTGCTGATCAATCCCGAGCTGGTCAAGGTCAGCGAGCAGATGGTGGATGGCGAGGAGGGCTGCCTGTCGGTACCGCAGATCTACGACAAGGTGCCGCGCCATGCCGAGGTGACCGTGCGCGCGCTCAACCGCGACGGCGAGGTGTTCGAGTTCGATGCCGACGGGCTGCTGGCGGTCTGCGTGCAGCACGAGATGGACCACCTGCTGGGCAAGGTCTTCGTCGAATATCTCAGCCCCCTCAAGCGCGACCGCATCAAGACCAAGATGGTCAAGAAGACCCGCGAGGAAGAGGCCGAGGCCAAGAAGCGCAACCAGCGCTTCTGAGGCGCGCCTGGGCATGAGAGTCGTCTTTGCCGGTACGCCCGAGTTCGCGGCCGTCGCGCTGGACGCGCTGCTGCGCGCCGGCTTCACGGTGCCCCTGGTGCTGACCCAGCCCGACCGCCCGGCCGGCCGCGGCATGAAGCTGCAGGCCTCGGCCGTCAAGCAGCGCGCGCTGGCGGCGGGCCTGCCGGTGGCGCAGCCGCAGGGCCTGAAGCTGGACGGCAAATACGCCGCGGACGCCGAGGCGGCCCGCGAGGCGCTGATCGCGGCGGACGCCGACGTGATGGTGGTGGCCGCCTATGGCCTGATCCTGCCGCAGTGGGTGCTGGACACCCCGCGGCGCGGCTGCCTGAACATCCATGCGTCCCTGCTGCCGCGCTGGCGCGGCGCGGCGCCCATCCACCGCGCGATCGAGGCCGGCGACGCCGAGACCGGGGTCACCATCATGCAGATGGACGCCGGGCTCGACACCGGGGCCATGTGCCTGGTGGCACGCGAGCCCATCGGCCCGGCCGACAGCACCGCCACGCTGCACGACCGCCTGGCCGCGCTGGGCGGGCGGCTCATCGTCGAGGCGCTGGAGCTCGCGGCCTGTGGTGGCCTGACGCAGACGCCCCAGCCGGCCGAGGGCGTGACCTATGCCCACAAGATCGAAAAGGCCGAGAGCACGATAGCCTGGACGCAGCCGGCGGCCGTGATCGAGCGCCGGCTGCGTGCCTTCGACCCCTTTCCCGGCGGCGTCGCGACGCTGGCCGGCGAGGCCGTCAAGGTCTGGCGGGCTGAGCTGGTGCCGGGCCAGGGCGCACCGGGCGAGGTCATCGCACCGGGGCCGGTCGTGGCCTGTGGCGAGGGCGCGCTGCGCCTGACCGAGCTGCAGCGCGCCGGTGGCAAGCGTGGCCCGGCGGCGGCCTTCCTGCAGGCCCGTCCGGTCGCCATCGGTGAG
>RXJV01000150.1:9585-43830 GCA_003963075.1 Burkholderiales bacterium
CGCGCGCCGATACCTGAGGCGATGAAGCGCCTTCTCGTCGCCCTGCCCCTGCTCGCCGCGCTCAGTGCCTGCGAGCAGCTGGGCATTGACGACCCGGCCAAGGTCGCGGCGGCCAAGGAAGCCGACGGCAAGGCCATCGGCAGCGCCTGCCGCCATGCGATGCGTGCGATCGAGGACTGCTACGTGCTCAACCCCAAGGCCCAGAAGGCTGCCGTCTACGCCGGCTGGCGCGAGATGGACGAGTACATGCGCGAGAACAAGCTCGAGGGCATTGCGCCCGTCGTGCCGCGCCCGGGGTCCGTCAAGCCAAAGGCCGACGAGGACGAGGCGGCCAAGCCGGCCGAGAAGTCTGCCGAGAAATCTGCCGACAAGCCCGCCGAGAAGTCCGGCGAAAAGTCCGCTGACAAGGCCAAGGGCCGCTGATCCGACGCCGGCCTGACGGCCTGGGCGGCCAATCCGCATTTCGTACCGCAGATTTTGCGCATCGTCGCGGCGGGTGCTGGCGAGCCGTAGCGGCGGGGCAAGATGCCGGCCACCACCACCCGCTGGAGCCCGTCATGAACAACCGCCGCCTCTTCACCCTGGGCAGCCTGGCCGCCGCGCTGGCCTTCTCGTCCGCCGCCCACGCCTGGGGCAGCGAGCGCGTCACCGGCAATGGCGACCTCGCCACCGAAGCGCGCGAGACCGGTGCCTTCGACGGCGTCGCGCTCACCGGCGGCTTCCGGGTCGTCATCCGCCAGGGCGGCAGCCACAAGCTGGAGCTGCGGGCCGACCGCAACCTGCTGCCCTACATCGAAACCCGCGTCGTCGAGGGCAGCAAGGGCCGCACGCTGGAGATCGGCCCGAAGAAGGGCTACAGCCTGTCCTCGTCAACGTCTCCCAGCTTCGTCATCGAGATGCCCACGCTGCGCGCGGTGGCCGTCGCCGGCTCCGGCACGGTCAAGGTCGATGCGATGAAGGCCGGGGCGGTGGATGCCGCCATTGCCGGCTCGGGCGACATCCAGTTCAAGGGCCTGGAGGCCGACCGGCTGGGCATGAAGGTCAGCGGCAGCGGCGACATCGTGGCCGTCGGCCGTGCGGGCAGCGCCATGGTCTCGATTGCCGGCAGCGGCAATGTGACGGCCGCCGAGCTGGCCGCCGACGAGGTCAAGGTCAGCATCACCGGCAGCGGCGACGCCCAGGTGCAGGCCGCCAAGCGCCTGCATGTGGCGATCGCCGGCAGCGGCGACGTGCGCTATGTCGGCTCGCCTGATATCACCACCTCGATCGCCGGCAGCGGCAGGCTGCGCCGTCTGGGGCAGTGAGCCGCTGAGCGCGTCGCGGCCCTTCGCGTCGCGCGCATCAATTCCTTGCGCATTGCTCAACCCAGGGGGCGCCGGGGTGCGTAAGCTGCAGGCTTTGGTTTGCCGCAGCGGCCCGCCCTTCATGATGTTTGCCCCTGGCGCTTGGAGCGCCCACCCCGGTCGATGCAGTTCCTAGATCGACTGCGCGCCTTCACCGCCCACCCCGAGTTCCGCCGCGGCGCGCGCGAGATGGCGCCACCGTCGCTGGGCATTGCCGCCTGGGGTCTGGTCACCGGGGTGGCCATGGTCAAGAGCCACCTGACGATTGCCCAGGCGCTGGGCATGACGCTGTTCGTGTTCGCCGGCAGCGCCCAGCTCGCCAGCCTGCCGCTGATCGCCGCCAATGCACCGCTGTGGGTGCTGTTCGCCACGGCCTTCTGCGTCAACCTGCGCTTCGTCATCTTCAGCGCCACCTGGCGTCTCTATTTCGGCCACCTGCCGCTGCGGCGCCGGCTGGCCATCGGCTACCTGGCCGGCGACCTGAACTTTGTGTTTTTCACCAAGCGTTGGCCCGACCCCGTGCCCGCGCCCGGCCAGGAGCACTACCACTGGGGCACCGTCGCGGTGAACTGGTCGGCGTGGCAGCTGGCGTCCCTGGTCGGCATCCTGCTGGCCGACCGGGTGCCAACCTCCTGGGGCCTGGGTTTTGCCGGCGTGCTGGCGCTGCTGGGCCTGACCTATTCGCTGCTGAACGAGCGCACGCTGTGGGCCGTAGGGGCCGTGGCGGGCGTGGTCTCGATCGCGGCCTATTCGCTGCCGCTGAAGCTCAACATCGTCTGCGCCATCGCGGTGGCGGGCGCCCTGGGCTGGTGGCTGGACGCACGGCGTGCCGGCGGCGCGGGAGCCTCCCATGGCTGACGTCTGGATCTGGGTCGCCATCGGCGGGCTGACCGTGATCACCCTCGTGTCGCGCAGCTTCTTCATGCTCAGCCGCGACCCCTGGCCGATGCCGGGCTGGCTGCGCGAGGCGCTGAAGGTCGCGCCGCTGGCGGCACTGGTCGCGGTCATCGCGCCCGAGGTGTTCATGACGCAGGGGCAGCTCATCACGACGCTCAAGGACCCCCGCTGGCCGGCCGTGCTGGCCGCGACGGCCTGCTATTTCTGGAAGCGCGACATCCTCGGCACCATCGCGGTGGGCATGGCGGTGCTGCTGACCCTGAGGCTGGGCCTGGGCTGGTGAGTCCGCGGTCACGTGGCGCGGAGACAATGCCTGGCATTCAGGCTTCTCAACTCCGCTCCACCCGACCATGAACGTCATCCGCTTCTCCGACCTGATCGCCGCCGGCCAGGTGGCCGGCCAGCGCGTCTTCATCCGTGCCGACCTCAACGTGCCCCAGGACGACGACGGCCGGATCACCGAGGACACCCGCATCCGCGCGTCGCTGCCGGCCATCCAGATGGCGCTGGACGCCGGTGCGGCCGTGATGGTCACCTCCCACCTGGGCCGCCCCACCGAGGGTGAGTTCAAGCCCGAGGATTCGCTCGCGCCGGTCGCCGCGCGCATGGCCGAGCTGCTCGGCCGCCCGGTGCCGCTGAAGGCCGGCTGGGTCGACGGCGTGGACGTGGCGCCCGGCGAGCTGGTGCTGCTGGAGAACTGCCGCGTCAACAAAGGCGAGAAGAAGTGCGACGAGGCCCTGTCGAAGAAGCTCGCCGCGCTGTGCGACATCTTCGTGCACGACGCCTTCGGCACCGCCCACCGGGCCGAGGCCACCACCTACGGCATCGCCAAGTTCGCCAAGATCGCTTGCGCCGGCCCGCTGCTGGCCGCCGAGATCGACGCCATCTCCAAGGCCCTGGCCAACCCGAAGCGGCCGCTGCTGGCCATCGTTGCGGGCTCCAAGGTCTCGACCAAGCTGACCATCCTGCAGGCGCTGGCAAGCAAGGTAGACGGCCTCATCGTCGGTGGCGGCATTGCCAACACCTTCATGCTGGCGGCCGGCCTGAAGATCGGCAAGTCGCTGGCCGAGCCGGACCTCGTCGACCAGGCCAAGGCCGTCATCGATGCGATGCAGGCGCGCGGCGCCGCGGTGCCCATCCCGGTGGACGTGGTCACCGCCAAGGCCTTCGCGGCCGACGCGCCGGCCACCGTCAAGGCTGCCACCGACGTGGCCGATGACGACCTCATCCTCGACATCGGCCCGCAAACTGCCGCGCTGCTGGCCGCGCAGCTCAAGGCCGCCGGCAGCATCGTCTGGAACGGCCCGGTTGGCGTGTTCGAGTTCGACGCCTTCGCCCACGGTACCGAGACCATCGCCCGCGCCATCGCCGCGAGCAGTGCCTTCAGCATTGCCGGCGGCGGCGACACGCTGGCGGCGATTGCCAAGTACGGTATCGAGCAGGACGTGGGCTATATCTCCACCGGCGGCGGCGCCTTCCTGGAAGTGCTGGAGGGCAAGACCCTGCCGGCCTTCGAGATCCTGAGCCAGCGCGCGGCCGGCTGAACGGCATCCCCGAGGCGCCGAGGGGCCCCGCGTGGGCCCCTTTTTCATGCGCGGCCGATCGCGTGGTCGGCATGAATCGCGAAGAAACCGGCATCAAGCGGGGCCGAAACGCGGCGTAACCTCGCGCATCTCCTGCATCTCTTCTCCCCCTGCGAGACCCAAGGCCATGGACAAGAACAACGCCCCGCTGTCGCCCGCCGAAGCCGCGCTGCGCGACGCCGCCCGCGACTACCACCGCGCACCCACGCGCGGCAAGATCTCCGTCACGCCCACCAAGGCGCTCAGCAACCAGCGCGACCTGTCGTTGGCCTATTCGCCTGGCGTGGCCTATCCCTGCCTCGACATCGAGGCCGACCCGTCGCTGGCGGCCGAGTTCACGTCGCGCGGCAACCTCGTCGGCGTGATCACCAACGGCACGGCGGTGCTGGGCCTGGGTGACATCGGGCCGCTGGCCGCCAAGCCGGTGATGGAAGGCAAGGGCTGCTTGTTCAAGAAGTTCGCCGGCATCGATGTGTTCGACATCGAGCTGGCCGAGCGCGACCCCGACAAGCTCATCGACATCATCGCGGCGATGGAGCCGACGCTGGGCGGCATCAACCTCGAGGACATCAAGGCGCCCGAGTGCTTCTACATCGAGCGCGAGCTGTCCAAGCGCATGAACATCCCGGTCTTCCATGACGACCAGCACGGCACGGCCATCATCTCGTCGGCCGCGCTGCTGAACGGCCTGGAGCTGGTGGGCAAGGACATCGGCGCGGTCAAGGTCGCCGTGTCGGGCGCGGGTGCGGCGGCCATTGCCTGCCTGGACGTGATGGTGGGCCTGGGCGTGAAGCGCGAGCATGTCTTCGTCTGCGACTCGCGCGGCCTCATTCAGTCCGAACGTGAAGACGCCAAAGCCCGCAAGCTGGACGAGTCCAAGCAGCGCTACTGCCAGGTCACCACCGCCCGCACGCTGGCCGATGTGGTGGACGGCGCGGACGTCTTCCTGGGGTGTTCAGCGGCCGGCGTGCTGACGGCCGACATGGTCCGCACCATGGCCGACAAGCCCATCATCCTGGCCCTGGCCAACCCCGAGCCCGAGATCCGCCCCGAGCTGGCCAAGGCGGTGCGGCCGGACTGCATCGTCGCCACCGGCCGCAGCGACTACCCCAACCAGGTCAACAACGTCCTGTGCTTCCCCTACATCTTCCGCGGCGCGCTGGACTGCGGCGCGACCAAGATCACCGAAGGCATGAAGCTGGCCTGCGTGCGCGAGATCGCCGCGCTCGCCAAGGCCGAGACCAGTGACGAGGTCGCCGCCGCCTACGCCGGCCAGGAGCTGGCCTTCGGCCCGGACTATCTGATCCCCAAGCCCTTCGACGCGCGGCTGATCCTGCGCATCGCACCCGCCGTGGCCGCCGCCGCGGCGGCCGACGGCGTGGCCACGCGCCCGGTGCCAGATCTGCCCGCCTACCGCCAATCGCTCGAGCGCTTCGTCTACCAGACTGGCATGTTCATGCGCCCGGTGTTCACCGTGGCCAAGGCCGAGCGGGCCCGGGTCATCTATGCCGAGGGCGAGGACGAGCGCGTGCTGCGCGCGGTGCAGGTGGCGCTTGACGAAGGCATCGCCAAGCCCACGCTGATCGGCCGCCCCGCCGTGCTCGAAGCGCGCATCCAGCGCGCCGGCCTGCGCCTGAAGCTGGGCGCCGACGTGGCCGTCATCGACCCCGAGGACGACCCACGCTTCCGCCGGTACTGGGAGGCCTACCACGCCCGCATGAAGCGCAATGGCGTGACGCCCGAGATGGCCAAGTCGGCGGTGCGCCGCTCCAACACCGCGATCGGCGCGCTGGCGCTGGAGCTGGGCGATGCCGACGCGATGATCTGCGGCCTGGTCGGCAAGTTCGACCGCCACCTCGAGCAGGTGCGCGACCTCGTCGGCCTGCATGCCGGAGCCCGCCAGTTCGCCGCGATGAACGCGCTGATGCTGGACAAGATGACGCTCTTCCTGACCGACACCTTCGTCAACGAAGACCCGACGGCCGAGGAGCTGGCCGACATCGCCGCGATGGCTTGCGAGGAGGTGCGCCGCTTCGGTCTGCCGCCCAAGCTGGCCTTTGTCAGCCATTCGATGTTCGGTTCCAGCACACGGCCCTCGGCGCTGAAGATGCGCCGCGCCCATGAGCTGTTCGCGGCCGCCCATCCCGAGGTCGAATGCGATGGCGAGATGCATGGTGACGCGGCGCTGTCCGAGAGCGTGCGCCAGGCCTTCCTGCCCGACAGCAAGCTCACCGGCGCGGCCAACCTGCTGGTGCTGCCCACACTGGACGCCGCCAACATCCTGTTCAACGTGCTGAAGATCAGCTCGGGCCAGGGCGTCACGGTCGGCCCCATCCTGCTGGGTGCAGCCCGGCCGGTGCACATCCTGACGCCCTCGGCCACGGTGCGCCGCATCGTCAACATGACGGCGCTGGCGGTGGCTGACGTGCGCGAGGCGCGCGGGTAGTTTCCCGGCTGGCCCGGGGCGGCGGGCTGCGCCAGCATGCAGGCCGGCCGGCAGGATGCTGGCGAGCCTTCAGGACATGTGGGGAGTCAGCATGAAAAGAATCGTCTTGGCGCTGCTGTCGGCGCTGAGCAGCACGGCCTGGGCCCAGGCCGATGACGCGCTGCTGCGCGCCACCTACCGGGAGCTGGTCGAGATCAACACCACGCCGTCGGTCGGCGACTTACGGTGGCGGTCCAGGCCATGGCCGCCCGGCTGCGCGCCGGGGGATTTCGCGACGAGGAACTGCAGATCGTCGTGCCGCCCGGCGGCGACAGGCACGGCAACCTCGTCGCGCGTCTCAAGGGCACGGGCGCGCAGCGGCCGCTGCTGCTGCTGGCCCATGTGGACGTGGTCGAGGCGCGGCGCGAGGACTGGGTGCGCGACCCCTTCAAGCTCGTCGAGGAGGGCGGGTATTTCTACGGCCGCGGAGTGTCGGACGACAAGTCGATGGCGGCCATCTACGTGGCCAACATGATCCGGGTCCGCAAGGAAGGGCTGAAGCCGGCGCGCGACCTCATCCTCGCCCTGACCTGCGGCGAGGAAGTCACTCCCGGCCCGTTCAACGGCGTGGAATACCTGCTCAAGCATCAGCGGCCGCTGATCGACGCCGAGCTGGCGCTCAACGAGGGCGGCGGCGGTGCGCTCACCGCCGAGGGCCAGCCCCTGTTCCATCGCGTGCAGGCCGGCGAGAAGGTGTTCCAGAGCTTCCAGTTCGAGGTCGTCAACAAGGGCGGCCACAGCTCGGTGCCCGAGCCCGACAACGCCATCTACCGGCTGGCCGACGCGCTCGGCCGGCTGTCGCGCTTCAGCTTCCCCTTGCGGCTGTCGCCGGTCACGCGGGCCTATTTCGAGCACCTGAGCCGCACCGAGAAGCCCGAGGTGGCGGCCGACATCCGCGCCATCCTGCGCGACCTGCCCGACCCCGACGCCCAGACGCGCCTGTGGCAGTTCAGCGCGGCCTACAACGCCAGCGTGCGCACCACCTGCGTGGCCACGCAGCTGGACGCGGGGCATGCGATCAATGCGCTGCCGCAGCGGGCCAAGGCGAACGTGAACTGCCGCATCCTGCCCGGCGAGCGGGTGGACGAGGTGCAGGCCACGCTGGAGCGCGTCGTGGCGGACCCGCGCGTCAAGATCACGCCCATCGGCCAGGCGACCGAGGCGCCGATGCCGCCGATGAAGGAAAGCCTGCTGGACGCGATCAAGGCCGTCAACGAGGAGATCTGGCCCGGCGTGCCGGTCGTGCTGAGCCTGACGCCCGGGGCCACCGACGGCGTGTTCCTGAACAAGGCCGGCATCTGGACCTACGGCGTCACCGGGCTCTTCCACCCGCCCGGCGGCAGCAATGGCCACGGGCTCAACGAGCGGCTGCGGGTGCAGTCCCTGTTCGACGCCGCGGAGTTCCAGTACCGCCTCGTCAGGCGTCTGGCCTGGCCTTGAGTTCGCGCGGCATCGAGGGGCTGAACTGTGCGAGGGCGACGCCGGTCAGGATGACGGCCGCGCCCAGCAGCTTGTGGGCGCTGAAGGGCTCGCTGCCCACCGCCCAGGCCGTGATGCCGGCGATCAGCGGCATCAGATAGATCAGCGGCGCGGTGCGGGCCACGCCGCGGCGCTCCACCGCCCAGCCCCAGGCCAGCCAGCCGAGGAACCCGCAGCTGATCACCTGCCACAGCAGCCCGCTCCACAGCCAGGCCGGCTGGGCCGCCCAGTCCAGCGCCCGCAGCGCCGGCGCGCACCAGAGCAGCATCGGCAGCGTGCAGACCAGGCTGCCGTAGGCCAGCACGGTCACGCCGCCATGGTGCTGGATCAGCGGCTTGGCGGCCACGGTGTAGTAGCTGAACAGCGCCGCGGCGACGAGCAGGGTCAGGTCGCCGAGCGAGGCCTGCCAGTCGGCGGCCAGCAGCTTGTCCGCCGTGAACAGCAGTGCCCCCGTGGCGGCCGCGGCCACGCCGGTGACCTGGCTGCGCGAGAGCCGCTCCAGCCCGCTCAGCCGCAGGATCAACAGCGTGAACACCGGCCCGCAGGCCAGCAGCACGCTGGCGCTGAAGGCGGTGGAGCCCTGCATGCCATAGGCCGACAGCAGCAGGTGCAGGCCCTGGCCGACCAGCGTCAGCCGTACCAGCGGGCCGATCTCGGCGCGGTCCAGCCGCGGCCAGCGCCGGCCGAAGCGCCAGCACAGCAGGGCCACCGCGCACAGCGGCATCAAGAGATAGCGCAGGCCCAAGAAGCCGGCGGCGCCGACCTGGTTGAAGAGCGCTTTGGAGAGCGGGAAGTTCAGGCCCCAGGTCAGCACCACGGCGAGCGCGGCGAGCAGGGGCGCCGTGGGGGCGCGGTCGGGCATGGCGGCGGATTCTGCCGGCCGGTCCCGGCACAGCCGGACGTAACACCGCGAAACTTCTGCGGGCCTGCGCGGCCCATAATTCCGCGGCCCCCAAGACCAGAGACAAGCCATGACCCGCGCCACCAAGATCGTTGCCACCCTCGGCCCCGCCTCCAACACGCCGGAGGTGCTGGAGCAGATGATCCGGGCCGGCGTCGATGTCGTGCGCCTGAACTTCTCCCACGGCAAGGCCCAGGACCACATCGACCGCGCGACCATGGTCCGCGAGGCGGCGGCCCGCGTCGGCAAGTCGGTGGCCATCATGGCCGACCTGCAGGGCCCCAAGATCCGCGTCGGCAAGTTCGAGAACGGCAAGATCGAGCTCATCCCCGGCGCGAAGTTCATCCTGGATGCCGACCGCACCGAGCTCGGCAACCCCGACATCGCCAGCCTCGACTACAAGGAGCTGCCGCGCGATGTGAAGCCCGGCGACACGCTGCTGCTGAACGACGGCCTGCTGGTGCTGACCGTCGAGGCCGTGCATGGCGCCCAGGTGCACACCATCGTCAAGCTCGGCGGCGAGCTGTCCAACAACAAGGGCATCAACAAGCAGGGCGGCGGCCTGACCGCGCCGGCCCTGACCGGCAAGGACATGGACGACATCAAGACCGCGATGTCCTTCCAGTGCGAATACCTCGCGGTGAGCTTCCCGAAGAACGCCACCGACATGGAGATGGCCCGCCAGCTCGCCAACGTGGCCGGCGAGCCCTACCGCCACAAGCCGTCCATGATCGCCAAGATCGAGCGCTACGAGGCCATCCCCCACCTGGAGGCCATCCTGAAGGCGTCTGACGGCATCATGGTCGCGCGTGGCGACCTGGCCGTGGAAGTGGGCAACGCCGCGGTGCCGGCGCTGCAAAAGCGCATGATCAAGATGGCCCTGGAGCTCGACAAGGTGGCCATCACCGCGACGCAGATGATGGAGTCGATGATCGTCAACCCGGTGCCCACGCGTGCCGAGGTCAGCGACGTGGCGAACGCGGTGCTGGACGGTACCGACGCCGTGATGCTGTCGGCCGAGACCGCCGCCGGCAAATACCCGGTCGAGACCATCGAGCAGATGGCCGCGATCGCGCTGGAGGCCGAACGCGCCGAGTTCGTGAGCCTGGACACCGACTTCGCCGGCCGTCAGTTCGGCCGCATCGACCAGTCCATCGCGATGGGCGCGCTGTTCACCGCCTATCACCTCGGCTGCAAGGCCATCCTGGCGCTGACCGAGTCCGGCTCCACGGCGCTCTGGATGAGCCGCCACCGCATCCAGGTGCCCATCTACGCGCTGACGACGCAGCCGGTCAGCCAGCGCAAGATGGCGCTCTACCGCAATGTGCGCCCGTTGCTGATGCCCAAGTTCGACGACCGCGATGCTGCGCTGGCGGCGGCCGAGAAGATCCTGGTCGACAGCGGCGCACTGATGCCCGGCGATACCTATGCCATCACCTGCGGCGAGCCCATGGGCTATCCGGGCGGCACCAATATGCTCAAGGTCTGCCGCGTCGCCTGAGGCCGCCGGCGCGCCGACAATGCGGGCCATGCACACCGAAGCCCGTCCCGCCCGCGCCTCGCTCGACGTCGTTCTGCCCGCCTACAACGAGGCGGCCTCGCTGCCGCTGCTGCTGCCGATGCTGGCCGGGGTGCTGACGCCGCTGTCCGAGCGCTGGCGGCTGATCATCGTCGACGATGGCAGCAGCGATGCCACGCCCGTCGTCGTGCAGCAGGCCATCGCCGCCGGCCAGCCGATCCGCTATCTGCGCCTGTCGCGCAATTTCGGCAAGGAGGCCGCGCTGACCGCCGGCCTGGCCGTGGCCGACGCCGAGCGCGTGCTGCTGATGGACGCCGATGGCCAGCATGCGCCCGAGCTGGTGGCCCAGATGGATGCGGCCTGGCAGCGCGGGGCGGACATGGTCTGCGCGGTGCGCGCCGGCCGTGAAGACGAGGGCCTGCTCAAGCGCCTCGGCACGCGCGCCTTCTACGGCATCGTCAATGCGTCGTCGCAGCTCAAGATCCCGCCGGACGCCGGCGACTTCCGGCTGCTGGACAGGCGCGTGGTGGCGGCGCTGAACGCGCTGCCCGAGCGCAACCGCTTCATGAAGGGCCTGTACGCCTGGGTGGGCTTTCGGACCGAATTCCTGCCCTACACGCCGCAGGCCCGCACCGCGGGCAGCAGCAGCTTCTCGGCACGCCGACTGATCCGCCTTGCACTGACCGGCGTCACCGCGTTCAGCAATATGCCGCTGCGTATCTGGAGCGGCCTCGGCGCCCTGGTGGCCCTGGGCGGCCTGGGCTACGGCGCCTGGATCGTGCTGGACCATCTGATCTGGGGCGACCAGATCCCGGGCTGGGCGACGCTGGTGGTCGGGCTGATGTTCTTCGGCGGCATCCAGATGCTGTCCATCGGCATCATCGGCGAGTACGTCGGCCGCATCTTCGACGAGGTCAAGCAGCGGCCGGTCTACCTGGTGCAGCACGACACGGGCAACCCGCCGTGAGCCCGGCGCCGCGCCGGCTGGCGGTCTGTGCCGACGATTACGGCCTGAACGCGGCGGTGGACGACGGCATCCTGGCGCTGGCCGCGCAGCGGCGGATCAGTGCCTTCAGCTGCCTGGTCACCGCGCCGCGCTGGGCCACGGCGGCCACCGCGCTGGCCGGCAGCCCGGCCGCGGCGGGCCTGCACTTCAACCTGACCGAGGGCGAGCCGCTGAGCCCGGCGCTGCGCCGCCACTGGCCGCGCTTTCCGTCGCTCGGCGCGCTGCTGGCCCAGGCCGGTCTGGGCCGGCTGCCGGCGGCGGTGGCCGACGAGTTCGACCATCAGCTGGGCCGGTTCCGCGACGCCACCGGCCGCGCCCCGGCCTTCATCGACGGCCACCAGCATGTGCATGCACTGCCGGGCGTGCGGCCGGCCGTGCTGGCGGCGGTGCGCCGGCTGGCCGTGCCGGTGCGCAACACCGGGCGCGTGCTGGGCCCCGGCTTTGCGTTCAAGCGCCGCGTCATCGAGGCCTGCGGCGGCCGGGCGCTGGCGGCCGAGGCCCGCGCGGCCGGCTTGCAGACCGCGCCGGCACTGCTGGGGGTCTACGACTTCAAGCCCGGGGCGGACTACCGGGCCCTGATGCGCGGCTGGCTGGCCAGCGCGCCGGATGGCGCGCTGCTGTTCTGTCACCCGGCGCTGGGTGCGCCCGAGGCGGCCGACGCCATCGGCCCGGCGCGGGCCCGGGAGATGGCCTATCTGGGCAGCGAGGCGTTTGCGGCCGACCTGGCCGAGTTCGGCATCAGCCTCGGTTGAAGGTCCAGACTCGGTTGGCCGCATAGCTGGCCAGCATCACGAGGAGGGTCGCAGCGCCCTGGGCCAGCAGATAGTGCAGGCCGGCGCGCACGCCCGCCGCGACGAGGCCCATGCCCAGCAGTGCACCGGCCCCGGCCGTCACGTGGAAGCGGCACCAGGCCGGCCACCACGGGCCCCGGTGGTCGAAGGTGTAGCGCCGGTTGGCCCAGAACGCGACCTGCGCCCCCAGCAGCGCGCCGGCGCCCGAACCCAGCCAGGCCGGCCAGTGCCAGGCCTCGACGGCCAGGGCCAGCAGGGCATAGTGCACTGCGGTGGCCACGGCGCCGACGCCGGCGTAGCGGGCCAGCCGCTTCATGAGCAGCCGGCGGGGCGCGGCAGCTCGTACAGCGTCGCGAGTCGTCCTTCGAAGACCGGCCGCGCGTCGGGCAGGGCATTCGAGGGCTCCGCGACGAGCCAGATGCTGCCAGGTGCGCAGCGCTCGCGCGCCAGGCGGGCCGGCGTCCACAGCACGCGCTCGCCGGCGGCGGGGTCGAAGCGGGATGCATCGAGCAGCTCCTGCCGCCAGCTGTCGCCACCCTGGCTGCGCAGCGCATCCCAGTCGTCCAGCACGGCCGGGGGCTCGGTCAGCCGGGCCTGCAGCCGCAGATCGAAGAAGGAGGCGCCGGTCTGCAGCACGCGGTCGCCGGGTGCGAGCCGCTCACGCAGCGCCACGCCGACGTCGCCATGGTCGGGCCGGCCCCAGAGCATGACGGCAGGCACCGTGAACAGGCAAAGCAATGCACTGGCCCACCAAGCGGCCCGGGCGCCGCGACGCCCGCGCCAGGCCTCGAACAGCATCAGGGCCAGCGGCATCAGTGTCGGCAGCACATAGCCGACGAGCTTGGAGCGGGGCATCGAGAAAAAGGCCAGGATGACGACGATCCACCACAGGTCAAAGCCGACACGGCGCAGAGCGCCCGGCAGCCGCAGACACAGCGGCAGCGTGCCCAGCGGCAGCACGGCGAGGTAGAACCACCAGGGCTGCGG
The DNA here is from genome assembly GCA_003963075.1 of Burkholderiales bacterium. Taxonomy (GTDB): domain Bacteria; phylum Pseudomonadota; class Gammaproteobacteria; order Burkholderiales; family Burkholderiaceae_C; genus Pelomonas. The sequence goes on from RXJV01000150.1 coordinate 22,577, forward strand.
GTTGTTGAAGCGCGGCTGGGTGTAGCGCTGGAAGTGCTGCTCGACGATGAAATAGTCGAAGAAGCCGGGGTAGCGCTGCTGCATCGCCAGCATCCAGGGCAGGGCGATCGCGGCGAACACGGCCAGCGCCAGCGGATGCAGCGCAAAGCGCAGGTCGGCCCAGCGGCGCTCCCACAGCAGCCAGGGCAGCACGATGAGGCCGGGCAGCACGACGCCGATCAGGCCCTTGGACAGCAGGGCCAGCGCCATCGCCGCCCAGGCGGCGCACAGCCAGGCCAGGCTGCGCCGGCCGGGCGCCAGCGCGCGCCGCGCGGCCACCACGGCCATCGAGATCCAGCCGGCGACCAGCATGTCGTGGTTGGCGTACTGGCCGCCAAAGTAGAAGAGCGGCAGCACGGCCAGCACGGCCAGGGCTTGCCGCGCGCCGTCGCGGCCATAGCGGGTGCCGGCCTCGATCCACAGCGCCAGGCCCATGATCCAGGCGCCCAGCAGCGGTGCGATGCGCAAGGCCAGCTTGGTGGGCCCGAGCAGTTGCAGGGCCGCCATGTCGATCCAGTACATCAGCGGCGGCTTGTGGAAATACGGCATGCCGAACAGCGTCGGCGTCAGCGCATCGCCGTTTTGCAGCATCTCGTAGGCGACGCCGCCATAGCGGCCTTCGTCGGGCAGCGCCAGTTGCCGCCACGCGGCCAGCGCGATCAGCCACAGCGGCAGTGCGGCCAGCGGCCACCAGTGCGGCCAACGGCGGGTGGGTTCGGTGGGTGAATGCATCGGGAGAGCCGGCGAAGGCGTTGGGTCGGCGGTGGACGCGCGGAGCGGTTGCGCGCGGCCGGACGACGACCCGGCACGCTCGCGCAAGGGCAGGAGTTTCGCCCAGCTTTGCCAGTGCGGCCGGGCCGCGGGGAGGCCAAGCGGCCGGGAGGCCAGGTGGCCAGGTGGCCAGGTGGCCAGGTGGCCGATGCGCGCCGCAGCGCCGGCGTGTCGCAGGCGTAGGCGCTCGCGCTCAGGCCCTAGCCGGCCTCGCCGATGCGCCGCGCCAGATGGGCCAGGGCCTCCTCGACCTGGTCCACCAGCACCAGGCACAGGTCGCCCGCCTGCAGCCGCGACAGGGCCCGGTCGATGGCGACGAACTCGCCGACGATCTCCTCGACATGGCGGGTGCGCGTGGCGCCGTCCAGGCCGGCACGCAGCAAGGCCACCACCTCGCCGGCCGCGCGGCCGCGCTGGCAGGCGTCTTCGTACAGGATGACCTCGTCGAAGGCGGCACCGAGGATCTCGGTCTGGATGCGGATGTCCTCGTCACGCCGGTCGCCCGCGCCGCTGATCACGACGACGCGCTTCTTGGCGGGCATCGCCGCGACCGCATCGACCAGGGCCTTCATCGCATCGCCGTTGTGGCCATAGTCGGCGATGACGGTGGCGCCGCGATAGTCCATCACATTGAAGCGGCCCGGCGCGTTGTCGGCATCGTTGGCGAAGCTGCCCACGCCGCGGCGGATGGTGTCCCAGTCCAGGCCGACGGCCCAGGCCGCGGCCACGGCGGCCATCGCGTTCTCGACCTGGAAGCCAATGACGCCGCCGCGCGTCAGCGGGATGTCGCGCAGCGGAATGCTCTCGCGCCAGACGCCCTGGGCGGCCACCAGCTGATCGCCGTCGACGTAGACGCAGCGCTTGCCCTGGGCGCGGTGGGTGGCCATCAGCGGGTGGTAGCGGTCGGCGGCAAAGAAGATGACCTGGCCCGGGCAGGCGGCGGCCATCTGCGCCGTCAGCGGATCGACCGCGTTCAGCACCGCATAGCCGGTCGGCGCCACGTTCTGGACGATGACGCGCTTGACCAACGCGATGTCGTCCGCCGTGTGCAGGAAGTTCATGCCGAGGTGGTCGCCCGCGCCGATGTTGGTGACGACGGCGACCTGGCAGCGGTCGAAGCCCAGGCCTTCGCGCAGGATGCCGCCGCGGGCGGTCTCCAGCACGGCGGCTTCCACATCCGGATGCATCAGCACGTTGCGGGCGCTCTTGGGGCCGGAGCAGTCGCCGCTGTCGATCTGGCGGCCGTCGACATAGACGCCGTCGGTGTTGGTCATGCCGACCTTCAGCCCGCAGCTGGCGAACAGGTGGGCGATCAGCCGCGTGACCGTGGTCTTGCCGTTGGTGCCGGTGACGGCCACGGTCGGGATGCGGCCGTCCTCGGCCCGGGCGCCGCTGCCGAACAGGTGGCCGATGATGGCCTCGCCCACGTTGCGGCCCTTGCCGAAGCTGGGGTTGAGGTGCATGCGCAGCCCCGGCGCCGCATTGACCTCAACGATGCCGCCGTTGATCTCCTCCAGCGGCCGCAGCACGCTCTCGGCCACCACGTCCACGCCGCAGACATGCAGGCCCACCACCTGGGCGGCGGCGATGGCGCGGGCGGCTACCTCGGGGTGCACATCGTCGGTCACATCGGTGGCGGTGCCGCCGGTGGACAGGTTGGCGTTGTTGCGCAGGATGACGCGCTGGCCCTTGTCGGGCACGGACTCCGGCGTCAGGCCCTGCTGGGTCAGGCGCGCGACTGCGATGTCGTCGAAGCGGATCTTGGTCAGCGAGGTCGCATGGCCGTCGCCGCGTTTCGGGTCGGCATTGACCTTGTCGACCAGCTGCTTGACGGTGTGGACGCCGTCGCCGATGACATGCGGCGGGTCGCGGCGGGCGGCAGCGATCAGCTTGTCGCCGATCACCAGCAGCCGGTAGTCGCCGCCGGGCAGGAATTTCTCGACCATGACCTGGCCGATCTCGTCGGCGGCCTTGTAGGCGATGTCGAAGTGGGCGCGGTCCACGACGTTGACGGTGACGCCCTTGCCCTGGTTGCCGTCCTGCGGCTTGACGACGACCGGCAGGCCAATTTCCAGCGCCACGGCCCAGCCGTCGTCGGGTGAATCGACCGGCCGACCGATGGGCACCGGCACGCCGGCCGACTGCAGCAGGCGCTTGCAGAGGTCCTTGTCCTGGGCGATGGATTCGCTGACCGCGCTGGTGGCGTCGACCTCGGCGGCCCAGATGCGGCGCTGCTTGGCGCCCCAGCCGAACTGCACCAGGCTGCCCTGGGTCAGGCGGCGAAAGGGAATGCCGCGCGCGACGGCCGCGTTGACGATGGAGCCGGTGGAGGGGCCGAGGCGGATGTCCTCGTCCAGCTCGCGCAGCGCCGCGATGACGCTGTCGGCGTCGAATTCAGCGTCGCCGAGCGCCGCCTGGATCAGCTTGACGGCCTGCTCGAAGGCCAGGCGGCCGACGTCTTCCTCGCTGTACTCGATGACGATCTGGTAGGTGCCGGTCTCGGGCGTGACATGGGTCTGGCTGAAGGTGACCGGGCAGCCGGCCTGGGCCTGCAGCGCCAGCGTGGCCTGCTCCAGCACCTGGGCCAGCGAGGCATCGGCGCGCAGCTCGCCGATGGTCGGGAAACGCTGGCGCAGGCGGGCCTCGAAGCCGGGCAGGCGCTCCAGCGAACGCTCGGTCTCGCTGCAATGCACGACGGCCTCGATGGCCGTGTGGCGGCTCCACATGTTCGGGCCGCGCAGGGCGCGGGTGCGGGAAACGTCCATGAGTCGAGTTTTTCTTTAAGCCAGGTGGAGGTCCGGGACGAAGGTGTCGAGGCCGGCGGCAATCAGCTCGGGCGAGATGCCCTTGGCCCAAGCGGCGGCCACGGCGGCCAGCAGCGTGGCGGCGTCGGTGGCGTCAGCGCCGAAGCGGCGCAGCAGGGCGTCGATGTTGGCGCCGGGCGTCTCGGCGGGCCCGTGGGCCAGCACGGCGGCGCCGCCGCGCAGGAAGACGGCCCGGCCGCCGCGCTCGCGGTGGTGCCGGATGGCTTCGAGGCTGCCGTCCTCGGCGTAGAAGACGACCTCGCCGTCGCTGAGCTCGGCCATGTCGACCAGGCGCGGGTGTGCGGCATGGAGCACGCTGGCACCATCGCTGAGCACCACGTCCACCTGGGTGCGCAGCACCTTGTAGAGCTGGTCCACGTCCTGCACGTCGAACTCGGCCAGTGCCTCAATGCCGTCGAGGTCGGTGACGACGCCGACCTGGCAGCGGTCGTAGGCCAGTCCGTCGCGCAGGATCATTGCGGCATCGTTCTCGACGACGACGGCGTTCACGCCGCGGTTCATCAGCAGCCGGTGTGCGGCATCCCAGCATGCGCTGTCGCGCTTCTCGACCCGGCGCGTGCCGAGGAACAGCCCGTCGCGGCAGGCCAGGCCGACATGGCGGCCGTTGAGGTGCAGCAGCCAGGCCACCAGGCGTGCGATTTGGCGCCCACCCTTCGAGCCGGCCACGCCGACGATGGGGATGCGGCCGGTCTCGTCGGCGGCGAAAAGGTGGTCGATGATGGCCTGGCCGACCGGCTGGGGCGCACCGCCGGCGGGCTTGAGATGCATCAGCAGGCCCGGGCCGGCATTGACCTCGACGATGGCGCCGCCGGTCGCGGCCAGCGGCTTGGCGATGTCCTCGGTGACGAGGTCCACGCCGGCGATGTCCAGCCCCACGGTGCGCGCGGCCAGCGAGACGGCATGCGCCACTTCGGGGTGGACCTCGGCGGTGCAGTCGATCGCGACATTGCCGTTGCGCTGGATCAGCACGCTCTTGCCAGCCGGCGGCACCGACTCGGGCGTGAAGCCCTGGCGCTGCAGGTCGAGCAGCACGACGGGGTCTTCGCCGAGCACGATGCGGTTGAGCGGGAAGTCTTCGGTCAGGCCGCGCCGTGGGTCGGTGTTGATCTGGCTGTCGACCAGCTGGGCGATGGTCTGGCTGCCGTCGCCATGCACCCAGGCGGCCTCGCCCCGCGCCGCGGCCACGACCTGGCCGCCGACCACCAGCACGCGGTGCTCGTTGCCGCGGATATAGCTTTCCACCAGCACCGAGGAGCCCTCGGCGTCGGCCAGCTTGAAGGCGGCCTCGCAGTCGGCCTGGGTGGCGATGTCGAGGGTGACGCCGCGGCCGTGGTTGCCGTCACTCGGCTTGATGACGACCGGCAGGCCGATGTCCTGCGCCACCTCCCAGGCCTCGGCAGCGGACTTGACCTCCTGGCCCTCGGGCACCGGCACGCCGACGGCCTTGAGCAGGGTCTTGGTCAGGTCCTTGTCGCTGGCGATGCCCTCGGCGATGGCGCTGGTCATGTCGGTCTCGGCCGTCCAGATGCGGCGCTGACGCTGGCCGTGGCCGAGCTGGACGAGGTTGCCGTCGTTCAGCCGGATGTGGGGGATGCGTCGGTCCGTCGCGGCCGCGACGATGGCGGCGGTGGAGGGGCCGAGGTAGCAGTCGTCGAGCTTGTCGCGCACTCGGGCCACGGCGGCGGGCACATCGAAGGCTTCGTCGTTGATCGTCGCCATGATCAGGGCGTGGCCCTCGGCCAGCGCGGCGCGGGCGACCTGTTCGTCGCGGGCGCGGAACACCATCCGGTAGACACCGCGCTGGCTGGTCGAGCGGGTCTGGCCGAAGCCGGTGGGCATGCCGGCCAGGTTGAGCAGCTCGATGACGATGTGCTCCAGCACATGGCCCATCCAGGTGCCGTCGCGCAGGCGCTCGATGAAGCCGCCGCGTTCGCCGACACCGCAGTGGTGCTCGATCAGCGCGGGCAGGGCCGTGGTCAGGCGGTCGTTGAATCCGGGCAGCAGGTGGCTGGGGAAGTCCTCCAGTTCGCCCAGGTCGAGCCACACCTCCAGGACCGGTCGGTAGGTCCACATGTTCGGCCCGCGCAGGTAATTGATGCGCAGCAGGCGGATATCGTTCTTCTTGCTCATGGAGTGGGGGGAGTTGGGCGCGGACAGCGCGTGGAATTGTGCGCCGAACTCATCGGGGAGAATTGCAGCAGCCCGTCGGAGCCCACAACAACATGCAAGACCTTGCCACCGTCATCCCGTCGCATCCTCATTCAGCCGCCCTGCAGGGGCAGCTCCAGGCCGGCGAGAACGTGGTGGCGACGCTGGAGGTTGACCTGGACGCGGACGGTCGCTTCGCCCCGGGCCTGATCGCGCTGACCGATTCGCGGCTGCTGTCCTTCGAGCCGGCCGGTGCGCAATGGCTCGCTTTCCCGCTTGCGCCGGGCCAGAGCCTGCGGCTGAGCGACCACGGCGGCCTGGCCTTCATGGAGCTGTTTGACCCGAGCCGCCGCCTCGCGCGCTGGCGCTTCACGTTGGCGTGCAATCCGTCGGCGGTGCGTTTCGCGGATGCCTTTGACCGTGAACTGCAGCGCCTGTCGGGCCAGGTCGTGCCCGACGATGCCGGCGCGGACGAGGACTCGGATTTCGACTTTGGCGAAAGCACGACGCCGCCCAGCACCTGGGTGCTGCTGCGGCTGTGGCGCTTCGCGCGGCCCTACCAGGGCCAGTTGTTGCTGGGATTCGCGCTGATGCTGGGCGCGACCGGTGCGACCCTGGTCTCGCCCTACCTGACCATGCCGCTGATGGACAGGGTGTTGATTCCTTTCCAGAGCGGCCAGTCCATCGACCCGATGCTGGTGACGCTGCTGCTCGGCGGCTTGCTCGGCGCGGCGCTGTTCTCCTGGGCTTTGGGCTGGGCCAAGACCTACCTGCTGGCGCTGGTGTCGGAGCGCATCGCGGCCGACCTGCGCACCGCCACCTTCGAGCACCTGCTGGGGCTGTCGCTCGAATACTTCGGCAACAAGCGCACCGGCGACCTGATGTCGCGCATCGGCTCCGAGACCGACCGCATCAGCGTGTTCCTGAGCCTGCATGCGCTGGACTTCATCACCGATGTGCTGATGCTGGCGATGACCTCCATCATCCTGTTCAGCATCCACCCCGGGCTGGCGCTGGCCACGCTGGTGCCGCTGCCCTTCATTGCCTGGCTGATCCACCTGGTGCGCGACCGGTTGCGCACCGGCTTCGAGAAGATCGACCGGGTCTGGGGCGAGATCACCAATGTGCTGGCCGACACGATTCCGGGCATCCGCGTCGTCAAGGCCTTCGCTCAGGAGAAACGCGAAGCGGCGCGGTTTCGCGAAGCAAATGCGAAGAACCTGCAGGTCAATGACCGGCTGAACCGCACCTGGAGCCTGTTCACGCCCAGCGTCGCGCTGCTGACCGAGATGGGCCTGCTGGTGGTCTGGGGCGTGGGCATCTGGCTGATCGCCCACCAGAGCATCACGGTGGGCACGCTGACCGCCTTTCTGGCCTATATCGGCCGCTTCTACGGTCGCCTCGACTCGATGAGCCGTATCGTGTCCGTCACGCAGAAGGCCGCGGCCGGTGCCAAGCGCATCTTCGACATCCTGGACCATGTCTCCAACGTGCCCGACCCGGCGCAGCCGCTGCCGTTCAGCGATGTCAAGGGCTCGATCGCGATGCAGGGGGTTCATTTCCGCTACGGCTCGCGCTCGGTCATCCGCAACCTGAACCTGGACATCCGCCCTGGCGAGATGGTGGGGCTGGTGGGCCACAGCGGCTCGGGCAAGAGCACGCTGGTGAATCTGATCTGCCGCTTCTACGACGTGACCGAGGGATCGATCAAGGTCGACGGCGTCGACCTGCGCCGCATCAAGGTGGCCGACTACCGCCGCCACATCGGCCTGGTGCTGCAGGAGCCCTTCCTGTTCTTCGGCACCATTGCCGAGAACATCGCCTACGGCAAGCCGGATGCGACGCGCGCCGAGATCGTCGCGGCCGCCCGTGCGGCCCATGCCCACGAGTTCATCCTGCGCCTGCCGCATGGCTACGACAGCCTGGTGGGTGAGCGCGGCCAGGGCCTGTCCGGCGGCGAGCGCCAGCGCATTTCCATCGCCCGCGCGTTGTTGATCGACCCCGCGGTTCTGATCCTCGACGAGGCCACCAGCGCGGTCGACACCGAGACCGAAAAGGAGATCCAGCGCGCGCTGGACAACCTGGTGAAGGGCCGCACCACCATCGCCATTGCCCACCGACTGTCGACGCTGCGCAAGGCCGACCGTCTCGTCGTGATGGACCGCGGCGAGGTCGTCGAGCTCGGGCCGCATGACGAGCTGATCGCGCGCCAGGGCCACTACTGGCGGCTGTGGGAAGCCCAGGCCCGGCGCGTCGACGCCGAGGCGGCCGAGGACGGTGGCCTGTTGGTCGTCGCACCCAACCCGAACGCACACACGGTGAATGCATGAGCACGACGCTGCCCTTCCGCGAGCTGCACCTCGACGCTTTTGGCAAGCTGGTGATGGTCGACCTGAACGGCGATGCCCACGTGGGGGTGTCGCTGGTGCGTGCCCATCCCATTTCGGCGCCGGACGAGGGCGTGTCCCTCATCGGGGGGCACGGGCATGAACTGGCCTGGATCGAGCGCCTGTCGGCACTGCCCGACGGCCCGCGCCGCCTGCTGGAGGCTGAACTGGCTGCGCGCGAGTTCCACCCAACGCTCAAGCGGCTGATCTCGGTGAATACCTTCGGCACGCCCAGCACCTGGCGCATCGAGACCGACCGGGGCGAGGTGGACTTCGTGCTGAAGACCGAGGAAGACATCCGGCGGCTGGAAGAGGGCCGCCTCCTCATCACATCCACCCACGGCGTGCAGCTGCAGGTGCCGGACCGCTGGGCGCTGGACCGGCAGTCCAAGCGGTTGCTGGAACGCTTCCTCTAAGCCCGCCGCGGGGCAGGGCGCCTGCTCAGCTGGCGTCGCCCATCTGCGACTGCAGATAGTTCTGCTCGCCCACCGTCTTGACCAGCTCGAGCTGGGTCTCGAGATGGTCGATGTGCTCCTCGGTGTCGTCGAGGATGTCGACGAAGATCTCGCGTGAGACGTAGTCGCGCACGCTTTCGCAATAGGCCACGGCCTCCTTCAGGTGCACGTGGGACGCAGTCTCGATCTGCAGGTCGCAGCGCAAGGTCTCGATCGCGTTTTCGCCGATCAGCAGCTTGCCGAGGTCCTGCAGATTGGGCAGGCCTTCCAGCAACAGCACACGCTCGATGAGCTTGTCGGCGTGCTTCATCTCCTCGATGGACTCCTCGTACTCATGCTTGGCCATCTTGGTCAGGCCCCAGTTCTTCAGCATGCGGGCATGCAAAAAGTACTGGTTGATGGCCGTCAGCTCCAGCTTGAGCTGCTGGTTGAGGTGGGCGATGACTTGGGGGTCGCCTTGCATGGGAAGCTCCGAAACGTGAAATTGGTCCGGAGTATCCCCAGCCCCGCCTGCCGATCAAAACCGGTCTTTTTGCAAATGAGATCGATTCGCATTAGACTTCGTGTCCATGATTGTCTGTGTCTGCCACCGCGTCTCCGATCGCGACATTGCCGTGGCCGCTGCGAGCGGTTGCCCGAGCTTCGAGTCCCTGCAGGACGAATTGCGCGTGGCGACAGCCTGTGGGGCCTGCCGCGAATGCGCCTGCGCGGTCTTCGAGGAGAGCCGTGTCGAGGGCGGTTCTCCGCGCGCCCGGGGCATGGCCGCTGCGGTAGCGCCGCTGCTGGCGGTCTGAGCCCCTACAATCTGCGGCCTCGGCCGGCAGTTGCCGCCGACGTCCGCTGTGTCTGATCTTGAGTGTTGTGTTTTGCCGCAGCCGCTCGGGCTGCGGACGAAACCTCATCCAACAACACCAAGGAAATCTTTCATGAGCACCATGCAAACCGGCATCGTCAAGTGGTTCGACGACGGCAAGGGCTTCGGCTTCATCACGCCGGCCGACGGCGGCAAGGACCTGTTCGCCCACCACAGCGAAATCAAGAACGGCGGCGGCTTCCGCACGCTGGCCGAAGGCGCCCAGGTCGAATTCGAAGTGAAGCAGGGCCCCAAGGGCCTGCAGGCCTCGAACATCCGCGCGCTGTAATTCACGCGGTTCGCCGATGCAAAGCCCGCGCCTGGCGCGGGCTTTGTGCTTTCAGCGACCACCCGACGACGACAATTGAAGGCTATGTCCGCCCTGCCCGTCACTCCGCCCAAGGCCCTGACCGCCTACCGCCCGTTCTGGGCGAAGCGCTTCGGCCCGGCGCCCTTCCTGCCGATGAGCCGGCAGGAGATGGAACAGCTCGGCTGGGACTCCTGCGACATCATCATCGTCACCGGCGATGCCTATGTCGACCATCCCAGCTTCGGCATGGCCGTCATCGGCCGCACGCTGGAGGCCCAGGGCTTCCGCGTCGGCATCATCGCCCAGCCGGACTGGAACAGCGCCGATGCCTTCAAGGCGCTGGGCCGTCCCAATCTGTTCTTCGGCGTCGCGGCGGGGAACATGGATTCGATGATCAACCGCTACACGGCGGATCGAAAAATCCGCAGCGATGACGCCTACACGCCGGGCGGCGAGGGTGGCAAGCGGCCGGACCGCGCGACCTTGGTCTACACCCAGCGCTGCCAGGAGGCGTTCAAGGATGTACCCATCGTCATCGGCGGCATCGAGGCCTCGCTGCGCCGCATCGCCCACTACGACTACTGGCAGGACAAGGTGCGCCGGTCCGTCCTGGTGGACAGCAAGGCCGACCTGCTGGTCTACGGCAATGCCGAACGCGCCATCGTTGAGATCGCCCACCGGCTGGCGCGCCGCGAGCCGATCGAGCAGCTCACCGACATCCGCGGCACGGCCTTCATGCGCCGCGACAACGATCCATCCGCCGACGGCTGGTTCGAGCTCGACTCGACCGAGGTCGACCGCCCCGGGCGCATCGATGAGCTGATCAGCCCCTACCAGGAGATCAAGCAGGAGACGAGCTGCGCGACGGCTGAACCCGACGCACCCCAGCCGATCACGATCCACAAGACCGGCCGCATCGTCATGCCGCCGCGCGAGCGCACGGTGGTTCGCCTGCCGGCCTACGAGCAGGTCAAGAGCGACCCGGTGCTCTATGCCCACGCCAACCGCGTGCTGCACCTCGAAACCAACCCCGGCAACGCCCGCGCGCTGGTGCAGCGCCACGGCGAACGCGACCTGTGGATCAACCCGCCGCCCCTGCCGCTGACAACGCCGGAGATGGACCACGTCTTCGACCTGCCCTATGCGCGCAGCCCGCACCCGAGCTACGCCGACGAGCACGGCAGCCATGACGGCGCGACCAAGATCCCGGCCTGGGAAATGATCCGCTTCAGCGTGAACATCATGCGCGGCTGCTTCGGCGGCTGCACCTTCTGCTCGATCACCGAGCACGAGGGCCGCATCATCCAGAGCCGCTCGGAAGACTCCGTCATCCGCGAGATCGAGGAGATGCGCGACAAGGTCAAGGGCTTCACCGGCATCGTGTCGGACCTGGGCGGCCCCACGGCCAACATGTACCGGATCGGCTGCAAGAGCCCCGAGATCGAGGCCGCCTGCCGCAAGCCCAGCTGCGTCTACCCGGGCATCTGCCCGAACCTGAACACCGACCACGGCCCGCTGATCAAGATGTACCGCCGGGCCCGTGCGCTGCCGGGTGTGAAGAAGATCCTGATCGGCTCCGGCCTGCGCTACGACCTGGCCGTGCAGTCGCCCGAGTACGTGAAGGAGCTGGTCACCCACCACGTCGGCGGCTACCTGAAGATCGCGCCGGAGCACACCGAGCAGGGCCCGCTGTCCAAGATGATGAAGCCGGGCATCGGCAGCTACGACCGCTTCAAGCAGATGTTCGAGGCCGCCAGTGCCGCAGCCGGCAAGAAGCAGTATCTGATCCCGTACTTCATCGCCGCCCACCCCGGCACCAGCGACGAGGACATGATGAACCTCGCCGTCTGGCTCAAGCGCAACGGCTTCCGGGCGGACCAGGTGCAGACCTTCTACCCCAGCCCGATGGCCACGGCCACGGCCATGTACCACTCCGGCCGCAACCCGCTCAAGGGCATCAGCCGCGACGAGAGCCGCGGCGAAAAGGTCGACATCGTGCGCGGCGAGCGCCGGCGCCGGCTGCACAAGGCCTTCCTGCGCTACCACGACGCCAACAACTGGCCGCTGCTGCGCGAGGCCCTCAAGGCCATGGGCCGGGCCGACCTGATCGGCAATGGCAAGCACCACCTGATCCCGACGTATCAGCCGGTGACCGACGGCAGCTACGAGAGCGCCCGGCGCAAGAACTCCACCGGCGCCCGGACCCCCGCCCCGTCTGCGGCGCCGCGCCGCGGCAAGCTGTTGACCCAGCACACCGGCCTGCCGCCGCGGGCGACCGGCGCAGCCCCTGCGCCGGGCCCACGTCCGGGCAAACCCGGCAAGCGTTGAGGGGGAGGGCGGGAGTTTTGCCCGCCCTTCGCGTGACAGGCTGCGCGCGGATGCACTACGCTTGCGGCACTTGACCGCCGAGGCTGCCGCCACCGTGGCTGCCGCCCGTGCCCGGAGCCCTCGCCCCCATGCAAGACTCGCCCGCCGACGACGACCTGCTTGAACTGCTCGACGAGCCCGAGCACACCGACGCGGAGCATCGCCCTCAGGACCGCCCCTGGCGGGTGCTGATCGTCGATGACGATGGTGACGTCCACAAGGCCACCGAGCTGGCCATGCAAGGCCTGACTGTCGAGGGCCAGCCCCTTGTTTTCCTGCACGCCTCATCTGCGGCTCAGGCGCGCCAGCTGCTTGCCAGCGAGGACGACCTCGCGGTCGTGCTGCTCGACGTCGTCATGGAGAGCGAGGATGCCGGCCTGCAGCTGGTTCGCCACATCCGCGAAGGCCTGCGCCTGAACGCCGTGCGCATCGTGCTGCGCACCGGTCAGCCCGGCTATGCGCCCGAGATCGAGACGGTGCAGGCCTATGACATCAACGACTACAAGACCAAGTCTGAGCTGACCCGCACCCGGCTCTACACGGTGCTGACCGCTGCGGTGCGTTCCTACCGCCAGATCTGTGCGCTGGAGGCCAACCGCCGTGGCCTGGAGATGATTGTCGAGAGCAGCACCTCGCTGTCGCGCATGCGCGGTCTGTCGCGCTTTGCCGAGGGCGTGGTCACCCAGCTCTGCGCCCTGCTGGGCATCCTGCCCGAGGGTCTGGTCTGCGCCCAGGTGGGCGGCGATGCCGGCGATGAGGTGCGCATCATCGCCGCCGCCGGCCAATACAGCGGCCTCATCGACCGGCCGCTGTCCCAGGTCAAGATCGTCAATGTGCGCAACCGCCTGGAGCGTTGCCTGAGCGAGCACAGGAACCTCTACGACGACGGCACCTGCCTGTATTTCGGCATGGGTGAGGGGCGCGCGATGGCGGCGCTGGTCGATGTCGGCCGCGAGCTCAGCGATCTCGACCAGCAGTTGCTACGGGCCTTCTGCTCCAACATCGCGGTCGGCTTCGAGAACGTCGTGCTCTACAGCCAGCTGCTTGACCAGGCCTACAACGACCCGCTGCTGCGCCTGCCCAACCGCAACCGCTTCGTCGAGCTGCTCGACAAGAACCTGAAAGATCCCGCCGGTGTCACCCTCGCGCTGATCGACATCGACGACTTCTCCGACATCAACGACGCCTTCGGCCACCACTTCGGCGATCAGGTGCTGCAGGCCGTGGTGCACCGCCTGAGTGACATGCTGGGGCTGAGCACCGCAATGGCCCGCGTCGGTGCCGACACCTTTGGCGTGCTCGGCGAGCATGTCAAGGTCTGCCCCGAAACCGTCAGCGCCGTGTTCGGTGAGCCCTTTGTCGTGGCCGGAGAACGGCTGCAGCTGTCGGCCACCACCGGCCTGGTGCGCCTGGGGGAATCGCGGGCGATCGGCTCCGAATTGCTGCTTGACGCCCAGATCGCGCTCAAGCGCGCCAAACAGCAGCAGCGCGGCGCGTCGCAGTACTTCTCCGCCGCGATGGGCAGTGATGCCCGCGAGCGCTTCAAGCTGCTCAAGGGCCTGCGCGCCGGTTTCGAGGAGAACCGGCTCTTCGTGGTCTACCAGCCTCAGGTCGAGCTGGCCAGCGGCCGCGTGATCGGTGCCGAGGCGTTGCTGCGCTGGCGCACCGATGATGGCCGCTACATCGCGCCCGACCAGTTCATTCCGCTTGCCGAGCAAAGCGGCCTGATCATCCCGATCGGCGAGTTCGTCCTGCGCACGGCCTGCCATCAGCTCAAGAGACTGCAGGCCCTGGGCCACGCCGACTTCCGGATGGCCGTCAATGTGTCGATGGCGCAGTTCCGCCACCCACGCTTCCTGGACACCTTGTCCCGCGCGCTGAGCGATTCCGGCGTCGCCGGCCAGAACCTCGAACTCGAAATCACCGAGTCGATGGCCATGGACGATGCCGAACTCGTGCTGCGTGTGCTGGCCGGCATCAAGCGCCTGGGCTTCAGCGTCGCGATCGACGACTTTGGCACCGGCTTCTCCAGCTTGAGCCAGCTCCGCCAGCTGCAGGTCGACCGCCTGAAGATCGACCGCGCCTTCGTGCAGGAGGCCCAGTCTTCCACGGCCGGCTCGACCATCGCACAGATGGTCGTCAACCTCGGCCATGGCCTGGGCCTGACCGTCATCGCCGAAGGCATCGAGACCGAGGAGCAGCGCCAATACCTTATCGGCCTGGGCTGCCACGAAGGCCAGGGCTGGCTGTTCGCCAAGCCGATGCCGGTCGCCGAGTTGGAAGCCTTCTTGAGCCGTTAGGCAGCGGTCCGGCGCTCCTACACTGCGTCGTCCCTTGACGACTGCCAGGAGCGTCCATGAGTCTTGCCAAGATCCTCGTCGCCCAGGGCGGCGGGCCCACCGCCGTCATCAACCAGAGCCTGGTCGGCGTCGTGCTGGAAGCGCGGCGGCAGGCCGGTGTGGGCAAGGTCTATGGCGCGCGCCATGGCGTGCGCGGCATCGTCAACGAAGACTTCGTCGACCTCACGCAGGAGACCAGCCACAACCTCGAGCTGGTGGCCAACACGCCGGCGTCGGCGCTCGGCTCGACGCGCGACAAGCCCGATGCGGCCTACTGCCACGAGATCTTCACGGTGCTGCGGGCGCACGGCATCACGCACTTCTTCTACATCGGCGGCAACGACTCGTCCGACACCGTGCGCATCGTGTCGGACGAGGCCCAGGCCGCCGGCTACCCGCTGCGCTGCATCCACATCCCCAAGACCATCGACAACGACCTGGTCGGCAACGACCACACGCCCGGCTATGCCTCGGCCGCGCGCTTCGTCGCCCAGGCCTTTGCCGGCGCCAACCTCGACAACGCGGCCCTGCCCGGCGTCTACGTCGGCGTCGTGATGGGCCGCCACGCGGGCTTCCTGACCGCCGCGGCAGCCTTGGGCAAGAAGTTCGACGACGACGGCCCCCACCTCGTCTATCTGCCCGAGCGCGCCTTCGACACCGAGCAGTTCCTGCGCGACGTCAAGGCCACGCACGAACGCTACGGCCGCTGCGTCATCGCCGTCAGCGAGGGCATCCACGATGCGGCCGGCGCGCCCATGCTCGCCAAGCTCGCGGGCGAGCTCGAGCGCGACGCCCATGGCAATGTGCAGCTCAGCGGCACCGGCGCGCTGGCCGACCTGCTGTGCGAGGAGATCAAGGCCAAGCTCGGCATCAAGCGCGTGCGCGGCGACACCTTCGGCTATCTGCAGCGCAGCTTCCTGGGCTGCGTGAGCGACGTGGATGCCCGCGAAGCCCGCGAGGTCGGCGAGAAGGCCGTGCAGTACGCCTTCCACGGCGAGCAGGACGGTTCGGTTGCGATCAAGCGCACCGGCACCTACGCCGTCGACTACGAACTGCTGCCGCTGGCCGCCGTGGCAGGCAAGACGCGCACAATGGAAGACCACTTCATCAACGCCGCCGGCACCGACGTGACCGACGCCTTCCGCCTCTACCTGCGCCCGCTGCTGGGGTCGGGCATGCCGGATGCGTTCCGGCTGCGGCCGAACCCGGTGCCCAAGGTGCTGGGGCGCGGTTGAGCCGGCGTTCGCGGCACTCGGCCCTCAGGCCGCCGCCGCGACCAGCAGTTTTTCAAGCCCCACCCGAACCTTGAGCCCGGCCAAGGGCACGACGCCCTGCACGCTGAACTCGGCCCGGGCGGTGTCGCGCCGCGCAGGCTCGGTGCGCAGCAGGCCGGAGCGGTCGGTCAGTACCGCCACCACCGGCGTGTTGGCGCTCTCGCCGCGGCGCATCACCATGCCAGTCTCGCCGGAGCGCAGGCGCACCGCACAACCCGGCGGGTAGAGCCCGAACTCCTTGATCAGCGCGGCTGTCAGCGGGTCGCCGCGGCCGTGCTGGTACTGCAGCCGCGCGGCCGCATCGGCCAGCAGCGGCTGTCGGTGGGCCCGCGCCGCGAATTTGGCGGTGAAGCTGTCCGCATGGTGCACCAGCAGGGCCACCTCCTGCACCTGGGTCAGCCGGCGCGGGTAGCCGCGGCCCTCGGGCTCCTCATGATGCTGGCGCACGGCCTCCAGCCATTCGGGGTCGGTGACCCCGGCCATCTCCAGCAGCGCTGCGCTGCGTTCGGGATGGGTCTCAATTTCTGCACGCTGCAGCGAGGTCAGCGGCGACACCTGGGTCACCAGCCGGTTCTGCAGTTCGGTCATCGACATATTCATCGTCAGCGCGGTGCGCAGCACGCAGCGCCGCTGCTCGGTCGACCAGCCCAGCCGGCCCGCGGCCAGGCAGGCGGCCGTCGCGGTGTGCACCGCATGGCGGCTGGCATAGCCGCTGTTCAATACCGCGGAGGTGTCTGCCAGCACGGCCTGCAGGATGGCGAGGTCGGGGTCGCGCTCGATCAGGGCCAGCAGCGGGCGCGAGGCCTGGTCCAGCGATTGGGTGAAGTCCAGCGATGCCTTTGCGCGTAGCAACCGCGCCATCTCGCCCATGCTCTCTTCCCAGTAGGCCGGCAACTGCTCGGGCCTGGCCTGCTGGATGCGGCTGGAGCGGTCGACCATTTCGCGCATGTCGACGGTCGCCTCGCGCTCGATCAGCCGCTCAAGCTGTTCGAGGTCGTCGAACTGGTGGCCGCGCGCCAGCAGCAATCGGCCCTGCGGGTCGAAGATGCCATACGGCGTCGGCTTGCCGGGCGAGAAGCGATGGCGGTGAACGTGCAGCGGCTCGAAGTTCATGATTTCTGCCGGCAGCACCGGGCCTGCTCATGCAAGCACCGATGCCGTCCCAACACCTTGTTTTTGGTGGGGCGGATTACAGCCGGCGGGGGGGTGGGGGTGTCAATCGGGCAGAGCGGCGGCGCGTGAGAACTTGCACGCCGTCATGCGCATTGATGCGCCCGGGCCACAATTTCTGAGTGCCAGCCGCTGCGGCGAGCGCGCCGAGAACCCCGATGGATACGGGCCTGGGGCGCGCCCAGCTGGCGCGCGGCGCGGCCCTCAGGCCCCGCGCTTGGCGAGCAGGGCCCGCGCGACGCGCGATACCGGCTCGCGCCCGAGCACGCCGGAGATGAAGGCGCCGGCATCCACCAGGCGGTCCAGGTCGATGCCCGTCTCGATGCCCAGCCCATTGAGCAGGAACACCACGTCCTCGGTCGCGACATTGCCGGTTGCACCCTTGGCATAGGGGCAGCCGCCCAGGCCGGCCACGCTGGCGTGGAAGCTGTGCACGCCCAGCTCGAGGCTGGCATAGAGATTGGTCAGCGCCTGGCCATAGGTGTCGTGGAAATGGCCCGACACCTCGGCCAGCGGGAAGTGCTTCAGCGCCCGCTCCATGGCGGCCTGCACCCGGCGCGGCGTGCCGACGCCAATGGTGTCGGCGATATCGATCGCGTCCACGCCGAGGGCCTTCAGCGGCTTCACGACGGCCTCCACCTGGTCGGCCGTGATCTCGCCTTCGTAGGGGCAGCCTAAAGCGCAGGACAGCGCTGCGCGCACCTTCACGCCCGCGGCATGCGCGCCTTCGATGACCGGCGCAAAGCGCTCCAGGCTCTCGGCGATGGAGCAGTTGATGTTCTTCTGCGTGAAGGCTTCGCTCGCCGCGGTGAACACCAGGATCTCGTCGGGCTTGCTGGCCAGCGCCGGCTCCAGCCCCTTGAGGTTGGGCACCAGCACGGAATAGCGAACCCCGCGCCGACGCTCGATCGCGGCCATCACGGCGGTGTTGTCGCCCATCTGCGGCACCCACTTGGGGCTGACGAAGCTGGTGACCTCGATCTCCTTGAGGCCGGCGTCCTGCAGCTTCGCAATCAGCTGCGCCTTGTGCTCGGTGGCAACATTGGCCTTCTCGTTCTGCAGGCCGTCGCGGGGGCCGACGTCGAGCAGTTTGACGTGGGTGGGAAGGGACATGGGTCAGCTCTTGTCGTCGAGCGCGTCCAGGTCTGCCAGGTCCTTCAGGCGACCCGTGGCACGCTTGTTCTGTTTGAAGTCGTCGAGCCCGATGAAGCTCAATGGGACGCCATCCACCGCGATGACCTCGCGCCGTGCGTGACAGTCGGCGAATTGCACACCGTCGATGCCCATCAGGAGGTCGATGCGACGTGGGGGCTGGCCGAGCTGGATCACCGCATCCGGAGCGAAATCTGCGATGGACAGCCCCAGCGACTCGAAGCCGAAAGCGCGAAGCACCAACAGCAGACGCTCGATGTTGGCGTCGTTCCGGTCGAGCCAGAAGTCGATGTCTCCGGTGTAGCGAGGATGCCCATGCGCAGCGAGCGCGTAGCCGCCCACCACGAGGTAGTCAACGCCGTGCGCGTTGAGCAACTCGGCAAACTCTTTGAAGTCGGGGTTGAGCATCGGGGTGTTCCGCCAAGCCTTCGTGCTGCAGGCGCAGGGTCTCGACCGCCGCCACACGCTCCGCCGCCGGGCGCGAGCGCCAGAACGCGAGGTCGTCCTGCGCCTGGCGTTGGCGAGTGGTGATGATCAATGTGCGTGGCATGGCCGGATTGTCACGCTTCGAGCTTCAGCAACTCCGCGCCGTCGGTCACCTGGTCGCCCACCGCAAACAGCAGCTCGGCGACCTTGCCGTCGCGCGGCGACGAGATGGTGTGCTCCATCTTCATCGCCTCCATGACGGCCAGCGGCTGGCCTTTGCTGACCGTGTCGCCGGCCTTCGCGAGGAAGGCCACCAGCTTGCCGGGCATCGGGGCGGTCAGGCGGCCGCCTTCGGTGGCGCCGTCGCCGGCGTGGGCGATGACGTCCACCTCGGTCAGCACGGCCGAGCCCTCGGCCGAGAACACGGCCACCCGCTCGCCCTGGGCGTAGGTCTTCACGCGGACCCGGTCCTGGCCGAGGAAAAGTTCATGCGTCTCGGCATCCAGCGACTGCACCGCGAACTCGATGACCTCGCCTTCGACGGTCAGCGTCATGCCGCCGCGGTGGTGGCGGGCCAGCAGCACCTCGTGGTGGGTGTCGCCGGCCGCCAGGTCGAAGCGGCGTGTGGCGGCGCCGAACAGCCGGAAGCCGTCGCGGGCGCTCCACGGGTCGCTGCCCTGCGTGGCGGCTTCCACCGCCAGCGTGTGGGCGACGACAGCGGCGGCGCTGACGCGCAGCGGCAACCCCGGCCGGTTGAACAGCACCGCCTTCTCACGCTCGATCAGGCCGGTGTCCAGGTCGGCGCCCGCGAAGGACGCCGTGGCCGCGCAGCGGCGCAGGAAGGCAACGTTGGTGTGCAGGCCGACGATGTGGGTGTCGCGCAGCGCCGCGTCCAGCCGGGCCAGCGCCTGGGCGCGGTCCTCGCCCCAGACGATGAGCTTGGCGATCATCGAGTCGTAGAAGGGGCTGATCGCGTCGCCCTCGCGCACGCCGGCGTCGATCCGGACATCACCACGCTGGAACGCGACGTGGTCTGGCCAACGCGCCACGTCGAGCGTGCCAGTCGCGGGCAGGAAGCCGCCATCCGGGTTCTCGGCGCAGATGCGGGCCTCGATGGCATGGCCATGCATGCGCAGCTCGTGTTGCTTCAGCGGCAGCGGCTGTCCGGCGGCCACGCGCAACTGCCACTCCACCAGGTCCTGCCCGGTGATGGCTTCCGTGACCGGATGCTCGACCTGCAGCCGCGTGTTCATCTCCATGAAATAGAAGCGCCCGTCCTGCTCGACGATGAACTCCACCGTGCCGGCGCCCACGTAGCCCACGGCCTTGGCGGCAGCCACGGCGGCCTCGCCCATCTGCGCGCGGCGCTCCGGCGTCATGCCGGGGGCGGGGGCTTCCTCCAGCACCTTCTGGTGGCGGCGCTGCACCGAGCAGTCGCGCTCGAACAGGTAGACGCAGTCGCCCTGCGTGTCGCCGAACACCTGGATCTCGATGTGGCGCGGGCGCTGTACGTAGCGCTCGATCAGCACCGCGTCGTCGCTGAAGCTGTTGATGGCCTCGCGCTTGCACGAGGCCAGCGCCGCGTCGAACTCGTCGGCGCTGAACACCGCGCGCATGCCCTTGCCGCCGCCGCCGGCGCTGGCCTTGATCAGCACCGGGTAGCCGATGCGGTCGGCTTCGTGCTTGAGCAGCGCCGGGTCCTGGTCGGCACCGTGGTAGCCCGGCACCAGCGGCACGCCGGCCGCCTCCATCAGCCGCTTGGATTCGGCCTTCAGGCCCATGGCCTGGATGGCGCTCGGCGGCGGGCCGATGAAGACGACGCCGGCATCGGCGCAGGCCTGGGCGAAGGCCTCGTTCTCGCTCAGGAAGCCATAGCCGGGGTGCACGGCCTCGGCGCCGGTGGCCTTGGCCGCGGCGAGGATGCGCTGCCACTGCAGGTAGGAGTCGCGCGGCGCCGGGCCGCCGATCAACACGGCCTCGTCGCAGGCCTTGACGTGTTGGGCGTTGGCGTCGGCCTCCGAGTAGACGGCGACCGTCTGAATGCCGAGGCGGCGTGCGGTCGCGGCCACGCGGCAGGCAATCTCGCCTCGGTTGGCGATCAGGATCTTCTTGAACATCTCGTCTTGTCTCCGGTCTCGTGAACCTTCTGCATGGGCTTGTTCTGTGCGGGCCAGGATCACCGCCGCTGATGAAGCCAGGCTGGACCAGGCGACTAGCCCGGCTTGCCGTCCTGCAGGCGCTGGCGGCGTGCCTCGTAGTCGTCGTAGCTCGGGCCGTTGCGCTTCTCGCAGTCGCGGCGGTCCTGGCCATTGGCCACCGAAGCGCACTGCGCCAGCGCGGCGTCTTGCGCGTAGTCGTACAGCAGGCTGCACCCGGCCAGTGCCGAAACGGCCAGGGCGAGGAGGGAGGTGCGCAGGAAGTTGTGCATGTCAGTGCGTGCAGAGTTCAACTTTGGTGGCGGCATCCGTCGCCAAGCCCGACTCGGTGGCGCAGCGCATCCCCAGCCGCTCCAGCAGCGCGCGGTCCTTCTCGGCTTGCGGGTTGCTGGTGGTGAGCAGCTTGTCGCCATAGAACATGGAGTTGGCGCCGGCCAGGAAGCACAGCGCCTGCATGGTCTCGGGCATTTCCTCGCGGCCGGCCGAGAGGCGCACCATGGCGCGCGGCATCGTGATGCGGGCCACGGCGATGGTGCGGATGAACTCCAGCGGGTCCAGCGGCGCGGTGCCGGCCAGCGGCGT
>RXJV01000077.1 GCA_003963075.1 Burkholderiales bacterium
GCAGTTCTGGCACCGCCAGCGCCGCGTGTCCACGTAGATTGCCAGGCGCTTGCCGTGGGTCGGAAGGTCCCGGATGACCTGTTCGTTGCGGCCGTGGCCAATCAAGCGGCTGGAGCCGCAATAGCCACAGGCGCGCGGCGTATTCGAAGCCTCCGCGTAGACGTGATAGTCGTGGTCGGACTCTTCAACCCTCTGCACCTTGAAGTCGGGCAGGTTGAGCAGGTTCGTGGTCATCGCAAGCTGGGGCACAGTTCGCAGAGGTTCGCGTGCCCGCGTTCGTTGTTCTAGTTGGACAGGCCCAAGGCGGCTCGCCGCTGAGCCAGCTCGTTGGGGTCGCCTGCAGCGTCTTCGGCGCAGGCCGAGGCTGCCAGGGCATTGCTCCAGTCCTGCGGGGTAGCGCCGGTGATGTCGAGCGCGGTTTCATCCGCAAGCACCTCCTCTTGCAACCTCCTGGCCTCGTAGTGCGAGGCGACCCAGCATTGCCGCCGACGCTTGGCGTGCCCAACCTCATGGGCGAGGATCAACCTCAGTGCAGCGTCATCCAGTCGGGCACAGAGGGCGCGCGAAACGAAGATGCGATGCAAGACGGGCTCGTACCTGGCGCTGGCACTTGCGAACTCCGTCCGGCCGAGCCTATTGACCCCGGCAGCCAGCGCCAGGTCGACAACCGTCTGCCTGACCCAGGGCAACCGCTTCTCCGCTGCAGCAAGTTCATCGGCCGTCAGCGTCGATCCATGTGTTCGATCAGGGTCGACAGCGCGCCACATGCTGGCCAACGACATGAGGACCATGACCAGCAGGCCGACCAGCTGGAATCCGGGCACTCGCGTTGCGCGACTCGCCCACATCCCGACGCCAGCGACAGCCAACCCCAGCAGCAGGGGGCGCAGGGCCGACTTCATCAGGGCGGCACCGGTTCTGGTGCCATGCCGCCGCCGGCGCCGAGGCTAGTCATCGAAGTCGATGTCGCCCGAGCCAGCGACCTTTGAATCCCGGACCTTGGGCCTGCCCTTGACGGTCACGTCGCCGGAGCCATGCAGGCGGACCTTGGCCTCTTCGCTGGCGTAGGCACGGACATCGCCCGACCCGTGTAGCTTGATGGTGGCCTTGCGCGCCTGCAGCCGCCTGGTGTCGATGTCGCCGGAGCCCTGCAGGGCCAGCGAGACGATTGATACGCGGCCGTCAGCGACGACATCACCAGAGCCACGCAGCTCGACACGCAACTCATCCTGATCCAGGCCTGAGAGGCGAACATCCCCCGACCCAGAGAGGTCAACTTCGCTGACCGCCGGCGCCGTGGCAACCACTTTCAGCGGCAGGTGCGACGTGAAGTTCACACCGCGCTTGATGCCGACCTGGAGGGTCGAGCCGACCAGCTCGGTCTCCAGAAAGTCCACGACGTTGTCTTCGCCGTGGACCTCGATCGTGCAGCGATCCCCGCGCCGCACATCGATGCCGGCCGATCCAGTGACTTCGAGGCTGTCGAAGCTCCCCGTCAGCTCGCGCGACTGCACGATCCCCTTGCCGCTGCCGATCACCATGTCACCGACGCCGGCATGGAATACCTGGGTGCCGCCGGCGCCGATGCTGATGACCGTTCCTCCGCTGAAGATTTGCCTTGTTCTCATGCTCGTTCTGGGTTCAGCCCTCGGAGTCGTCGTAAGACAGGCTCTCGGGGCAAATGGCTGTGAGGTCCGCCAGGCCCATTTTGTGGGGCTCTTTCCTGGCTATGCCTCCACGCCGTAAGCTTGCCAGCCGTATGGTCGTTTCTCAAGGTAGGCCGGGTACGCTCCCCCATCGCTCCAGAATCCGAGCGAGCGACGGAACCAGACCTCTACGAAATCGTCAGAAATCTCTGAGGGGATCAGGAAGGCATCACCATAGAAGATAACGAATCTACCTTGGTGCGACTGCGATAGACGGGCTGGAACTTCGAGCAGACGCTTGGGAGGGTGGCCTCCCAGATTGTTACCGTAGAGGGGGTTCTTGATGATGGGCGCCATGATGGCTGCGACCGCAGTTGGGGGCTCGAAGTCACCTAGGGCGTTCGCAGCGATACCAAGTTCTGGATGCTTCAGTCGAACAGCGCATAGGGCCGCTGCGCGCAACTCGGGGAGCGTGGCCCGTAGATTCATGGTATTGCCATGAAGCCATTGCGGGTAGGCCCCGCCTTCGTAATAGGACTGGGGATCGTCCTGTTCTAGGTTGCCGAGGTAGTGATCCGCCACACGCACGCACACTTCCGCGCAGTCAAGTGAACGAACAAGAGCGATCAACTCACGCGGATAGGTCGAGGCAGCGATTGGCTGCTTCATGCTCACTGTTGTCATGGCCACTTTCCGATGCTCAGTCGTTAGGTTCACGGTTTGGGGCAGCCACCTCGTAGCCATGCGACTTCAGAAGCCTCACCGCCCGGTCGATCTCGATAGCCATTTCCCGGCGACGACTGGCTTCGCGGGCCTGACGCTCAATCTCTGCTCGACGTTCCGCCGCAGCAGCGCGCCGCTGGTACAGCATGAACTGGTGGGGCGTGAGACGAAACCCCTTCCCGCCGCGCGGCCCCGGAGCAAGTTCTAACAGGCCCGCAGCGACGGCGCGCTCCAATTCCTCAGATACATCCTTGGTTTCCCAAGGCTGCGGCGCACGAGGTCCGATGTAGTCGGCAACAGTGAAGCGCTGATCGCCGAACTTGGCACCGAGGTAGTCCAAGGTTTCGCGCTTCACAACTCTTTCCTAGTGGTTGTTGATGTCTCTCTATGGGGGGCATCGAGCCAGGCCTTCATCGCGGCCTGAGCGCCTTCGGCGCTTATCTCAACTACAAGGGCTTCCCCGTCCGTCAAGCCAAAAGAATCCCTGATGGCCCGCGTTGCGGGCCATTTCTTCATCTGCATTTCCTTCAAGACCTGCAGCCGTGGCGTCGGCGGGCGCTGGCAAGAACAACAAGGTGCGGACTGGCCAAACTACAAACGGTCATTCATGTGGCGCTCGATGCCACGGACCCTGATGAAGGACGCACGCGGGGGACCCATTCGTTAGCCGGCAAGTCTTGAGCCGCCCTTGAGTTAATCGGTCACGCCCCGCGCAGGTCCAAACCTGTTGTCATCAACGCTTGCCGTCACACGGCGGTGGTTCTGTGTTCCTTCTGGTTCGATGGTCGGCGAGTGGAGGCCTAGTCACGCCGGCAACGCGAATGCCTCGCCGCGTCTGAGCACCGCCCAGGCCATGCGCGCGTTCTTGGCTGCAATGGCCACGACCGCCCGCCAGTAGCCTCGTCGCTCGGCCAACGCCACGGCCCAGCGGCTGATGGCGTCGGTCTTGTTCTTGGCCGCCGCCAGCAGCGCCTTGGCGCCCAGCACCAGCAGGCTGCGCAGGTAAGCGTCACCGGCCTTGGTGATGCGCCCGAGCCGGGTCTTGCCGCCGGAGCTGTACTGGCCCGGCGCCAGGCCCAGCCAGGCAGCGAACTGGCGGCCGCAGTCGAAGTCGTGCCCGTTGCCGATCATGGCCAGCAGGCAGGTGGCGGTCGTCGCGCCCACGCCGCTGAGTTGCATCAGCTGCCGGGCGCGCGCGTCGTCCTTGGCCATGGCCTGGATGTGGGCGTCGTACTGCGCCACGCGCTCGTCCAGCCGGGTCACTTCACTGAGCAGATCGCCGACGACGGTGTTGGCGTAACCCGGCAGGTCTTCCAGGCACTCGCAGGCCCGCCTGCGCACAGTGGCGGCCTTGAGCGGCAACACGATGCCGAACTCGCTGAGCAGGCCGCGGATGCGGTTGAGCGTGGCGGTGCGCTGCTCGACGAACCCTTGGCGGGCGCGGTGCACCATCAGGCGCGACTGCTGGTCAAGATTCTTGAGCGGCACGAAGCGCATGTGCGGGCGCTGGATGGCCTCGCAGATCGCGGCGGCATCAGCCGCGTCGTTCTTGCCGCGCTTGCCCGTCATGCGGTAGGGCGTGACGAACTTCGGGGCGATCAGCCGCACGGTGTGGCCTGCAGCCTGGAACAACCGCGCCCAGTGGTGGGCGCCGGAGCAGGCCTCCATGCCGATGACACACGGCGCTAGGCTGGCGATGAGCTCGTGCAGTTTGTCGCGCGGCACGGCCGGACGGATCAGCTCGGCCTTGCCGGCCTTGTTGACGCCATGAACCGCAAAAACGTTCTTGGCGAGGTCGATACCCACGGTCAGAATCGTCATGGACTTCCCCTTCCGGATGAGTTGATGAGAGATCGCACTTCCCATCGTGGCACCTGGTTGCCGATTGCCGCAACGCGGCTGGTTCGGGACGGGGAAGTCCCTTTCATTCGTTAGGCGTCAAGTCACCAACTTCTCCCTGCTCTACTATGAATTCATGTCGCAACGCCGTTGTCCTCATCCTGTTGGCCTTCGCATTAAGCGCAGCGCGATCAGAAGACCGTGAAGACCTCTTGAATCGAATCATCAGAGCAAACACGCCCGCCGCAAGTGCAATCTCGGGACCGTTGATGGATCAGCTGATCGATCCGGTGCGATTGGCGAACAAGGAACTGACCGCAGAGCAATGGGTGATACTGAAAGCTGAGTTGACCACGGCAGTTGGTCGAGCAATTATAGAGAACACGGCTATCAAACTTGAGGCAATGAAACCCGATTTTGTGGACTTCACGGACAAAGAACTCGCCGAGCTCGCTGCACTCTTGGAAAGCGACGCATACAGACGCTTTAAGCAAGTTGTGGAGTCACCAAAGGTTGCGCAGCGCGAACCTAAGTACATGTGGGACCTTACCCAGCGTTTAGGCAATGCAATCAACTCGGTCTTGAAGTCTCACGGCCTTAAGGAGGTCCATTGACGCCTAACCCCTCTACAGGGACTTCCCGGTTAATCAAGCGGTTTGGTTTGAGGCGTTTTCGATACTTGCCTTCGTTGTTTTCCTCAAGACCCGAGTTCGGATCCGAT
>RXJV01000168.1 GCA_003963075.1 Burkholderiales bacterium
GGTAGGCGCGATTGGATTCGAACCAACGACCCCCACCATGTCAAGGTGGTGCTCTAACCAACTGAGCTACGCGCCTGAAGAGCTGCGCACTATAGCATGAATTTTTCGAGACGCCCGCGCCCTCACCTGCGGCGCGCCGAGCGGACGCCCGAAATCGCGCACAGGTCGCGCAGTAGCTTCGCGAGCCGGGATGCGTCGGCCAGCTCCAGCGTGAAACTCATCCAGGCCGTGTCGCCGCCGCCCGGCCGGGGCTTGGCCGCATGGGGTTTCAGGGACTGGGTGTTGACCGCGACGACATTCATCTTCTCTTTCGCGAACACCTCCAGCACATCGCGCAACAGGCCCTGGCGGTCGCTGCCCTCGACCAGCACGTCGACCGGGTAGACCGGCCCGCCCTTGCCGTCGGCATCGGCACCGCCCCAGGCCACGGCGATGACGCGCTCGGGCGAGCGGCGCCGCATCTCGGCGAGATTGCTGCAGTCGCTGCGGTGGATGGCCACGCCCTTGCCACGGGTGACAAAGCCCGCGATGGCGTCGGGCGGCGCTGGGCGGCAGCAGCGCGACAGCGTCGTCAGCAGCGAGTCGATGCCGACCACGAGCACCCCGCCCCTGCCCGCGATGCTGGCGCTGCGGGTATGCTTCTGCGCCAGCAGCTCATCCTCGTCGGCCACGGGCTCGGGCGGGCGAAGCAGCAGCTCGATGTTGCGCAGCGAGTACTCGTCCTTGCCGACCACCTCGAACAGCGCATCCGCGCCCTTGAAGCCCAGGCGTGCGGCCAGCTCGTCGAGCTTGAGCGCGGTCTTGCCCTCGCGTTGCAGCAACTTCTCGACGAGGTCGCGGCCCTTGGCCACGGTCTCGGCCAACTGCAAGGCGTTGAACCAGGCCCTCACCTTGGCGCGCGAACGCTGGCTCTGCAGGTAGCCGAGCTCAGGGTTGAGCCAGTCCAGCGAGGGCCCGCCCTCCTTGGCCGCGATGATCTCGACCGTCTGCCCGCTGCGCAGCGGCGTGTTCAGCGGCAGCATCTGTCCGTCGATGCGCGCGCCGCGGCAGCGGTGACCCAGGTCGGTGTGCACCGCATAGGCAAAGTCGACCGGGGTCGCACCGGCGGTCAGCTCGACGATCGTTGCCTGCGGCGTGAAGACGTAGATGCGGTCGTCGAAGCCGGCCGCGCCGTCGGCATGGACAGCGTCGCGCTCCCACGCCAGCAGCTGGTTCAGCACGGCCTTGCGCGCGCGGGCCACCTGCTCCTCGAACTCGCCCGCCGCCGACACACCGGCATAGCCGCGCGCGCCGGCCTCCTTGTAGGCCCAGTGGGCGGCGACACCATGCTCGGCATGCTCGTGCATCTCGCGCGTGCGCACCTGCACCTCCATCGCCTGACCATCGGCGCCGATCACGACCGTGTGCAGCGACTGGTAGCCGTTGGGCTTGGGCTTGGCGATGTAGTCGTCGAACTCGCCAGGCACCGGCGTGTAGACCTCGTGCAGCCGGGCCAGTGCGGCGTAGCAGTCGGCCACGCTAGCGACGATCACGCGCAGGGCCCGCAGGTCGAACACGCGCTCCAGCGGCAGGTCCTTGCCCTGCATCTTCTTGTGGATGCTGTAGAGATGCTTGGGCCGGCCCTGCACCTCGGCCGCAATGCCTTGGGCCTGCAGGTCGGCCTGCAGCGCCGCGCGGGCCGCGTCGACGCGCTGCTCCCGCACGACACGTGTCTCCTGCAGCCCCTTGGCCAGCGCCTTGTAGCGGTCGGGGTCGCGGAAGCGGAAGGCCAGGTCCTCCAGCTCCCATTTGATCTGCCAGATGCCCAGCCGGTTGGCCAGCGGCGCAAACACCGACAGCGATTCCTCCGCCAGTTCCGCCGGGCAGTCGCGCCGGACCGCCGCAAACCAGCGCAGCGTCTGCAGCCGCGAGGCCAGGCGCAGCAGCACCACGCGCAGGTCGCGCGAGAACGCCAGCAGCATCTTGCGCACCCGCTCGGTCTGCTCGGCACGCTGGTCGCCCTTGCGGTCGCCGCCGGCCGCAGCGCCCCGGGCCGCGCGTTGCAACTGCACCAGCTTGCGCGTGTGGCTGACCAGGCTGGCATAGCTGTCGCCGAAGGCCTTGGAGACCACCTCCTCCGGCTTGTTCAGGAAGTCGCCGGCATAGACCAGATACGCCGCCGCCTGTAGCTCGGGCGCGCTGCCGATGCCCTGCAGGATGGCTGCCACGCCGTCGGCATGCGCGAGCGCGTTCTCGCCGGTATCGAGCTGTTCCGCCGCCAGCAGCGGCTCGGCAAACGCACGCGCGCGAACGACCTCGGCGTTGGAGTGGGCCGTACCGGCATCGAGCAGGGCGACGATGGGCGCCGTCGCCGAGCCCTCCTGCATCAGCCCGGTCTTCATGAATCGAGAAAGTCCCTCACCAGGGCGATCTGGTCCGCATGGATCAGCGTCGGCGCATGGCCGATGCCCGGCAGCTCGACCAGCCGGGCCCGCGGCCCGCGCTGCGTCATCGCCTGGGCCGTCTCGGCGCTCAGCAGGTCAGACTGCGCGCCGCGGATCAGCAGCGTCGGGCCGCGCAGCGCGTCATAGGCTGCCCACAGCGCCGCCTCGCCAGCGGCTGCGATTTCCGGTGTCACGGCGGCAAACGGCAGGGCGATGGCCGGGTCATAGTGCAGCTTCCAGACGCCATCGACCTCGCGGAACAGCGGCGCCGACAGCGCCAGCCATTCGTCGTCGCTGTGCCGGCCGAAGCCCTCGGAAATGATGCGCAGATACGCGGCGCCCTCGGCCAGCGACGCGAAGCTTGCCGGCTTGCCGAGATAGCTGCCGATGCGCTGCAGCGCCTCGAAGCGGATGGCCGGTCCGACGTCATTCAGCACCAGCCGGCGGATCGGCGCCGGCTGCCCCTCGGGTCGCGGCAGCGCGGCCAGGCCCAGGCCGATCAGGCCGCCCATCGACGTGCCGACCCAGTCCACCTGCTCGACATCCAGCCGCGCCAGCAGCGCCACCATGTCCGACACATAGGCCGGGATCTGATAGCCCGAGGGCTGGCGCAACCAGTCCGAGCGCCCCCTGCCGACGACATCCGGGCACACCACCCGGTAGCGATCGCTCATCGCTCGCGCGAGGGCATCGAAGTCGCGCCCCTGACGTGACAGGCCGTGGACGCACACCAGCACCGGCGCGTCGGCGCTCGGTCCGGCCCAGTCCCAGTAGGCCATGCGGTGCAGGCCGGTGGCGTCCAGGCAATTGACGAAGCGCAGGCGGGGCTGGGTCATGATGCAATCCTTTCGACCCATCGTAGCAACCCGAAAGGATCCTTCATGTTGAAAGGCAAGACCGCCCTCGTCACCGGCTCCACCAGCGGCATCGGCCTCGGCATCGCGCTGGCGCTGGCCCGCGACGGCGCCCACATCATCCTGAACGGCTTCGGCGACGTCGACGGCCCCAAGGCCGAGGTAGCAGCGCTGGGGGTTAAGGTGGGCTACCACGGCGCCGACATGAGCAAGCCCGAAGACATCGCCGCGATGCAGGCCTATGCGGACGCCGAATTCGGCGGCATCGACGTGCTGGTCAACAACGCCGGCATCCAGCATGTGGCGCCGGTGCAGGACTTCCCGGTCGACAAGTGGGACGCGATCATCGCGATCAACCTCAGCTCGGCCTTCCACACCACCCGGCTGGCCCTGCCCGGCATGCTGCAGCGCGGCTGGGGCCGCATCATCAACATCGCGTCGGCACACGGCCTGGTGGCCTCGGCGCAGAAGTCGGCCTATGTGGCGGCCAAGCACGGCCTCGTGGGCTTCACGAAGAGCATCGCGCTGGAAACCGCGACCTCGCCGGTCACCGTCAACGCGATCTGCCCGGGCTGGGTGCTGACGCCGCTGGTGCAGAAGCAGGTTGACGCGCTGGCCGCCAAGGACGGTGTCGACAACGACGAGGCCAAGCGCCGCCTGCTGGCCGAGAAGCAGCCCTCGCTGCAGTTCACGACGCCCGAGGAGCTGGGCGCGCTGGCCGTGTTCCTGTGCTCGGATGCCGCGATCAATGTGCGCGGCCAGGCCTGGGCGGTGGACGGCGGCTGGACCGCCGTCTGAGGCTCAACGGCCGACGTTGGTCTGCGTCAGCTGCACGCTGCCGCTGACCGTCACGCTGACCGTGGCCTTGCCGGCCTCGGTCGGCAAGGCCTCGTCGGCGCCAGCCGCCACGGCCATCGCGCGCATCGCCTTGAACACCGGCCGCGGGCCGGCCTCGTCGCTGCTGATGTTCACCTCGCCGAGGATGAAGCCGCTGTAGCCGAACTGGCGCGAGTAGTCGGCCGCCTTGGCGCGGTAGCGCGCGATGGCCAGCGCCGCCACCTCGCCCTCGACCTTTTCGCGCGCCTCCTTGGACAGGCTGTAGCCCACGCGCTGCACGCTCAGGCTGCTGATGCGCCCGACCAATTGCGCGATCGCGCCGATGTCCTTGCCTTCGACGAGCAGCTCGGCGCTGCCCTGCCAGCCACTGATCCGGCCGGTCTTGGGTTCGTAGCGCGGTGCCAGCGAAAAGCCGCCGGTCTGCACATCGACCTGGCCGGGGCGCGCGATCTTGCGCGCCTCGGTGAGCGCCGCGTCCAGTGCCTGCTTCAGCGCCGCCTGAACGCCCGCCGCGTCGCTGCCCTCCTTGGTCGTCGAGAACGCGACGCCGATCACGTCGCGCGCCAGCTCGGTGCTGGCGGTGGCCTGCAGGCTCAGGCGCTCGCGCGGCGGCTCGGTCGCGGCATGGGTCGAGGCGGTCAGGATGAGGGCGGAAACAGCAACCAGGGCACGCATGGGAAGTCCTTCAAAAGGGAGGCATCCAGCTTAGCCCAGCGGCAAGCACGCCCAGATGGCAACGAGCTGTAACGCCAGGCCGCTTCGGCGGCGGCGCGCCGGACAAACCTGCTCACAATGCGGCTGTTACAAATTCGGGAACCGCGATGAACAGCAGCGCGAGCACACGCACCAACCGCATCCTCGTCGTCGACGACGACGCCCGCATCCGCGACCTGCTGCGGCGCTACCTCACCCAGGAAGGCTTCGAGGTCCTGCTGGCCGAGGACAGCCGGGCCCTGAACAAGCAGCTCACCCGCGAGACGGTGGACCTGATCGTGCTGGACCTGATGCTGCCCGGCGAAGACGGCCTGACCATCTGCCGCCGCCTGCGTGCCGCCAACGACAGCACGCCCATCATCATGCTGACCGCCAAGGTCGAGGATGTGGACCGCATCGTCGGCCTGGAGGTCGGCGCCGACGACTACCTCGCCAAGCCCTTCAACCCGCGCGAACTGCTGGCCCGCATCAACGCGGTGCTGCGCCGCCGCCCGCCGCCGGAAGCCCCGGGCGCGCCGAGCAAGGAGCCGATGACGGTCACCTTCGGCCCCTTCGAGTTCGACCTCGCGCTGCGCCGGCTGACCAAGAACGGCGAGCAGCTGCCGCTGACCACTGGCGAGTTCTCGATGCTCAAGACCCTGGTGCGCCACCCGCGCCAGCCCTTGAGCCGCGACAAGCTCGCCCAGCTCGCCCGCGGCCGCGAGTTCGAGCCCTTCGATCGCAGCCTGGACGTGCAGATCTCGCGGCTGCGCAAGATGCTTGAGGCCGACCCGGCCCAGCCGCGCTACATCCAGACCGTCTGGGGCGTGGGCTACGTCTTCGTGCCCGACGAGAACACGTGAGCCCCTCGCCCAGTCTTGCCGCGCTGAACGCGGGCAAGCCCGGTCGGTCCCCCGGGGGGACGAAGCTGCTCGCGGCATGCAGCCGCAATCAGCTTCCACCGGGCCGGCTTGGGGCGGCCCGGCGCTCGGCCCCAAACCGCATGTCAGCCTGATGCCCCGACCGCAGCTCGCCCTGAACCTTTTCTGGCGCACCTTCGCCTGGCTGGCGCTGCTGCTGCTCGGCGCGGTGCTGGCCTGGCAGCAGACCTTCAAGGCGCTGGAGGCCGAGCCGCGCGCGCTGGAGGCGGCCGAGCAACTGGCCGGCCTCGTCAAGCTCAGCCGCATCGCGCTGGAGCACACCGACGCGATCAACCGCGTCGCCGTCATCACCTCGATGGCGCGCGGCGACCGGGTGCAGGTGCGCGTGGCCGAGGCCAATGACCGCTGGCTGCCCTATGACACCAGCCCCTTCGGCAAGCAGCTGGCTGCCGAGCTGCGCAAGACCCTGGGCGCGGACACCCTGGTCGCCCGCAGCGTCAACGACAAGCCGGGCCTGTGGGTGCGCTATGTCGTCGGCGAAGACGCCTTCTGGCTGCGCACCAGCCCGGCGCCGCTGTCGGTGGCGCTGTCGAGCAACTGGTGGTGGGTGCTGATCGCGCTGCTCGCCACGGTGGTCGGTTCGGCGCTGATCGCCCGGCTGATCAACCAGCCGCTGCGCGAGCTGGCCGAGGCCGCCGGCCGCATCCGCGAGGGCGAGTACGACTCGCGCCTGGACGAGACCACGATGACCAGCGAGATCCGCGAGGTCAATATGGGCTTCAACCGCATGGCCCGCGAGCTGGCCAAGCTGGAGGAAGACCGGGCCGTGATGCTGGCCGGCATCTCGCACGACCTGCGCACCCCGCTGGCGCGGCTGCGGCTGGAAACCGAGATGAGCGTCAACGACGAGCAGGCCCGCCATTTCATGGCCCAGGACATCGACCAGCTCGACGCCATCATCAGCAAGTTCATGGACTACGCGCGGCCCAACGAGACCCAGCTGCGCGAGGCCAAACTGGCCGACATCGTCGAGCGCGAGGTCCAGGGCTTTCGCGAGCCCGACCAGATCCGCTTCCGGGTGCAGGTCAGCACCGCGCTCAAGGTCTTCGTCGACGACACCGAACTCGGCCGCGTGCTGCTCAACCTGTTCGAGAACGCCAGGCGCTACGGCCACGAGCCGGGCGAGCCGGCGCGTGTGGACGTCAGTGCCACGCGCCACGGCGCCTGGGTGGAGCTGCGGGTGCGCGACCACGGCCCCGGCGTGCCGGCCGACCGTCTGGCCCGGCTGACGACGCCCTTCTACCGCGGCGATGCCGCCCGCACCGCGGCCAGCGGCGCCGGCCTGGGCCTGGCCATCGTCGAAAAGTCGGTGCAGCGGCTCGGCGGCCAGTTGACCATCAGCAATGCCGAGGGCGGCGGTTTGCTGACCGTGCTGCGGCTGCAGGCCGGCTGAGCTAACCTCGCGCCTGCCCCATCCGCCCCCGCCAGCATGCGGGGCCTGTCGCATGCCAAGTGTCCGGCTCTTCCTGCTCCTCGCGCTGCTGCTGCCGATCACCGGGCCGGCGTTGCCGTTGCCGGCGGGCCCCACCATCATCGTGTTCCCGAGCCCGGGCGTGTTCGACGTGTCGGCCACCGGCGAGGTCAGCGGCATCGGCGCCGCGGCCGTGCGGCGACTGGCCGAGGTATCAGGCCTCGCGCTGCAGATGCTGCCCATGTCGCAGGCGCGCGGTCTGCTGACCGTCCAGCAGCAAACCGGTCATTGCGTCATCGCCATGCCACGCACACCGGAGAGGGAAGCTCTGCTCCGATGGGTGGGTCCGATCAGCAGCGCCAGCGTCGCGGTGTATGCGCGCCCCAGCGACACGCGACGCATCGAGGCGCCCGCCGATCTGCGCGGGGCGGCTATCGTCGTCCAGAGGGAATCCCGCCCGCTGGCATGGCTGAAGGAACAAGGGCTGAAGCCCTACGAAGTCAGCGACGCCGCCACCGGTCTGCGCATGTTGCGGGCGGGGCGGGTCGACTTCTGGGCCGTCAACGAAATCGTCGGCGCGCACGCCGTGGCTTCATCACCCGCACCCCAGCCGCGACAGGTCGCCAGATTCGGCAGCATCGAGCTTTACCTGGCCTGCCATCGCGAGCTGTCGCAGGAACTGAGCGAACGGCTGGGATCGGCACTGGAGCAGATGCGGCGCGACGGCGATCTGCGGCCCTTCGGCCTGCACTGAGACGCCCGTGCCTATGCGGCCGCCAGCAGGCACACCGCCCTGGCCTCGATCGCGCGGCCCTCGCCCACCGGGCCCATCATCTCGGCCGTCTTGGCCTTCACGTTCACCCGGGCCGCATCCACGCCCAACACTTCGGCCAGGCGGGCGCGCATCGCCGGGATGTGGGGGGCCATCTTGGGGGCCTGGGCGACGATGGTGGCGTCCAGGTTCACCAACTGCCAGCCGGCCCCGCGCACGTGGCGGTAAGCCTGCGCGAGCAGGACCATGGAGTCGGCGTCCTTGAACTCGGCGGCCGTGTCCGGGAAAAGCTTGCCGATATCGCCCAGGGCCGCGGCGCCGAGCAGCGCGTCGGTGATCGCGTGGGCCAGCGCATCGGCATCGGAGTGGCCGAGCAGACCATGGCTGTGGGGGATGGTGACGCCGCCCAGGATCAGCGGGCGGCCGGTGACGAGCTGGTGGGTGTCCCAGCCCTCACCGATACGAAGCGGGGGGAGGCTCATGCGGACATTGTCGCAAGCCTGCTATGGTCGCGCCGCCATGAAACGACCTGCGCCATTTCCGCCGCCGCTGCGCCTGCTGTTATGCCTCCTCGTCAGCCTGCTCGCGCTGGCGCCGCCGGCCTGGGCGCAGCCGGCCGGCGCGGACGCGCCAGCGCCCGGCGGCCGGCCCAGGATCGGCCTGGTGCTGTCCGGTGGCGGCGCGCGCGGCCTGGCCCATATCGGCGTGCTGAAGGTGCTGGAGGAACTGCAGATCCCGGTCGACATCGTCGTCGGCACCAGCATGGGCGCCGTGGTGGGCGGAGCCTATGCCGCCGGCCGCAGCACCAGCGAGCTGGAGGCCCTGGTGCAGAACATCCGCTGGGACCGCATCCTCGCCACCAGCCTGCCGCGCCAGCAGCTCAGCCCCAGGCGCCGCGAGGACGACACGCTGGTGCCCTCGCGCATCGAGTTCGGCGTCAACAAGCGCGACGGCGTCCTGCTGCCACAGGGCGCCGCCGGCAACGGCCCGCTGGAAGCCACGCTGACCCAGCTGCTGCCCGCGGACCAGCGCGAGCAGCCGCTGCGCCGCCTGCCCATCCCCTTCCGGGCCGTGGCCACCGACCTGCTCAGCGGCGAGATGCTGGACCAGGCCGACACGCCGCTGTTCCAGGCCCTGCGCGCGTCGATGGCGGTGCCCGGCGTGTTCGCGCCGCTGCGCGTGAACGACCGCCCGCGGGTCGACGGCGGCCTGGTGCGCAACCTGCCGATCGAGCTGGCACGCGAGCTGGGGGCGGAGATCATCATCGCGGTCAACGTCGGCTCGCCCTTGCTGGAGGAGCGCCAGATCACCGGCGCGGTGTCGGTGGTGAACCAGATGCTGCAGATCCTGACCGAGCAGAACGTGAAGCGCTCGCTGCGCGACCTGCGGCCACGCGACGTGCTGATCGACCCCGACCTGGGCACGATGTCCTTCATGGACTTCAGCCGCGCGGCCGAGGCCATCGCCACCGGCCGCCGTGCGGCGCTGGCCGCCAGCGAGCGGCTCGCGGCACTGGCCGCGCCCGGCGACCCGGCGCTCGCCCGTCTGGTGCCGCCGCCCGGACCGAAAGCCCGGCCCGGCGCGCTGCCGCTGGGCGGCCTGGAGATCGTGGGCACCCAACGCATCAACCCCGAGGCCCTGCGCAACGAGCTGGGCCTGACGCCGGGTCAACCGGTCAGCGATGCCGACATCGACCGCACCGTCGTCGCCCTGCACGGCCGGGGCGACTTCGAGCGCATCGAGGCCGACAGCCGCGACGTCAACGGGCAGCGCTTCGTGCGCCTGCAGCTCAGCGAAGCCCCCTGGTCGGAGAACCGCATCCGCATCGGGCTGGAGCTGTACAGCAACTTCGCCGAGGCCAACCGCTTCTCACTCGTCGCCCTGCACGTGGCCGACTGGCTGAACTCCTGGGGCGCCGAGTGGCGCACCCTGGCGCGCATCGGCTCCCAACGCAGCCTGCAGACCGAGTTCTGGCAGCCACTGGGGCCGGGCTCCCCCTGGTTCGCCGCCGCCGGCTTCATGATGGACGCGGGCAGCAGCGACAACTATGTCAATGGCCTGCGCGCTTCTCGCACGGGCACCAGCAGCACCGAAGGCCGGCTCTCGCTGGGCCGGCGCCTGCCGGGCCTGGGTGAGTGGCGCGTCGGCATCGGCCGCAGCCGCACACGGGTGAACCTGGAAGTCCCCGAGCAGCCCGATGTCGGTACCCAGCGCGTGGACCTTGGACAGAGGTTTGCCCAGATCAATATCGACACGGTCGACTCGCTGGCCTTCCCAAGCCGAGGTGTGCTGCTCAGCGCGACCTACCAGCAGGTGCGGCTGACGGGCGATCAGCAGGCCTCAGCCACCCAGGGCCTGGGCCTGCTGGCCTTTCGGCTGGGCGAATGGGCCGGCCATGTTTACGGCGAGGCGGCCCATGCGGTGGGGGGGTTGTCGGCGGCCCGGCTGGGGGGCTATCTGCGCCTGTCCGGCACCACCGATGGCTCGCTGCAGGGCGAGAACATGGGGCTGGCGCGGCTCGTCATGGCACGGCGCCTGGGCGAGTTGCCGATTGCGCTGGGCGGCACCATCCGGGTCGGTTTCTCGATCGAGACCGGCGCCGTGGGCGGCTCCTTCGGCCGGCTGGGCCAGCAGGCCGAGGGTGGCTGGCGCCAGGCCGGCGCGGCCTTCGTCGCCATCGACACGCGCTTCGGCCCCTTCCATCTGGCCCTGGGCTCGACCCGCAACGGCGGCAGCTCGCTGTATCTCTACCTCGGCCCGACCTGGTAGCCACGGCTGCAGGCGGTGGCCGGAGCCGCAAAAAGGCGTCAATCCGCCGGGGCACCGGCCGATAACCCGACAAGGCGACCGTTGTCGCCGCAGGAGATCCATCATGTCGTCAACAAGCTCGGTCAGTCATCGGCAGTCGCTCGTGCTGGCGCTGATGCTGCTGATGGCCTGCGGCCTGCCGCTTGGCGCCGGCGCCGCCGACAACGCGACGGCCAGCGCCACGGCCGTCGTGCTGCAGCCCATCGCCGTCAGCAAGTTCGCCGACCTCGTGTTCGGCAATGTCGTGGCCGGCAACGGCAATGTGACCGTCGCGACCGATGGCAGCCGCACCAAGACCGGTACGGCGGTCCTGCCGACAGGAGGCAGCAGCCCGGCCGCTGCCCGCTTTGACGTGACCGGCACCGGCGCCAACAGCTTTTCGATCGACTACACCGGCAGCGACACGGTGCTGACCAGCGGCAGCGACACCATGGCCATCGACTGGATCACCGAGGCGGTGACGACAACCACACCGACCGGCAAGACCGACCCCAACACCGACGCCACCACCGGCACGCTGGCCTCGGGCGCGGCCTATATCTATGTCGGCGCCAAGCTCACCGTGGGCGCCACGCAGGCGGCAGGCACCTACACCGGCATCGTCAAGGTGACCGTGGCCTACAACTGAGCGCGACCCCTGAGAATCGGGACCGATGCCGCCGCCCACCCTGCCCAGCCCCTGGCGCACCGGCCTGTGCGCCCTCGCCCTGCTCGCCTTGTGCCTGCTGTCCGCGCCGCCCGCATGGGCCGGCGCGACCGCACGAGCCACGGCGGTGGTCGTCGACGCGCTGCCGGTGAACAGCTTGCTGGGGTCGCCCGTCAGCGTCCAGGAGCTGCTGCTCGCGTTGAATGCGCCGGCTCGTCCGGGCAGCGGGCCCCGCGTGCCCCGGGTGCTGAGCACCGCATCGCCCGACGCGTTCCGGTGGCTGCCGGCCTGGATCGTCGGCGCGCTCGACGCCAAGGCAGCCTTTGGCGCCGACATCGTGCCCTGCACCTGTGCCGTCCTGCTGTCGCCGGGGCTCGCCGCGGCGGTGTCGGCGTTTTCGGCGGCCACGGGCGGTGATGGCGAAGCGCCGCTGGTCATCACGGTCGCCTTCAACTGAGGCGCGGCCGATGAGCGGCATCGGTGCGCCGCGCTGGCTGTCCACGCTCGGCGCCTGGCTGCTGGCCGCTGCCTCCCCGGCGCAGACGCTGAGCAACACCGGGGCGCTGTCCTTCGGCGCCTTCACCGCGGGCGGCGGCGGCAGCATCACCGTCACGCCGGGCGGTGCCCGCAGCAAGACCGGCGGCGTCATCCTCGTCAGCCAGTCGGGCACGGCAAGCGCGGCCCAGTTCACGATCAGCGGCACACCCAACGCTGCCTTTGCGATCACGCTGCCTGCCGACGGCACCGTGCTGCTCAGCGATGGCGCTGCGGCCACCATGGCGTTGAAGAGTTTCACCAGCAGTCCCAGCCTGACAGGCATGCTGGGCGGTGGTGGCACCGCCAGCATCAGCGTCGGCGCCACACTGACGGTGGGCAATGGCCAGACACCGGCAAGCTATAGCGGCGCCTTCACCGTGACCGTGAACTACCAGTAGCGAACAGCGGCGGCGCGTCTCCGCAGCCAATAGCGCCGCGAGTCGCCCGTTATTGCGTGCTTTGCCCGCTGCACAACCACCGAGGATGCTGGGCATGTGCGCCTCCACCCGGTTCCTCTGGCCGATCGCTCTGCTGCTGTGGCAGGCGGGCGTCGCGCGCGCGGACCTGATGTTGTTCCCGACGCGGATCGTCTTCGACAAGCAGCGGGCCGCGCAGGTCGAACTGATGAATCAGGGCAAGACGCCAGAGACCTACCGCATCCATCTCGTGAACCGCCGCATGGGCCCTGACGGCGAGTTCATCGCCATCGACACGCCCGGCCCCGGCGAGCAGTTCGCCGACGAGTTGCTGCGCTATTCGCCGCGCCAGGTCACGATTCCACCCGGCGGCTCGCAGATCGTGCGCATCCTGCTGCGCAAACCCGATGGCTTGCCCGACGGCGAGTACCGCTCGCACCTGCAGTTCGACCGGGTCGCCGACGCCAGCGGGGCCAGCAGCGTGGAGGATGTCGCCCGCCAGGATGGCAAGGATGTGGGCGTCGTGATCCAGGCGCTCGTCGGCGCCTCCATCCCGGTCATCGTCCGGCAGGGCGACACTCAGGCCACGCTGCGCCTGGCCGACCTTGGCCTGCATCCGGCCACGGCTGCCGCCCCCGGTGGCGTGCTGTCGCTGCAACTGCAGCGTGACGGCAATCGCTCGGTGTATGGCGACCTGCAGGC
This sequence comes from Burkholderiales bacterium, assembly GCA_003963075.1. Taxonomy (GTDB): domain Bacteria; phylum Pseudomonadota; class Gammaproteobacteria; order Burkholderiales; family Burkholderiaceae_C; genus Pelomonas. Next base: position 13,041 of record RXJV01000168.1, read on the forward strand.
CACGTTCACGACCCAGGCCGGCGTCAGCTTCGACGTCGCCAAGGCCGGCGGCGTGGCCGTCTATGTGCCCAATGCCGCGCGCCGCGTGCAGCTGCCGCTGCAGTTGCCGGCCACCGCCCAGGGCCGGGCCCTGCCCGCCGGCGTTCTGAAGGTCAGCTTCCGCGAGCGGCCGGAGGCCGGCGGCAAGCTGCTGGCCGAGGCCAGCCTCGTGCTGCCCTGAGCCCAGAGCCGTCGGAGTGAGGGTCCGATGACCCCTGCCCGCGCCCGGTTCCCGCTGCCTGGCCGGCGGCTCGCGCGTTGGCTCGGCGCCATCGCCGCCATCGCGCTGCTGGTCGCCTGGCCGGCCCTGTCGCGCGCCGATGGGGACCGTCATCTCCAGCCACTGACGGTGCAGCTCAATGGCCAGACGCTGCCCGGCCGCATCGATGTTTACCAGACCGACTATCAGGTGCTGTTGCCACTGGCGGCCGTGTCACGCCTGCTCGGCCTGGACCTGCGGGTTCAGCCACGCGGGGGCCGTGCGGCGGGCACCCAGCCCGGCTCCGGCCTACCCTTCTTCCTGGACCTCGGCGAATCCAGCCTGCGCCTGGGCGAACGCAGCCTGAGTTTCGAACCACGGCTGGCCTTCGCGACCGAGGATGACATCTACCTGTCGACCGCACTGCTGACCCGCTGGCTTGGCCTGGAGCTCGCTGTGGACCTGGCGCGCGGCGAGTTGCGCCTGCGCTCGGGCGAGGCCGTCATGCCGGCGCCGCTGGCGCAGCCCCCTCGCCGCGCCATGACCGAGGCCGAGGCCAACCTGCTGGTGGTCGAGCTGTTGCTCGACGGCCAGGTGCTGTCGGACAGCTTCAGCGCCTACCAGGACGGCCCGCAGATCCTGCTGCCGCTGGGCGAGCTGGCGCGGCTGCTGACGCTGGCCATCCAGGTGCAGCCGGGCCAGGGCAGTGCGGCCGGCAGCCTGCCGAACGAGCGCGCGTTCGCTCTCAACCTGGCCGAATCGCTCGTCAGCCTGGCCGGCCGACAGCAGAACTTCGAGCCGCGCCTCGCCGTCGTCATCGGCGACGACCTCTATGTCTCCAAGCAACTGCTGTCACGCTGGCTGCCGGTGGACCTGCAGGCCAACCTGTCGACGCTGCAGATCAAGGTCGTGCCGCGCGAGAAGCTGCCGCTGCAGGAGAAGCTCGAACGCGAGCGCCTCGCTGCGGCGCTGAGCGGCGAACGCGCCGACGCGCGGCCCCGCTACCCCTACCAGCCGTCCGTGCCGGGCCTGATCGGCGTACCTTCCATCGACCAGTCCTTCGGCGCCGACGCCCGCTACGGGCGCGCGGCCCACCAGTACAAGAGCGCCTACACCGCCTACCTGACCAGCGACCTGCTGGGCATGGAGGGCTCGGCCTATGTGCTCAAGGCCCAGGACAGGCCGCGCACCGATCTGCGCATCACCTTGGCCCGCCACGACCCCGACGCCGGCCTGCTCGGGCCGCTGCAGGCCCGCTCGGTCACGCTGGGCAACCTCGTGCTGCCCAGCGTGCGCAACGTGATGCAGGGCAGTGCGCTGGGCAAGGGCGTCGCCATCAGCAACCGCCCCAGCGACCAGCCCACCAGCTTCGACCGACACAGCCTGCGCGGCGACCTGCCGCCCGGCTGGGACGTGACCCTGTACTACAACGACACCCTGCTGGCCTACCAGTCCTCGCGCGCCGACGGCCAGTACGCCTTCGACGATCTGCCGCTGTCCTTCGGGCCCAACGAGTTCCGCCTGGTCTTCCACGGCCCGCTGGGGCAGTTGCGGGTCGAGAAGCAGAGCTTTCTGCTGGACCAGGCCAGCCTCAAGCCCGGCCAGCTCTACTACTCGCTGGGCCAGCAGCTCGGCGACGACGGCGCGGTACGCCGTGTCGCCCTGGTCGACGTCGGCCTGGGCAAGCGGCTGACCGGCAACCTCGGCCTGGTGCAACGTCCCGCGCCGGCCGGCGGCAGCGCATTGAATTACGGCCAGTTCGGCCTGCTCGGCTATCTGGACACGCTGATCCTGAGCGCCCAGCTCGTTGGCATGCAGGGCGGCGGCCGGCTCGGCGAGCTGGGCCTGAAGACAAGGCTGGGCAGCACCGCCGTCGACCTGCTGCACACGCAGCGCCAGGGCCGGTTCATCAACGACCAGCTCGGCGATGTCGCCGGCGGCGTGCGCCAGCGCGACCAGTTGCGGCTGAAGGGCGGCGTCAAGCTGGGCCCCTTGCCACGGCTGACGCTGGACTTCGAGGCCGTCCGGGAGGCTCTGGACGGCGGCGCCCACAACGCGCGGGTCGGTCTACGCACGGCGGCCATGCTGTGGGGCACGGCCCTGTCCAACAGCCTGCGCTGGCAGCGCAACGGCGACATCACCACCACCGATGGCGTGCTGCAGCTCAGCCGCCGTGTCGCCCAGGTGGGCCTCAGTGCCCAGATGAACTACCGGCTGCAGCCCGGCACCGGCGTGCAGGCCTACGCGCTCAGCGCCGATCACGCGCTCGCCGACGGCTACCAGCTGAACGGTGGGCTGCTGCGCAGCATGGAGTCCCAGCTCACGCTGGTGTCGGCCGGACTCAGCAAAAGCCTGGGCAGCTATGGCCTCGCGCTGAGCGCCAGCTACTCCAGCCAACGCGAGCTGGCGCTCGGCCTGCAGCTCTTCATTGCGCTGGACCGCGACCCACGCAACGGGCGCTGGGCCCTGGACAGCCAGCCCCTCGCCGGCACCGGCGCCGTATCGGCCCGCGCCTTCGTCGACCGCAACATGAACGGCATCCGCGACCCCGGCGAGGAGTTGGTCCCCAACGCGGGCTTCATCCTGAACGGCGGAGGTCGGCACCCGCGCCTGACCGATGCCGACGGCGTCGCGCTGCTCAACCGGCTGCAGCCGGGCCGCTATGCCGACATCGCGCTGGACACCAGCACACTCGAAGACCCGCAGTGGAAGCCGCTGACACCCGGCGTGCGCGTGCTGCCTCGACCGGGCCGCGTCGAGCTGCTGGAGTTCCCGGTCATCGTGACCTCGGAGATCGAGGGCACGGTGTGGCTCGTCGATGCCGGCGGCAAGAAGCGCGGCATCGGTGACGCCCGCGTCGAGCTGGTCGACCCCGACGGCCAGGTGGTGGCCACGACCACCAGTTCAGCCGACGGCTACTTCCTCTTCCACCAGGTCGCCCCCGGCCTGCGCCGCCTGCGCATCGCGCCCGACCAGGCCCAGAAGCTGAAGCTGCAGGGCACGCTGGAGCGCGCACTGGAGGTGCCGGCGAACGGCGACTTCTTGAGCGGACAGGACCTCGAACTGCGCCTGTCACCGTCCTCTTGAGACGCTCGCCTGAACTGAGAACACGTTGCCGGCTCGACAGCTGCAAGGACTTCGTCGAACGTGCATCTTCACCTTCAGGACGAATCCCACAGCGGACCTGGGTTCGACGTCGAAAATAGCCAACGATCCCCCAGAGAGCATCCGAGAAAGGGCCTCACACCATGCGCGCCGCAATCGCCATCGCCGTTCTAGCCTCGACCATGACAGGGTGTGCGACGTTCCAGCCTTCCTTGCCAGAAGGCTACCAGGGCCCCGTCGCCACCATCCACGACTCAGCACAGTCCTTGGAATCCAAAAAGGCCAACTTGTTCTTCGTCACACAGGTCGACGGGCGCAAAGTCAAGGACAGCCTTACTGAAACGATTGCCCGAAATCAGGGGCGCGGTTTTTCTCTGAGTCCGTTCGTGCTCGAGCATGACGTTCCAGCGAAGCCAATCCTTGTGTCGCTGACAGGGATCACCCACTACGCCGCCCCGATCCTGGCACTCACCGGCAAGGTTTACCAGGTTGAGGGCACGGTGAGCTTTACTCCCGAAGCCAACCAAGACTACGTGGTCAAAGGCTCTCTCGGCCCGGATGTGACGGCGGTTTGGATCGAAGAGAAGCGCAGCGGCAAGATCGTCGGTCGCGTTGACAGTCAACCCAAGCGTTGATTTAGCTTCTGTCGCTGCTCTGCGCCAGCAGCTTCTCAGCCAGCGCAAAGTCCTCCGGCCACGTCACCTTGAAATTGGCCATCGAGGCCCGCACCAGCCGCGGCGCCAGGCCCAGGGCCTCGACGGCGCTGGCTTCATCGGTGGCCGCTGCACCCATCGCCGTCAGCGCGCGCTCGACGAGGCCGAGGCGGAACATCTGCGGCGTCTGCGCGGCCCATTTGTCGCGGCGGTCCAGCGTGGCGCTGACCCGGCCGTCGGCGTCGCCGGCCTTCAGCGTGTCGGCCACCGGCTGGGCCAGCAGGCCCCCGACCGGATCGTGCTGGCAGGCGTCGATCAACGCGTCGACCCACCCGGGCTGCAGCAGGCAGCGCGCGGCATCGTGCACCAGCACCCAGTCGTCGTCGAGCGCGCCGCGCGCGCGCAACTCGGCCAGGCCGCCCAGCACGCTGTCCGCCCGGCTCGCACCGCCGACGCGGGCGACCCAGGCCGGGCATGCCGGCACGGCGGCTTCGAAGCGATCATCCGTCGGCGAGAGCACCACCAGCGTCTGCGTCAGGCGCGGCACCGCCGCAAGGGCGGCCAGCGTGTGGGCCAGCAGGGGGCGCCCCGCGATGTACACGTACTGCTTGGGCTGACCGGCGCCGGAACGCGCGCCGACACCGGCAGCGGGCACGAGGGCGAAGAAGCGAGGGGATGTCATCCCCGCCATTGTCGGTGCGGGCTCAGCGGTCGTGGCCGGGGTTCTCGCGCGCCAGCCGGCGCAGCAGCCCCGGCCAGGCCAGCGCAGCACCCGCCCCCCGCATGACCTGTTCGCTTTGCGCGCGGATGCCGGCCAGGATGGGCGCCGGGATGCGGATCAGCTCGCCGCCGCCGGCCTGCGCGGCGATCTGGATCTCGCAGGCGCGCTGCAGCATGAACGTCTTCAAAAAGGCGTCGGCTGCGCTGCGGCCCAGCGTCAGCAGGCCATGGTTGCGCAGCATCATCAGCGCGGTGTGCCCGAGGTCGCGCACCAGGCGGGCCTTCTCGTCGGGGTTGAGCGCCACGCCTTCGTAGTCGTGATAGCTCAACGACGCGAGCGGGAACAGGCTGTGCTGCGAGATCGGCAGCAGGCCGTCGCGCTGCGCGCTGACCGCGATGCCCGCCACGGTGTGCAGATGCATCACGAACTGCGCGTCCTCACGCGCCTCATGCACCGCGCTGTGGATGATGAAGCCGGCCGGGTTGACGGCGTAGTCGCTGAGCTCGACCTTCTCGCCGGCGGCGTCGACCTTGACGAGGCTGCTGGCGGTGATTTCCTCGAACATCATCCCGTAGGGGTTGATCAGGAAATGGTGTTCCGGCCCCGGCACGCGGGCCGAGATGTGGGTGAAGATCAGGTCGTCCCAGCCGTACAGCGCGGCCAGACGGTAGAGGGCGGCGAGGTCGCAGCGGACGGCCCATTCGTCAGGGTTGATGCGGTCGGGCTTGGCCATGATGTCTCCTCAAGGGCTGGTGCGGCCAGCATAGTCCTGGGGCCTGGGGCCGCGAGATCACCTCGGGGACAATCCCTGCCTCCATGCTGATCCCTGACCTCCGCCAGCGCCTGCGCGCCCTCGGCGCCCACCCCGCCCATGAAAGCCGCGTGCTGCGCCATTGGCTGCAGTGCCTGCCGCTGGACGCCGGCAAGCAGCCGCTGCAGGGCTGGTTGCCGAAGGCACTGATGCAGGCCCTGCCCGGCCTGATGGCCGAACTCGACGGGCTGCTGGCGCTGCGCAGCGAACACCCGGGCAGCGACGGCCTCTCGGCCCGGCTGCTGCTGGGGCTGCACGACGGCCAGACGGTGGAGACGGTGCTGCTGCCGCGCGACGGGGTCTGCGTGTCCAGCCAGGTCGGCTGCGCGGTGGGCTGCGCGTTCTGCATGACCGGCGTAGACGGGCTGATCCGCCAGGTCGGCAGCGCCGAGATCGTGGCCCAGGTGGTGCTCGCGCGCCGCAAGAACCCGCGGCTCAAGAAGGTCGTCTTCATGGGCATGGGCGAGCCCTCGCACAACCTCGCCAACGTGCTGGACGCGATCACGCTGCTGGGCCGCGAGGGCGGCTTCGCGCACAAGCAGCTGGTGTTCTCGACGGTCGGCGACGAGCGCGCCTTCGCGGCGCTGCACGCGGCCGAAGTCAAGCCCGCGCTGGCGCTGTCGCTGCACACGACGGACGCCGCCAAACGCGCCGAGCTGTTGCCCCGCGCACCGCGGCTCGCACCCGAAGCGCTGGTTGCGGCGGCCGACGCCTATGCACGCGCCAGCGGCTATCCCATCCAGTACCAATGGACGCTGCTGGACGGTGTCAACGACGGGCCCGAGGAGCTGGACGGCATCGTGCGCCTGCTGCAGGGCCGCTACGGACTGCTGAACATGATCCCGTTCAACAGCGCCGAGGGCCTGCCCTTCCAGCGCCCCAGCTGGGAGCGCGCCGAGGCCATCGCCCGGCAACTCACGGCCCGCGGCGTGCTGACCAAACTGCGCGACTCGGCGGGCCAGGATGTCGAGGGCGGCTGCGGCCAGTTGCGCGCCCGCGAAGCCGTCGGCCGGCGCGCCCGGCCGGTGCGGATCGTGCCGGCAAGGGCAGATTCCGCCAACTAACGCTCACTTCTGAGCGGCAGCGGGTTGTTATAGTGAATTTTCACCACAACAACCCGAGCGCTGTTCCATGTCCGATGCCGCTGCCAGCCCTGCCCCCAAGCTTCTGATCGTTGACGACAGCCGGGTGTCGCGGATGATGATCCGGGCCTTCTTCGCCAAGCGGCAGCCCGGCTGGACGCTGCTGGAAGCGCAGACCGGCGACGAAGCGCTGGCTCAGGTGGCCGCCGAGCGGCCCGACTTCGTGACCCTCGATGTCAACATGCCCGGCATCAACGGCTTCGAAGCGGCGGAGAAGATCCTCGCGCTGAATGCCGCCACCCGGATCTGCATGCTGACCGCCAATGTGCAGGAGAGCAGCCGCGAGCTGGCAAGGCGGCTGGAGGTGCGCTTCGTCAGCAAGCCCGTCACCGACAGCTCGCTCGAACAGGTGAGCCAGATCTTTCTGGCCTGAGGCCGCCATGAAGGACAGCATGACCGACCTGGAGCGCGATGCGCTGGTCGAAATCTTCAATGTCGGCGTCGGGGCGGCGGCCGATGTGCTGAGCCAGATGGTGCAGGAGCAGGTGCTGTTGTCGGTGCCACGCATCCATGTCTGCTCTCCGACCGACGCCTGCGGCCAGGTCACCGGCGGGGCGGTCCAGCCGCTGTGCGCCGTGCGTCAGACCTACAGCGGCGAGGTCAGTGCCGAAGCCATCCTGATGTTCCCCGAGCGCAACAGCCTGGAGCTGGTGCGGATGATGGTCGGCGACGAACTCGGCCTGGAGCATCTGACCGAGATGGAGCAGGAGGCGATGGCCGAGATCGGCAACGTGATCCTGAACGCGGTGGTCGCCAAGCTGGGCGAGATGTTGAGGCTGGAGTTCGACGGCTCGCTGCCGGCGGTGGACGTGGTGTCGAGCGACCGGATCTTCTGCGCCGGCACACGGGCGCCCGCAGGCGACCACGACAGCTCGGTGCTGGTGCTGCAGATCAAGTTCGAACTGAGTTCGCGCTGCATCCACGGCTACCTGGCCTTCCTGCTGGACCTGAGCTCCACCCATGGGCTGAGGATGCGTCTGGCCGAGTTTCTGCAAGGACTGTCCTGATGCTTGAGAGAACCCGCCTCGCCTGGCCCGCGGGCCTGGCCGACCGGCTGCATCTGGGGCTGATGCTGCTCGACGGCGAAGACCGCATCGAGATGGTCAACCAGTGGCTGTCGCAGCGCGCCCAGCGCCCGGTGGCGGAACTGATCGGACTCACGCTGACCGAGGCCTTCCCGACGATGCGGGCCGGCCGCCTGCTCGCGGCCGTGCAGGCGAGCCGCGGCCAGGGCATGGCGTCGATGCTGTCCAGCTCGCTCAACCCGACGTCCCTGCCGCTGTTTGCCGACACCGCCGCGGCCGAGCGCGGCGAGCGCCTGCACCAGCTGATCCGGGTCGCCCCGATCGGCGGCAAGGGTGAGCGCTTCACCCTGATCGAAATCACCGATGTGTCCGCCGCCGTCGCCAAGGAGCGCGCGCTGCGGCGCGAGCAGCAGGCCCTCGCGGCACAGCGGCAGCGCCTGCACAACGTGCTGGACGCGACCGGTGCCGGCGCCTGGGAATGGGATCTGCGCACCGGCCTGCTGGAGATCAACGAGCGCTGGGCCGACATGTTCGGCTACCGCCTCGACGAGCTGGGTGAAACCCGCATCGAGCTGTGGCGTCGGCTGATTCACCCGGACGACCTCGCCGCGAGCGAGGCCGCCACCGCGCAGGTGATCCAGGACGAAAAGGCCGAATACGACCAGGAGTTCCGGATGCGCCATCGCAGCGGCGACTGGGTCTGGATCCACAGCCGCGCCCGGGTCGTGCAACGGGACGACAGCGGTGCGGCACTGCGCCTGGCGGGCACCCATCTGGACGTGACCCGGCGCAAGACCGCCGAGGCCGAGCGGCATGCCGCGGAGCAGCGCTTCCGCCACCTGATGAGCCACCTGCCGGTCGGCGTCATCGTGCGCAAGGCCGACGGGGAATTGATCTTCGCCAACCAAACGGCCTGTGCCAACCTCGGCGTGTCCGCGGACCAGGTCGTCAGCTCCGAGCGCCTCGACCGCGTGCTGCGCTGCCGCCTGCCGGATGGATCGCTGCTGTCATCCAGCGCCTTCCCGCGCGAGGAGGTGCTGCGCACCGGAGCGCCGCTGCGCAACTTCCTGTTCTCGGTGCAGCAGCACAGCGCCGATGCACCGATCTGGCTCAACTGCGACGCCTTCCCGATCTTCGATGCCGAGGGCCGCATCACCGAGGTGGCGATGGGCCTGACCGATGTCAGCGCACTCAAGCACAGCGAGGACCGCGTGCGCCAGCTGGCCTTCATCGACAGCCTCACCGGCCTGCCCAACCGGCGCCTGCTGATCGAGCTGCTGGACAAGGCCGTGCTGCGCAGCCAGCGCCACCAGCAGTTCGGCGCGCTGCTGTTCCTGGACCTGAACCATTTCAAGTTCGTCAACGACAACTACGGCCACGCGGTGGGCGACCAGCTGCTCGTCGAGGTGGCGCGGCGGCTGCGTGCGCGGCTGCGCGACACCGACACCGTCGCGCGCCTGGGCGGCGATGAATTCGTCGTCAACCTGGAGGGGCTTGGCGCCAGCGCCGAGGAGGCGCAAAGCGCGGTCCAGGCGGTCGCCGACAAGCTGCGCCAGACGCTCGGCGAAGACTTCGTGTTCGGGCCGATCCGCCACCGCGGCAGCGCCAGCATCGGCTGGACCCTCTACCTGGGCGCGGGCCGCGACACCGATTCGTTGCTGCGCGACGCCGACGCCGCGATGTATGCGGCCAAGCGTGCCGAGCGCGCGCTGCGAGCGCGCGGCCAGCTGGCCTGAGTCGCGCCGCCGGCCTCCTAGAATGCCGGGCATGCGCCGTTGGTTCACCGCCCTGCTGACCCTGCTCGTCGCCGCACAGCTGTGCTGGGCGGGCATGGCGCTGTGCTGCGTCGGTGAAGTGGCCTCACCCGGCACACCCGGCACACCCGGCACACCCGGCGCACCCGGCACACCTGGTAAAGCGCCGGCCGTGCTGGTGACCGAGCAAGCCCACGCGGCCCGGGCCGCCGATGGCCACCCGGTCTGCGAGACGGCGGGCCACTGCCATTGCCACCATGCCGGCGTTGCCACCGGCGCAGCCCCTCTCGCCGCCGATCCCACGCTGCCGCCCGCGCCCGTCGCCCGGGTCGCGCCGCGCCTGAAGTCCCACATCCCCGCGAGCCTCGATCGCCCCAACTGGCTGCGCGCCTGATCCGGCGCGCCGCGCAGCCCTGCCTGTGCTGAAGCCGCACCGCTGAGGTGCCGGCCGCGCCGAACCGTTCGTCGTGGTCTCAACTTCTGGAGCGTTCGATGCGAACCCCTCTGGCCTGGCTGCCCGCGCTGCTCGCGGCGATCCTGCCGGGCACCTCTTTGTCCCTGACCCTGTCCGAGGCCCACGCGCTGGCCCGGGCCCACAACCCCGAACTGGCCCAGGCCCGGCTCGAACTGCAGGCGCTGCAGGCGGCCGAGCTGCAGGCCGGCGCCCGCCCCAGCCCGGAACTCGGCCTGCTGGTGGAAGACACCCGCGCCGCCACCCGGTCCACCACGCTGCACTGGGCACAACCGATCGAGCTGGGCGGCAAGCGGGCCGCGCGCCAGGCGGCGGCCGGCCTCGCCCGCGAACAGGCCGCCGTGGCGCTGGCGGCCCGCGACGCCGACCTCACGGCCGGCGTGACGGCGGCCTTCCACGAGGTGCTCGGCGCGCAGGCCCAGCTCGGCCAGGCCGAGCAGGCCTCGGCCGTGGCCCGCCGCGTCACGGAGGCGGTCCGGCAGCGGCTGCGGGCCGGCAAGGTGCCGCCGCTCGAAGCGGCCAAGGCCGAGGTGGCCGAGGCCGGCGCACAGGCCGATCTCGCCGCGGCCCAGGCCGCGCTGCGACTGGCACGCGCCGGCCTCGCCGCGCTCGGCATCCCGCCGGCCGCCGCCGCCACCACGGCCGAGGGCGACGCGACGGCGCTGCCGGCCCTGCCGGATGAGCTCCGCCTCGCCGAGGCCCTGCCGGACGCACCGGTGCTGCAGCTGGCGCGGCTGGACATCGCGCGCCGCCAGGCCCTCAGCGACGGCGAACGCGCCCGCCGCCTGCCCGACCTGACCGTGACGCTCGGCGCCAAGCGCGATGCCGAGGCCGGCCGCACGATGGCGGTCCTGGGCCTGTCCCTGCCCCTGCCACTGGCCGACCGCTACAGCGGCGCGCTGCGCGAGGCCCTGCTGCGCGAGGACCAGGCCCGCGAAGCCCTGCAGGCCGCGACGCTGAAGCTGCAGCTCGACATCACCCAGGCCAGCACACGGCTGCACCTGAGCCGCGAACAGGCGCGCCAGCTCGCCGATGCCGCGCTGCCCACCGCGCGCACCGCCTACGAGACCGCGCTGCGCGGCTATGAACTCGGCAAGTTCAGCTTGCTGGACGTGCTGGACGCCCAGCGCACGCTGGCACACCTGAGCCGCCAGCAGCTCCAGCACAGCACCGACGCCCAGCGCGCCGCCGCCGATCTCGCGCGCCTGCTCGGCCGCGCCCTCCCCTCGATGGAGCCCTGAACCATGCATCCCAAGATCACCATCACCGCCCTCGTCGCGGGCGGCCTGCTGCTGGCCCTGCTCATCCTGCGCAGCGGCGGCCCCGGCGCCCATGGCCACGAACACGGCGAGGCCGCCGAGGCGCCGCACGGCGCCGCCCCGGCGCCCGCCAGCGCGGCCAACGCCAGCGCCTCGGCCCCGGTGGCCGCGCCACGCACCCGCTTCAGCGACGAGCAGCTGCGTCACAACGGCATCCTGCTCGCCGATGCCGGGCCCGCCCGCATCGCCGGCAGCCTGCCCCTGCTCGGCGAGATCCAGCTCGACCCGGACCGCCACGTGGCCGTCACGCCCCGGCTGGCCGGACGCGTGGAGGCCGTGCGGGTGAGCGCCGGCGACCACGTGCAGCGCGGCCAGGTGCTGGCCGTCATCAGCAGCCCGGCGCTGGCCGACTCACGTGCCGACCTGCTGGCCGCGCGCAAGCGCCTCGCGCTGGCCCGCACGACGCACGAGCGCGAGCAGCGCCTGTGGGAAGAGAAGATCTCCGCGGAGCAGGATGTCCTGACCGCGCGGGCCGCACTGCAGGAGGCCGAGATCGCGGTCGAGGCCGCGCAGCAAAAGCTCGCCGCCCTCGGCGCCAGCGCGGGCGATACCGCCCAGGGCCTGACGCGGCTGGAGATCCGCTCGCCGCTGAGCGGCGTCGTCGTCGACCGTCGTGCCAGCGCCGGCGGCGTGCTGAAGGAAGACGAGACCCTCTTTGAGGTGGCCGACCTGACGCAGGTCTGCATCGACGTCGCGGTGCCCGCTCACGAGCTCGGCCAGCTGCGCGAAGGCATGGCGGCGCGGGTGCGCACCAGCGCCTTCGACCACGAGGGGCAGGCCCGGCTGCGCACCATCAGCGCGCTGATCGGCACGCAGAACCGCCAGGCCACGGCCCGCCTCGTGATGCCCAACCCCAGGGGCCTGTGGCGCCCCGGGCTGGCGGTCCAGGTGGAACTGCAGGCCGAGGCCGCCGAGGTGCCAGTGGCGGTGCCGGTGGATGCGCTGCAGACGCTGGACGAGGCCCGCGTGGTGTTCGTGCGCCAGGGGCCCACCTTCGAGGCACGGCGGGTCGAGATCGGCCGCAGCGACGGCCGCCTCGTCGAGATCGTGCAGGGCCTGAAGCCGGGCGAGCGCTATGCCGCGCGCAACAGCTTCATCGTCAAGGCCGACCTCGGCAAGGCCGCGGCCGAGCACGCGCATTGAAGGAGGCCGCCATGTTCGATTCCCTGATCCGGCAAGCCATCGAGCGGCGCTGGGCCGTGCTGCTCGCGGTGCTGGCCATGGCCGCGCTCGGCGTGTTCAGCGCGCTGCGTCTGCCCATCGACGCGGTACCCGACATCACCAATGTGCAGGTGCAGATCAACACCGCCGCACCGGGCTACTCGCCGCTGGAGGCCGAGCAGCGTATCAGCGTCGCGATCGAGGCCACGATGGCCGGCCTGCCGCGGCTCACGCAGACGCGTTCGCTGTCGCGCTACGGGCTGTCGCAGGTCACCGTCGTGTTCCAGGACGGCACCGACATCTACTTCGCGCGCCAGCTCGTCACGGAGAGGCTGCAGCAGGCCCAGGCCGCCCTGCCCGCCGGGCTCACGCCGGTGCTCGGGCCGATCACGACCGGCCTCGGCGAGATCAGCATGTGGACGGTGGAAGCCCGTCCCGGCGCGCTCAAGCCCGACGGCCGACCCTATGCACCGGCCGACCTGCGCGAGATCCAGGACTGGATCGTCAAGCCCCAGCTGCGCACCGTGCCCGGCGTCACCGAGATCAACACCATCGGCGGTGAGGCCAAGGCCTACCACGTCGCCCCCTGGCCCGACCGCCTGGCCGCCCATGGCCTGGGCTGGGCAGACCTCATCCAGGCGCTGGAGCGCAACAACGCCAACGTCGGTGCCGGCTTCATCGAGCGCCAGGGCGAGCAGGTGCTGGTGCGCGTGCCGGGGCAGGTGGGCAGCCTGGCCGACATCGCCGACATCGTCGTCAGCCAGGCCGGCGGCGCGCCGGTGCGTGTGCGCGATGTGGCCGAAGTCGCGCTCGGCCAGGAGCTGCGCAACGGCGCCGCGACCGAGAACGGCCGCGAAGTCGTGCTCGGGACGGTGTTCATGCTGATGGGCGAAAACAGCCGCCAGGTGTCGAGTGCGGTCAGCGCCCGGCTGGCCGAGATCGGCCGCAGCCTGCCCGAGGGCGTCATCGTGCAACCGGTCTACGACCGCACGACGCTGATCGACAAGGCCATCGCCACCGTGCGCACCAACCTGCTGGAAGGTGCCCTGCTCGTGATCGCGGTGCTGTTCGCCTTCCTCGGCAATCTGCGCGCGGCCGTCATCACGGCGGCGGTGATCCCGCTGTCGATGCTGTTCACCTTCGGCGGCATGGTGGCCAACCGGGTCAGCGCCAACCTGATGAGCCTTGGCGCGCTGGACTTCGGCATCATCATCGACGGCGCGGTCGTCATCGTCGAGAACTGCGTGCGGCGGCTGGCCCATGCCCAGGCGGCGGCCGGGCGGCTGCTGACGCGCGAGGAAAGGCTGGGCGAGGTGTTCACCGCCGCGCGCGAGGCGCGCCGGCCGCTGGTCTACGGCCAGCTCATCATCATGGTGGTCTACCTGCCGGTGTTCGCGCTGTCCGGCGTGGAGGGCAAGATGTTCCACCCGATGGCCTTCACGGTCGTGATCGCGCTGCTGGGCGCGATGCTGCTGTCGGTCAGCTTCGTGCCGGCGGCGGTGGCGCTGTGGATGGACCGGCCCGTGGCCGAGCGCGACAACCGCCTGATGCTCGCGGCCCGCCGCGCCTATGGCCGCATGCTGGATGGCGCGCTGGCCCAGCCGGCGGTGGTCGGCGTCGCCGCCGGCATCGTGCTGCTGCTCAGCGGCCTGATGGCGACCCGCCTGGGCAGCGAGTTCGTGCCGAGCCTGGACGAAGGCGACATCGCGCTGCACGCGATGCGCATCCCCGGCACCTCGCTGAGCCAGTCGGTGGAGATGCAGCAGGAGCTGGAGCGGACGTTGCTGCAGGCGCCGCAGGTTGCACGGGTGTTCTCCAAGCTCGGCACCGCCGAGGTCGCGACCGACCCGATGCCGCCCAACGTGGCCGACACCTTCGTGATGCTGAAGCCGCGCCGTGAATGGCCCGACCCGCGGCTGCCCGCGGCCGAGCTGGTCGAGGAACTGCAGGCACTGGCCGACCGCGTGCCGGGCAGCAATTACGAGTTCACGCAGCCCATACAGATGCGCTTCAACGAGCTGATCTCGGGCGTGCGCAGCGATGTGGCGGTGAAGGTCTTCGGCGACGACATGGCGACGATGGAGCGCAGCGCCGACCAGATCGCCGATGTGCTGCGCAGCGTGGCCGGGGCGGCGGACGTCAAGGTCGAGCCCACCACCGGCCTGCCGGTGCTGACGCTGCGGCTGCAGCGCGCCGCGCTGGCGCGACTCGGCCTGAGCACGGCCGACGTGCAGCAGCTCGCCGCCGCGGCCATCGGCGGCCAGACCGCCGGCGCCGTGTTCGAGGGCGATCGCCGCTTCGACCTGACCGTGCGCCTGCCCGACGCCCTGCGCAACGACCTGGCCGCGCTGCAGCGGCTGCCGCTGCGCCTGCCCGGCGGCGGCCACGTCACGCTGGGCGAAGTCGCCGGCTTCGAAGCGGCGCCCGGCCCCAACCAGATCAGCCGCGAGAACGGCAAGCGGCGGGTCGTCGTGACGGCCAATGTGCGCGGTCGCGACGTCGGCAGCTTCGTGGCCGAGGCGCAGGCCGCGCTGCAGCAGCGCGTCGCGCTGCCCAGCGGCTACTGGACGCGCTGGGGCGGCAGCTTCGAGCAGCTGCAGTCCGCGACGGCACGGCTCAAGCTGGTCGTGCCGGTCGCGCTGGCCCTGGTGATGGCGCTGCTGGTGGCGATGTTCGGCAATCTGCGCGACGGGCTGCTGGTGTTCACCGGCGTGCCGTTCGCGCTGACCGGCGGTATCGCGGCCCTGTGGCTGCGGGACATCCCGTTCTCGATCTCCGCTGGCGTGGGCTTCATCGCGCTGTCCGGCGTCGCGGTGCTGAACGGCCTGGTGATGATCAGCTTCATCCGCAGCCTGCGCCAGGCCGGCCAGCCGTTGGAGCAAGCGGTGCGCGAAGGCGCATTGGCGCGCCTGCGGCCGGTGCTGATGACGGCGCTGGTGGCGGCCCTCGGCTTCGTGCCGATGGCGCTGGCCACCGGCACCGGCGCCGAGGTGCAGCGTCCGCTGGCGACGGTCGTGATCGGCGGCATCCTGTCGTCGACCGCGCTGACGCTGCTGGTGGTGCCGCTGCTGTACCGCTGGGCTCACCGCCCCGGGCGGCGCCCGGCCGGCGGCCGCCTGGAGGTGCAGACGCTCAGACCTTGAGCTCGATGCGCGCCATCTCGAAGCGCGTGCCCTCGCCGTCGCGCTTCACGCTGACCACGCGAAACGCCCTGGCGCTGCCGACGCGGTATTCGAAGTCGCCCGCCTTGGGCTCGTTCTCGCAGTGCAGCCGGTCGGAGTCCTTGGGCGGCTTCAAGCGGGCGGCGGCATCGCGGCAGTCGAGCACCTCGCCGTAGCGCGCCATGGCCTTGGCGTAGAAGCCGGCCACCCGCTCGGGCGCGGCCGGGGTCCGGAACTTCAGCGCATCGACACGCAGCCCGAACCGGCCGGCCCAGGCCCCCAGCGTGACGGCGGCCTTGTCGCCGTCGTTCTGCTGGAAGGGCGTGGCACCCGCATACACCGGCAGGCCCACATCGGCCGCTTCGGTGCGGCCATGGCCTTCGATGCCGATGCGGAACTCCTTGTCGTCACCGGCAACGGCCGCCGATACCGACAGCAGCAGGGCCCATCCGACCATGCACTCGCGCTTGTTCATCCCGATCTCCTGAGGCGTTGAGGCGGCGTGCAGGCTAGGCCAGGGCACGCCCGCGCACGACGCCGGCGCGACAGACTGCAGGCCCGCCCGGACAGGCTGCTGCGCGGGCTGACGGCCGGGTCAGCCCGCCTGGCGCTTGGCCACCCAGGCCTGCACCAGCTCCCGCAGCACCGGAAGCGGCACCTGGCCGGCGGTCAGCACGACGCGGTGGAAGCCCTTGATGTCGAACTTCGCGCCCAACGCCTGCTCGGCCTCGGCCCGCAGCCGGCTGATCTCGATCTGGCCGATCTTGTAGCCCAGGGCCTGGCCGGGCCAGACGATGTAGCGCTCGACTTCCGCGACCACATCGCTCTCGGCCATCGACGAGTTGTCGAGCATGTAGCGGATGGCCTGCTCGCGCGTCCAGCCCTTGGCGTGCAGGCCGGTGTCGACCACCAGGCGCATCGCGCGCAGCTGTTGCTCCGACAGGTGGCCGTACCACTGGTAGGGGTCGGTGAACAGTCCCAGCTGCTTGCCGAGGCTCTCGGCATAGAGGGCCCAGCCTTCGACGTAGGCCGTGTAATGGCTGCCGAAGCGGCGGAAGGCCGGCAGGCTGGTGTCTTCCTGCGCGATGCTGATCTGGAAATGATGGCCCGGCGAGGCCTCGTGCAGCGACAGGGTCTCCATGACGAAGATCGGCTGGGCCTTCAGGTTGAAGGTGTTGACGTAGAACACGCCGGGCCGCGAGCCGTCCGACGAGGGGTGCTGATAGGACGCACCGGCGTCGCTTTCCGCGCGGAAGGCCTCGACCTCCTTGACCTGGTAGTCGGCCTTGGGCGCGATGTCGAAGAGCTTGGGCGTCAGGCCATTGATCTTCTTCTGCAGCTCGCGGTAGCCGTTGAGCAGGTCCTCTGGCCGGGTGAAATAGAACTGGGGGTCGTCCTGCAGGTGTTTGAAGAAGGCCTTCAGGTCGCCCTGGAAGCCGACCTGCTGGCGCACGCCCTCCATCTCGCCGAGGATGCGGGCCACTTCCTTCAGGCCCAGTGCATGGATCTCGTCCGGCGTCAGCGCCAGCGTCGTGTTCTGGCGCACCTGATGGGCATACCAGGCGGGGCCATCGGGCAGTTCCGACCAGGCCGTGCTCGTGCGGGCCCGGGGCGTGTACTCGTCGCGCACAAAGGCCAGCAGCCGGGCGTAGGCGGGCAGCACCCGGCCCGCCAGCAGGCGGCGCAGCGCCGTCGTGATGCGGCTGCGGTCGGCCGCCGGCACCGCATCGGGGAAGTTCTTGACCGGGCCCCAGAACAGGCTCTGCTCCGGGTCGCTGACGGCCAGGGCCTGCAGCTGCGGCACCACCTTGTCCATCACGGCCCGCGGCTGGGTCACGCCGGCTTTCATGCCGGCCCGCATGTTGGCGATGCTGCCGTCGAAGCTGCGCACCGCGGCAGCCAGGCGCTGGAGCCAGTCGTCGTAGTCCCGCGTCGTGCGGAAGGGCTGGATGGACTCGCCGCTGCCCATCTGGGCCAGAAAGCTCGGCAGGCCGCCCATCTGGTTGATCGGCTGCATCCAATCGGGAAAGCGCTCGCCCGCCAGTTCCTGCTCCAAGTCCAGCTTCAGCATGCTGTAGGAGACCTGGTCGCTCGGCTCGAGCCGGTCCTTGCGGAAACCGGCCAGCTGCTGAAGCTGCCGGCGCGTGTCCTTCTTGGCCTGGGCGCGCCAGGCGGCGGTGGTGGTGTCGACGAAGCGGGCGTTGTAGCGAGGGTCGCCGAGCGACGTGGCCAGCAGCGGGTCCTGCTTCAGCTTCAGGGCCCACTCGGCATCCAGCCAGCGGTGGAAACGCTGGCTCTCGGTGGGCGCTGCCACGGCGGGCAGGCTCAGGGCGAGGGAGGCGGCGATCGAGCTGGCGAGCAGGCTGAGGGCGTGGCGGCGTTGCATGGGGTCTCCGGTGTGAGGCCCGCGATGCTAGCGATGTCCGTGACGATCAGCCAAAGGCCATGCCCTCCCTACAATTTGGGCCGGCCCCGCCTTTGCGGGGCTGTTGTCGTTTGTAGGCCTCCATGACGCTGTCCTCCCTGCCGGCCATCGCGCCGGGCAAGAAGTTCACCCACCCCCGCCCGCTGGGCTCGGCCGACGCCCTGCTGCTCGCCCGCTTTGTGCAGCAGCAGCGCGAGGCCGGCCGGCTCGCCGCCATCTTCACCGCCGAGCCGAGCGACACGCAGCGGCTGGAAGACGAGCTGAAGTTCTTCGCCCCCGAGCTCAAGGTCGCCGTCTTCCCGGACTGGGAGACCCTGCCCTATGACAGCTTCAGCCCGCACCAGGACCTGATCTCCGAACGCCTGGCCACGCTGTGGGAGCTGCTGCAGGCCAAGAAAAGCAAAAGCATCGACGTGGTGCTGATGCCCGCGTCGACGGCCCTCGTTCGCCTCGCACCGCCGAGCTTCCTGGCCGGCACGACCTTCAACTTCAAGCAGAAGCAGCGGCTGGACGAGGCCTCGCTGCGCAGCCAGCTCACGCTGGCCGGCTACACGAACGTCAGCCAGGTGGTGCAGCCCGGCGAATACGCGGTGCGCGGCGGCCTGATCGACCTGTTCCCGATGGGCTCGGCCGTGCCCTACCGCGTGGACCTGTTCGGCGACGAGGTGGACTCCATCCGCGTGTTCGACCCCGACAGCCAGCGCAGCCTCTACCCGGTGCCCGAGGTGCGCCTGCTGCCCGGCCGCGAATTCCCGATGGACGAGGCGGCACGCAAGGCCTTCCGCAACCGCTGGCGCGAGAAGATGGACGGCGACCCGAGCAAGTCGCGCCTCTACCGCGACATCGGCGAGGGCATCGCCTCGGGCGGCATCGAGTACTACCTGCCGATCTTCTTCGAGCAGACGGCCACCGTCTTCGACTACCTCGGCGCCGAGGCCGGCCTGGCCCTGCACGGCGAGGTCGACGAGGCCATCCAGCGCTTCTGGACCGACACCAAGGAACGCCACCGCTTTCTGCAGCACGACCCCGAGCGGCCGCTGCTGGCGCCCGGTGAGATCTTCCTGACGGCCGAGGACTTCTTCGGCCTGACCAAGCCGCATGCGGTGTTGTCGGTGCGCGGCGCTGAAGCCGTGGACTTTGCCCGCCCGCTGCCGGATGTCAGCGTTGAGCGCGGCACGCAGGAGCCGATGGCACGACTGGAAGCCCACCTGAAGGCCACGCCCCACCGCGTGCTGCTGGTGGCCGAGAGCGAAGGCCGGCGCGAGAGCCTGCTGGAGCAGCTGCGCGACCACAAGATCGACCCGCCCTCGGTCAAGGACCTGGCCGAGTTTTGGGCGGGTGAGGAGAAATACGCCATCACCGCGGCGCCACTGGCGAGCGGCTTCTTCTGGGTCGACCCCGAACGCCCCGTCCAGCTGATCACCGAGACCGAGCTGTTCGCGACCACGCCCACCACGCGCCGGCGCCGCAAGCAGGAGCAGGTCAGCGACGTCAACGCGCTGATCAAGGACCTGTCCGAGCTGAAGGTGGGCGACCCGGTCGTGCACATCAACCACGGCATCGGGCGCTATCAGGGGCTGGTCAACATCGACGTAGGCGACGGGCAGAAGAGCGAGTTCCTGCACCTGGAGTACGCCGACAAGGCCACGCTCTACGTGCCTGTGGCGCAGCTGCACCTGATCGGCCGCTACACCGGCGTGTCGCCGGAAGAAGCGCCGCTGCACAAGCTCGGCTCGGGCCAGTGGGAAAAGGCCAAGCGCAAGGCCGCCGAGCAGGTGCGCGACACCGCCGCCGAGCTGCTCAACCTCTACGCCCGCAGAGCGGCCCGCGAAGGACACGCGTTCCGGTACTCGGGCCATGACTACGAGGCCTTCGCGGCGAGCTTCGGCTTCGAGGAGACGCCCGACCAGCGCGCCGCCATCCACGCGGTCATCCAGGACATGATCTCGCCCAAGCCCATGGACCGCCTGGTCTGCGGCGACGTCGGCTTCGGCAAGACCGAGGTCGCGCTGCGCGCGGCCTTCGTGGCGGTGATGGGCGGCAAGCAGGTCGCCATCCTCGCGCCCACCACGCTGCTGGCCGAGCAGCACTACCAGAACATCGCCGACCGCTTTGGCGCCTGGCCGGTCAAGGTGGCGGAGATGAGCCGCTTCCGCTCGGCCAAGGAGATCAAGGCGGCGATGGAGGGCATTGCCGACGGCAGCATCGACATCGTCGTCGGCACGCACAAGCTGCTGTCCGCCGAGGTCAAGTTCAACCGCCTGGGCCTGCTCGTCATCGACGAGGAACACCGCTTCGGCGTGCGTCACAAGGAAGCCATGAAGGCGATGCGCGCCGAGGTGGACGTGCTGACGCTGACCGCCACGCCCATCCCGCGCACGCTCGGCATGGCGCTGGAAGGGCTGCGCGACCTCAGCGTGATCGCCACCGCGCCGCAGCGCCGCCTGGCGATCAAGACCTTCGTGCGCGCCGAGAGCAGCGGCACCATCCGCGAGGCGGTGCTGCGCGAGCTCAAGCGCGGCGGCCAGGTCTACTTCCTGCACAACGAGGTCGAGACCATCGAAAACCGGCGCCAGAAGCTGGAAGAGCTGCTTCCGGAGGCGCGCATCGTCGTCGCCCACGGCCAGATGCCCGAGCGCGAGCTGGAGCGGGTGATGCGCGAGTTCGTGCAGGGCAAGCACAACCTGCT
>RXJV01000081.1 GCA_003963075.1 Burkholderiales bacterium
CAAGTTCGGTTCCGTCGATCTGTCCAAGTTCATGAACGTCATCATGGAATCGGGCAAGAAGGCCGTCGCCGAGCGCATCATCTACGGTGCCCTCGAGCAGGTCGAGAAGAAGGTCGGCAAGGACCCGCTGGAAGTGTTCATGGTCGCCCTGAACAACGTGAAGCCCATGGTCGAAGTGAAGTCCCGCCGGGTCGGCGGTGCGAACTACCAAGTTCCCGTGGAAGTTCGCCCCGTCCGCCGGATGGCCCTCGCCATGCGCTGGCTCAAGGAATCCGCCCGCAAGCGCGGTGAGAAGTCGATGGCTCAACGCCTGGCCAATGAACTGCTGGAGGCCGCTGAAGGCCGCGGCGGCGCGATGAAGAAGCGCGACGAAGTTCACCGCATGGCTGAAGCCAACAAGGCGTTCTCGCACTTCCGCTTCTAAACTCACCGTCTTTCAGCCGCCTCGGGTTACTACCAACCCGCTGGCGGCTCCTGTCTTCTGGAGCAAACCATGGCCCGCAAAACCCCCATCGAGCGCTACCGCAACATCGGTATCTCGGCGCACATCGATGCCGGCAAGACCACCACGACCGAGCGCATCCTCTACTACACCGGTGTGAACCACAAGATCGGTGAGGTGCACGACGGCGCCGCCACGATGGACTGGATGGAACAGGAGCAAGAGCGCGGCATCACGATCACGTCGGCCGCGACGACCTGCTTCTGGAAGGGCATGGACATGTCCTACCCCGAGCACCGCTTCAACATCATCGACACCCCCGGGCACGTGGACTTCACGATTGAAGTCGAGCGCTCGATGCGCGTGCTGGATGGCGCCTGCATGGTGTACTGCGCCGTGGGTGGCGTGCAGCCCCAGTCGGAAACCGTCTGGCGCCAGGCCAACAAGTACAAGGTGCCCCGCCTCGCGTTCGTCAACAAGATGGACCGCACCGGCGCGAACTTCTTCAAGGTCGTCGACCAGATGAAGACCCGCCTGAAGGCCAACCCTGTGCCCGTGGTGATCCCCATCGGCGCCGAGGAAAACTTCAAGGGCGTGGTGGACCTCTTCAAGATGAAGGCCATCATCTGGGACGAAGCCTCCCAGGGCATGAAGTTCACCTACGAAGACATCCCGGCTGATCTGGTCAGCGTCGCCCAGGAATGGCGCGAGAAGATGGTCGAGGCCGCGGCCGAAGCTACCGAAGAGCTGATGAACAAGTACCTCGAGACGGGCGACCTGTCCGAGGAAGAGATCAAGCTCGCGATCCGTCAGCGCACCATCGCGACCGAGATCCAGCCGATGCTCTGCGGCACCGCGTTCAAGAACAAGGGCGTGCAGCGCATGCTGGACGCCGTCATCGACTTCCTGCCCTCGCCGCTGGACATCCCGCCGGTGGCCGGCACGGACGAAGACGACCAGCCGGTCACGCGTCAGCGTACCGACGAAGAGAAGTTCTCGGCCCTGGCCTTCAAGCTGATGACCGACCCCTACGTCGGCCAGCTGACCTTCGTGCGCGTCTACTCCGGCGTGCTGACCTCGGGCGCGACCGTCTACAACCCGATCCGCGGCAAGAAGGAGCGCATCGGCCGGATCCTGCAGATGCACGCCAACCAGCGTGAGGAAATCAAGGAAATTCTGGCCGGTGACATCGCCGCCTGCGTGGGCCTGAAGGACGTCACGACCGGCGAAACCCTGTGCGACCCGGAAAGCGTGATCACCCTCGAAAAGATGGTGTTCCCGGAGCCCGTGATCTCGCAGGCCGTCGAGCCCAAGACCAAGGCCGACCAGGAAAAGATGGGCATCGCGCTGGGCCGCCTGGCTGCCGAAGACCCGTCCTTCCGCCTGCGCACCGACGAAGAATCGGGCCAGACCATCATCTCCGGCATGGGCGAGCTGCACCTGGAAATCATCGTCGACCGCATGAAGCGTGAGTTCGGCGTGGAAGCCAACGTCGGCAAGCCGCAGGTGGCCTACCGCGAAACCATCCGCAAGACCGCGACCGACGTCGAAGGCAAGTTCGTGCGCCAGTCCGGCGGCAAGGGCCAGTACGGTCACGTCGTGCTGACGGTCGAGCCGCAGGAGCCGGGCAAGGGCTTCGAGTTCGTCGACGCCATCAAGGGCGGCGTGGTGCCGCGCGAGTACATCCCCGCGGTCGAGAAGGGCGTGATCGACACCCTGCCGAACGGCGTGCTGGCCGGCTATCCGGTCGTGGACGTCAAGGTCACGCTGACCTTCGGTTCCTACCACGACGTGGACTCGAACGAAAACGCGTTCAAGATGGCCGCCTCGATGGGCTTCAAGGAAGCCTGCCGCCGTGCCAGCCCCGTCATCCTCGAGCCGATGATGGCCGTGGAAGTCGAGACGCCGGAAGACTACGCCGGTACCGTCATGGGCGACCTGTCCAGCCGTCGCGGCATGGTGCAAGGCATGGACGACATGCCTGGCGGCGGCAAGGTCATCAAGGCCGAAGTGCCGTTGAGCGAAATGTTCGGCTACTCCACGTCGCTGCGCTCGGCCACCCAAGGCCGCGCCACCTACACGATGGAGTTCAAGCACTACTCCGAAGCGCCCAAGAACGTGGCCGACGCCATCATCCTGGCCCGCGGCAAGTCCTGATCCGCTTCTGAACCGAATCGTCTTCACAGCGGCCCGCCCGCTTCGCCAGTCGGCGGGAATCACGGGCGCTGTGGAAACGCTAAACCAACAGACTGGCGAGATGCTCTTTTTGGAGATTTGAAATGGCAAAAGGCAAGTTTGAACGGACCAAGCCGCACGTGAACGTGGGCACGATCGGTCACGTGGACCACGGCAAGACGACGCTGACGGCTGCGAT
>RXJV01000015.1 GCA_003963075.1 Burkholderiales bacterium
GGGATTTCGTCCCGGCGGCCGACCTACTTTCTTGCGCGCGCAAGAAAGTAGGCAAAGAAAGCGCCCCTGTTCCGTCGCCCCTTCGCTGCGCGAAGGGGTCCCCTGCGATGCTCGAAGTCCAGGGCCGCGCCGAACTCACTTCGCTACGCTCCGTTCAGACAAGCGGCGCGAAGTCAGTCGTCGAAGCGCGCTTCGCGCGCGCCCTGGGCTCCTGCGCTTCTCGGCTCCTCCAAAGGGGAACCCCGAAACAGCCGCAACAGCCAACAGCCAAACCCAAAAGCCCTTCGCCGCAACGTATTGGTCTTGCCCCCTTGAGCACCGCCGAGCAGCACAAGGACTTGAGGGCGTGCGCGAAGCGCACTTCAAGCACTGACTCCGTGCGGCTGTCTGACCGGAGCGTAGCGGAGGGAGTTCCGCACGGGCCCTCAAGGCCTGAGCAGCACAGGGCACCCGCAGCTGTGCTGCGGGCGGTGCGGTCGGGGGTCGTTTCTTTGCCTACTTTCTTGTCGACACAAGAAAGTAGGTCGCCCGCCGGGGCGAACTCCCGGCACGGGCGTCGCCATCAAACAAATCTTGGAACGAGCATCCGCCCACGCGCGCGGTGAGAGCAACCCATGTCCATCCACGTCGCCCTCCAACACGTCACCCGCTACCGCTACGACCGCCCGGTCCACCTCGGCCCGCAGGTGATCCGGCTGCGCCCCGCGCCGCACTGCCGCACGCCCATCCTCAGCTACTCGCTGCGCGTCGAGCCCACGACCCATTTCATCAACTGGCAGCAGGACCCGTTCGCCAACTACCTGGCCCGCTTCGTCTTCCCCGAGAAGACGAGCAAGTTCACCGTCACGGTGGACCTCGTGGCCGAGATGGCGGTCTACAACCCGTTCGACTTCTTCCTGGAGCCGCACGCTCAGACCTTCCCCTTCACCTACGACGAGGCGCAGCAGATCGAGCTGGCGCCTTACCTGCAGGCCGGGCCGGCCACGCCACGGCTGGCCGCCTATCTGAAGGACATCCCCCGCACCGAGCGCGCCACCATCGACTTCCTGGTGGACCTGAACCAGCGCGTACAGCAGAGCGTGTCCTACCTGATCCGCCTGGAGCCCGGCGTGCAGACGCCGGAGGAGACGCTGGAGAAGGCCTCGGGCTCCTGCCGCGATTCGGGCTGGCTGCTGGTGGAACTGCTGCGCCACCTGGGCCTGGCCGCGCGCTTCGTGTCGGGCTATCTGATCCAGCTCGCACCCGACGAAAAGGCGCTGGACGGGCCCAGCGGCACCGAGGTGGACTTCACCGACCTGCATGCCTGGTGCGAGGTCTACCTGCCTGGCGCCGGCTGGATCGGGCTGGACCCGACCTCGGGCCTGCTGGCCGGCGAGGGCCACATCCCGCTCGCGGCCACACCGACGCCGAGCAGCGCCGCGCCGATCAGCGGCGGGGTCGACAAGTGCGAGGTGGAGTTCGGCCACGAGATGGCCGTCACGCGCATCTACGAATCGCCGCGCGTGACCAAGCCCTACACCGAGGCCCAGTGGGCCGAGGTGCTCAAGCTCGGCGAGCAGGTGGACCGTGACCTCGCTGCCGGCGATGTGCGGCTGACCATGGGTGGCGAGCCCACCTTTGTGGCCGTCGACGACCGCGATGCGCCGGAGTGGAACACCGAGGCCCTCGGCCCCACCAAGCGCGTCTATGCCCAGCAGCTCACCCACCGGCTGCGCGACGAGTACGGTCAGGGCGGCTTCCTGCACTTCGGCCAGGGCAAGTGGTACCCGGGCGAGCAGCTGCCGCGCTGGGCGTTGTCGATCTATTGGCGGGCCGACGGCCAGCCCTGCTGGCGCAACCCCGACTGGTTTGCCGACGAGCGCGAGGGCCACGCCTACACCAGCGCCCATGCCAAGACCTTCATGGCCGCGCTCACCGCGCGCCTGGGCCTGCCCGACACCCATGTCCAGCCCGGCTATGAGGACACCTGGTACTACCTGTGGCGCGAGCGTCGGCTGCCGGTCAATGTCGATCCCTTCGATTCGCGGCTGGACGACGAGCTGGAGCGCCAGCGCCTGCGCCGCGTGTTCGATCAGGGCCTGTCGCACGTCGTCGGCTATGTGCTGCCCATCCGGCATAGCGGCGACTCCCCGGCGCTGGCCGGCACGCGCTGGCAGACCGGGCCGTGGTTCTTCCGTGACGAACGGCTCTATCTCTTCCCCGGCGATTCACCGATGGGCTGGCGCCTGCCGTTGGACTCCCTGCCCTGGGTGGCCGCGGGCGACCACCCTTATCTGATCGAGCAGGACCCTTTCGCGCCGCGGGGCATGCTGCCGGCAGCGGCGTCGTTGCGGGCCCAGGTGCAGGGCGTCACGTCGGCCGGGCCCACGCCGGGCCTTCGCGCTCGCGGGGCCGGGGGGGCGGGCATGGGGGCGGCGCACAGCGCCGGGGAGGGTGGCGCTGCAGCCGACGCGGATGCTGCCGCGCCGGGCCGCTTCGAGAGCGCCCACTGGATCACCCGCACCGCGCTCTGCGTGGAAGCCCGTGACCCGCGGCGCGCCAACGGGCCCAAGGCCGAGGCCCAGGGCAGCGCCAGCGGTGTGCTCTACGTCTTCATGCCGCCGCTGGAGAGGCTGGAGCACTACCTGGAGCTGCTCGCCGCGGTCGAGGCCGCCTGCGAGGACACCAGCTACAAGATCGTGCTGGAGGGCTACCCGCCGCCGCGCGACCCGCGCCTGAAGCTGCTGCAGGTCACGCCCGACCCCGGCGTCATCGAGGTCAACATCCACCCGGCCCACCACTGGGGCGAGCTGGTCCAGCACACCGAGTTCCTCTACGAGGCCGCACGGCTCACGCGCCTGTCCACCGAGAAGTTCATGATCGACGGCCGCCACAGCGGCACCGGTGGCGGCAACCATTTCGTGCTGGGCGGCGCCACACCGGCCGATTCGCCCTTCCTGCGCCGGCCGTCGTTGCTCGCCTCGCTGCTGGGCTACTGGCACAACCACCCGTCCTTGAGCTATCTGTTCAGCGGCCTGTTCATCGGCCCGACCAGCCAGTCGCCGCGCGTGGACGAGGCCCGCAACGACCAGCTGCGCGAGCTGGAGATCGCGCTCGGCGAGATCTTCAAGGCCGAGGCCCGCTTCGGCGAGGCGATGCCGCCCTGGCTGGTGGACCGCACGCTGCGCAATGTGCTGGTGGACGTGACCGGCAACACCCACCGCAGCGAGTTCTCGATCGACAAGCTCTACTCGCCCGACTCGGCCACCGGGCGCCTCGGCCTGCTGGAGCTGCGCGCCTTCGAGATGCCGCCGCATGCGCGCATGAGCGTCGTGCAGCAGCTGCTGCTGCGCGCCTTCGTCGCCCGCTTCTGGAAGGCGCCCTACAAGACCCCGCTGGTGCGCTGGGGCACCGAGCTGCACGACCGCTGGCTGCTGCCGCACTTCATCCGCGAGGACTTTGCCGACGTCATCGAGGACATGGCCGAGGCCGGCTATGCCTTCGACGCTGCCTGGTTCGCGCCGCACGTGGAGTTCCGCTTCCCGAAGTACGGCGAATTCGCCGCCCGCGGCGTCCACGTGACGCTGCGCGGCGCACTCGAACCCTGGCATGTGATGGGCGAGGAGGGCAGTGCCGGCGGGAAGGTGCGTTATGTGGATTCGTCGCTGGAGCGGCTGGAGGTGCATGTCAGCGGCCTGGTCGACCCGCGCCACCGCATCACGGTCAACGGCCATGCGCTGCCGCTGCAACCGACCGGTCGCGTCGGCGAGTTCGTGGCCGGCGTGCGCTACCGCGCCTGGCTGCCGCCCTCGGCCCTGCATCCCACCATCGGCATCCATGCGCCGTTGACGGTCGACCTCGTCGACACCTGGCAGCAGAAGTCGCTGGGCGGCTGCCGCTACTTCGTCGCCCACCCGGGTGGCCGCAATTACGCGACGCTGCCGGTCAATGCCTACGAGGCCGAGAGCCGGCGCCTGGCGCGCTTCACCTCGCATGGCCACACGCCGGGCCGCATCGAGGTGGCCGAGCCGCAGCGCAGCCTGGAGTTCCCGTTCACGCTGGACCTGCGCAAGGTCGGTTGACGTAGCACAATTGAGCTACATCCCCTGGAGCCGCCCATGCCGACGACGACGATCCGCCTTGAAGACGACCTGAAGGAGCGTGTCAGCGAGGCGGCGGCGCGTGTTGGCAAGACGGCGCACGCCTTCATCCGCGATGCCATCGAGGCCTCGGTAACGCAGGCCGAGATCGACGCGGAGCTTGACCAGATCTGCGAGGAGCGTTGGGCGGAGTTTCTCAAGACGGGTCAAGCCGTCAGCCTGGATGCCATGGATGCCTATCTGGAGGCCAAGCTGGCGGGCCAGCCGGCTTCGATGCCGAAGCCGCGCAAGATCACCGAATGATCCGCGTCGAGCTGACGTTCGCCGCAGCCCGTGATCTGGACCGCATCACGGACTTCCTGTTGAGCCACGACCCCGACCACGCACTCGAGCGCAAGGCCGAGCTGATCGCGTCGCTGCGTGTGCTGACCCATGCGCCCGAGATTGGGCGCCCGGTCACGGCCGGCGCGCGGGAACTGGTGGTGGGCAAGGCGGCGCGGGGCTACGTCGTCCGCTACCGCTACCTTCCGCGTGTCGCCATCGCGCTCATCATCGCCATTCGTCACCAGCGCGAAAGCCGCTGACACCCCATGCACATCGAGATCCAACCCGGCGTCCGCCTCTTTGTCGACATCGAGGGCCTCGGCCTGGTGCCCGACGGGCCCCTGCTGCGCGAGAAGCCCACGCTGCTGCTGATCCATGGCGGCCCAGGCTTTGACCACACCGGCTTCCGCCCCTTTTTCAGCCGTTTCACCGACCTCTGCCAGGTCGTCTACTTCGACCAGCGCGGCCACGGTCGCAGCAGCGCGCGGCCGCTGGGCGAGTGCCGGCTGGACACGCTGGCCGACGATCTGGTGCGGCTCTGCGATGGCCTGGGCATCGTCAAGCCCATCGTGCTGGGCCAGAGCTTCGGCGGCTTTGTCGCGCAGCGCTATCTGGCGCGCCACCCGGCGCATCCGGGCAAGGTCGTGCTGTCCAGCACGTCGCACCACTTCGGCCTCGCGCGCAAGCTGCAGCACTTCGGCCGGCTCGGCGGCCCGCAGGCCGCCGCGGCCGCGCAGGCCTTCTGGCAAGGGCCCGACCCCGACACCTGGGCGGCCTACGAACAGCACTGCCGCCACCTCTACAACACCCGCCCCAAGAACCCGGACGCGCGCGCTTGGATGCGCTTCGACCGCGAGATCCTGTTCGAGCACATCCGCACCGAACTGCCCGTCATGGACCTGCGGCCCGGGCTCGCTGGCGTGCAGTGCCCGGTGCTCGTGATGGCCGGCGAGGAGGACCCGGTCACGCCGCCGGAGGACGCGGCCGAGATCGTCGCCGCGCTGCCGCCGCAATGGCGGGCGGGATTCGAGCGCTTCCCCGGCGTCGGGCACGGGGCCTGGCGCGACGATCCCGAGGCCGCCGAGCGCGTGTTGCGCGCCTTCCTGTCCTAGCGGTCTTGCTGCTTCTGCGGCAGCGGCGCCGCACGCCGCTCGCACGGCAGGGGCGGTGACAATCCCGTTCCTACCCGCGACCCATCCCATGCCCGAGTCGACCCCCAGCCAGTGGAGCCTGCTGCCCGACGAGCCCGACGAGGCGCTGGCGCCCGACCCGATCGCGCTGGCGCTGTCGGCGGCGCTGCGCAGCCGCGACGGGCACTTCTATGAGCTGACCGGCCGCGTCAATCAGGCCGGTGAGCCGCAGGGTGGCCTGGCCGAGCGCTGGCGGCGGTTTTTCGCGGCGGGCGGTGCGGCCGGCTGGCAGGAGCTCAGCGCCAAGGCGCTGCGTGTGCAGCGCCGCGTGCTGGACGACGGCGCCAGCTACAACGTGCACAGCGACGGACCACCGCTGCCGGGCGACGCTGCACCGCTGGCCCGACACTGGCCGCTGGAGCTGCTGCCGATGCTGATCGAGCCGGACGAGTGGCGGCATATCGAGGCCGGCATCGCCCAGCGCGCCAGGCTGCTGGACGCCGTGATGGCCGACACCTATGGCGAGCGCCGGCTGCTGCAGCAAGGCCTGCTGCCGGCCTCGCTGGTGCTGGCCCACCCGCAATACCTGCGCGAGATGCATGGCAGCCCGCCGCGCGGCGGCGTGCACCTGCATATGCTGGCCTTCGACCTGACCCGCTGCGCGGACGGCCACTGGTGGGTGGTCGGCCAGCGCACCCAGGCGGCCTCGGGCCTGGGCTATGTGCTGGAGAACCGCCTCATCATTGCCCAGCAGTTCCCCGAGGCCTTCCGGCAGATGGCGGTGCAGCGGCTGGCCGCCAGCTACCGCGACCTGATGCAGTCGCTGATGAAGCTCTCGCCGGCCGGCGAGCGCAGCCGCATCGCGCTGCTGACGCCGGGCCCGCGCAACGAGACCTATTTCGAGCAGGCCTTCCTGGCGCGCTACCTCGGCATCACGCTGGTCGAGGGCGCCGACCTGACCGTGCGCGCCGACAAGGTCTATCTGAAGACGCTGGCCGGCCTGGAGCGCGTGCATGTGCTGCTGCGCCGGGTCGACGACACCTGGCTGGACCCGCTCGAACTGCAGCCCGACTCCATCCTCGGTGTGCCGGGCCTGCTGCAGGCGGTGCGGGCCGGTGAGATCGTCGTGGCCAACGCGCCGGGTGCGGGCTGGCTGGAAAGCCCCGGCCTCACTGCCTTCTGGCCCGGCGTGGCCGAACGGCTGCTCGGCGAGCCGCTGCAGCTGCCGGCCATCCAGAGCTGGTGGTGTGGCGAGGAAAGCGCTTGGCGCACGTTGCGCCCGCGCTTGGCGGAGTACATCGTCGTGCCGACCTTCTCGGCCAGCAGCACCACGCGCAGCTTCGCGCCCATCGTGGCCGCCGAGCTCAGCAGCGAGGCGCTGTGGGCGCTGGCCGATCGTATCGATGCCGACCCCACCGCCTACACGTTGCAGGCGCGCGTCAAGCCCACCAAGCAGCCGGTGTGGATACGCGGCGCGCTGGAGCCGCGCGTGGCGGTGCTGCGCGTCTTTGCGCTGACCGATGGCCAGGGGGGCTGGAAGGTGCTGCCGGGCGGCCTGACCCGTGTCGCGCCGCGCCGCGACCCGCTGGCCGATGCCTGGCTGTCGATCCAGCGCGGCTCGCTGAGCACCGACACCTGGGTGATGACCGACGGCGAGGTCGACGCGACCACGCTGCTCTCCCAGCCCCTGCAGGCTGCCGACCTGCGCGACGTGCACTGGACCGTCACCAGCCGGGCCGCCGAAAACCTGTTCTGGCTCGGCCGCTACACCGAGCGGTCGGAAAACACCGCCCGGCTGGCGCGCCATGTCATCGAGGCCAGCGTGATGGTGCAGCGCGGCGCCATGCCGCCGCCGATGCTGCCGCTGCTGGACGCGCTGGCCCGCCGCCATGGCCTCGTCGGCGTCAAGGCGCCGCGCGCCGAGGATGACCCGCGCGGCTTCGAGCGCGCGCTGCTCACGGCCCTGCTGCCGGGCTCGGGCGTCACCAGCGTCGGCTGGGATCTGCGGGCGCTGCAGTCCTGCGCCCAGGCGCTGCGCGAACGCTTGTCGCCCGAGGCCTGGCGGCTGATCCATGAGACGGCCGCGCAGTTCGAGCAGCATCTGCGCGCGGTGCTGGACCGCCCCGGCCCGCCGCCGCTGACCGATGTGCTCAATGTGCTGGCGCGGGCCGACACCCACCTCGCCGCGATCACCGGCGCGCAGACCGACCGCATGACCCGCGATGACGGCTGGCGGCTGCTGTCCATCGGCCGGCAGATCGAGCGGCTGTGCTTCCACGCCGACGTGCTGGCCGAGACCTTCGCCCAGGGCCTGGCCCTGACCGAGGACGGCTTCGCGCTGCTGCTGGGCGTGTTCGACTCCACCATCACCTACCGCGCGCAATTCCAGGCGCGCCGCGAGGTACCGCCGCTGCTGCATCTGCTGGTGCACGACACCGACAACCCGCGCTCGCTGGGCTGGGTGGCGCGCACGATGCGCGAGCGCTTCGCGAAGCTGGCCCGCCATGACCCGGGCTGGGCGGCCGACATCGCCGGCGGGCTGCCCGTGCCCGAGGCCTGGCCGCTGGCCGAGCTGGCGGCGTCCGACCAGGTCCTGGTCGAGCATCTCAAGCGTGCCGCGGCCCAGGCCGCTGAGCTGTCCAGCCTGCTGAGCCAGCGCTACTTTGCCCATGTCATCGGGGCGGAACAGCGGGTCTGGCAATGAGCGTGCGGCTCACGGTTCACCATGTCACCGAGTACACCTACGAGGCCTCGGTGGAGTGGGCCCACCACGCGGCCTGCCTGGCGCCGCGCCACACGCCCTGGCAGACGGTCAGCGGCTGGCAGCTCCGCATCGATCCGCTGCCCGACGGCTGGGGCGTCGAGGGCCTGGAACTGGATGCGGCCGAGCTGGCCCGCCATCTGCGCCGCGACCCCTGGGGCAACCGTCACCTGAGCTTCGGCCACGCGCGGGTGCACGAGAAGCTGGTGGTCGACAGCCGCTTCATGGTCGAGCTGCGCGACCGGCCCGCGCCAGACCCGACACGCGGCCCGGCCTGGGAGGCCGTGGCCGCCAGCCTGCGCTACCGCGCCGGGCGCGCGCTGCAGGAGGCCGACGAGTTCGCACTGGCCTCCACCCATGCCGCGCCCGACGACACGATGGCCGCCTATGCGCGCCGCGCCTTCTCACCCGGCCGCACGCTGGCCGCCGGCGGGCTGGCACTGATGCACCAGATCCACAGCGATCTGCGCTACCTGCCGCACAGCACGACGGTCGCGACCCGCGCGGCCGACGCGCTGGCTCAGCGCAGCGGCGTGTGCCAGGACTTCGCCCATGTCTTCATCGCCGCTTGCCGCGCGCTCGGCCTGGCGGCGCGCTACGTGTCGGGCTATCTGCTGACGCGCCCGCTGCCGGGCCAACCCAAGCTGGTCGGCGCCGACGCGTCGCATGCCTGGGTCGAGCTGTGGTGCCCCGAGCAGGGCTGGCTGGCCCTGGACCCGACCAACGATGTGCCAGCCAACCTGGACCATGTCACGCTGGCCTGGGGCCGCGACTATGCCGACGTCGCGCCGCTGCGCGGCGTGCTGCGCGGCGGTGGCGTCGCGACGCTGCGGGTCGGCGTGACGGTGGAGCCGGCGGCTGCGGACGCGCTGGCGCGGGCGGCCGAGCAGCAGCAATGACGGTGGCGGCGCGCATGGCGCCTCGGCGTCCTCAGGCCGGGTCGTGGCAGACCGCTTCGATGTTGTGGCCGTCCGGATCCAGCACGAAGGCGCCGTAGTAGTGCGGGTGGTAGTGGGCGCGCAGGCCGGGTGCGCCGTTGTCACGCCCGCCGGCGGCCAGCGCGGCCCGGTGGAAGGCGTCGACCGCGGCACGCGTGCCGACGCGGAAGGCGATGTGGATGGGTGGCTGGTTGGGTGTGCCGCGGCTGATCCAGAAATCGGGCTTGGGCGGCTCGCCGAAGCCGGCCACGTCGGTGCTGCCGGTCACGGCCGCCGGGAACTCCGCCAGCAACGTGTAGCCGAGGGGCGCGAGTGCCTGGCGGTAGAAGGCCTTGCTCTGGTCGAAGTCGCTGACGACGAGGCCGGTGTGGTCGATCATGGGGTCCGCAGGGAGTGGTTGGGTGCCCGAGCTTAGCGTCGGGAGGTGGCCGTCCGGAGGTCGCCCGGCGCATGCCGGCGGCGGCATCAGGACGCCAGCATCGGCAGCACCGAGGCCAGCATCAGCCCGGCGGCCGTCCAGTTGAACGCCTTCAGCAGGCGTGGCCGGTGCAGCCAGCGGCGCAGCTGCTCGCCCAGCAGCACCCAGGATCCGCAGCAGGGCAGGTTCACCGCGACGAAGACGGCCGTCAGCGCTGCAACGCCAAGCTCGCCGTAGGCGGTGGCGGCGGTCAAGGCCATCGCCCAGGCCTTGGGATTGATGATCTGGAACAGGGCCGCAGCGGCCAGGCCCATCGGCCGGCTGCCGTTGCCGGGGGCGTCGGCAGTTGGCGGTGCTGCGGTGGCGACCCGGGCGGCGAGGTAGAGCAGATAGGCGAGGCTGACCCATTTCAGCACGCCATGCAGCGCGGGGACGCGGTTGAACACCTCGCCCAGGCCCAGGCCCACCAGGATCAGCATCACGCCGAAGCCGACGCTGATGCCCAGCAGATGGGGCAGGCTGCGGCGCCAGCCGAAGTGGGTGCCCGACGCGAGCAGCATCAGGTTGTTGGGGCCCGGCGTGACGGACGTGACGAAGGCAAAGCCGGCCAGGGCGAGCAGTGAGGCGCTGGTGTTCATGGCCCTCACTCTAGGCAGGGCGCTGCCGAATGGGCTTGTGATTGTTGTCTGGCCTCATGGGCGTCGTGCAATGATCTGCGGCGATGGATTCAATCGACGACAAGATCTTGCGCGAGTTGGTCAGGGACGGCCGCGTGACCAATGCCGAGCTGGCCCAGCGCATCGCGCTCAGCCCGTCGGCCTGCCTGCGGCGTGTGCAGGAACTGGAGCGGCTCGGCATCATCAAGGGCTACCGCGCGGTGCTGGACCCGGCGCGGCTGGGGCTGGGTTTCGTGGCCTACGTGGCCATTGGCCTGTCGCGCCACACCCTGGGCGAGCAGCAGGGCTTTGAGCAGGCGATGGCGGCCTGCCCGGCTGTGCGCGAATGCCACAACGTGACCGGCGCGTTCGAGTACCTGCTGCGTGTGGAGGTGGCCGACCTGGCCGCCTACAAGCGCTTCCATGCCGACGTGCTGGGCGGGCTGCCGCAGGTCAGCATGATCACCAGCTACATCGTGATGGACTCGCCCAAGGACGAGCGCGGCTGAGCGGCGCGGCGCTGGCGGCGGCGCCACCACAGCCAGGCACCCGTGGCGAGCAGCATGAGCGGCAGCAGCCCGAAGGCCGTCCACAGCAGCCGGCCCGCCAGGCCCAGCGCCTCGGCGCTGTGCAGCGGGAAGACGCTGTCGACGAGCTGGTTGCCGGCCGGCGCCGTGAGGGGGTCGTAGCGCTCCAGCACACGGCCCTGGCGGTCCATCCGCACCCGGGTGTAGCCGGTGGACGCACGCAGTTCGCCGGGCTGCAGCAGGCGCACCTCGACCGGCCCGGTGCCGGCCAGGCTCAGGCGCGACCAGCGCGCCGCCGGAAACTCCCGCTGTGCGGCCGCCACCCAGGCGTCGGGCCCGAGCACGGAGCCGGCGGCTGTGCCGGCGGCGGCCGTGCCCGCGCCCGCGCCCGCACCCGCCTTGGGCAGCTTGGCCAGGCGCTGCAGCGGCAGCACGGCGGCCACGCCGTCCCGCGTCGGGTTGGGAAACACCAGGGCCGCACCGGTCAGCGACACGACGAGAGCGACGGGCAGCAGCCACAGCCCGGCGGCTCGGTGCAGCGCGTACCAGCGCCGGGTCGGCGGGCCCTGCCAACCCACGCGCAGGGCCTGGCCCCAGGCCTTCAGCCGCGGCCCGGCAGCGCGCGGCCACGCGAGGTAGAGGCCCGTCAGCGCCAGGCCGGTGAAGATCAGCGCCGCCACGCCGGCGATGAGATGGCCGGTCTCGCCGCCGAGCAACCGGCTGTGCAGCTCGTACAGCAGTGGCACCGCATGGGCTGCGTCGAAGCGGACTGCGCCCCGTTCGCGCGAGCCGAGGTAGCGGCCGCAGTCGGGGTCGATGAAGTGTTCGGTGCGCCAGCCGGTCTCGGGCTGGCGTGCTTCCCAGACCTGGAAGGCCGCGCCCGGTTCGCGGGGCGACACCACGGTCTGGGCGCGGGCGCCGGGGACATGCCGGGCCAGCAGTTCCAGCGTGGCCGCCACCGGCTGGCGCGTGGCCGGGCAGGCCGGCGTCGGCGCGCGGAACCAGGCTGAGTTCAGCGCGCTGTCCAGCGACGCCTGCCACACCATCAGACTGCCGCTGAGGCCCAGCAGCGCCAGCACCAGGCCGGCCAGCAGGCCGCCCCAGCGGTGCAGCAGCGTCAAGGGCTTGCGCATGATCAGAAGTCGCGTCGCCAGCTCAGTGTCCAGGTGCGGCCGCGGCCGGCGTAGTAGTCGTCGTTCGTACCGGAGTAGTTGGCCTCGCCGTAGTAGGTGATGTAGCGGCGGTTCAGCAGGTTCTCGACGCCCAGGCCCCACTGGCCCCAACCCGTGTTCCATCGGCTGGCGAGGTCGAGCACGGTGTAACCGGAGAAGCGCTCGGCCAGCGAGGCGCCGCCCAAGGTCTTGCCGAGGTTGGCTTCGCGCGGCCGGTAGTGCGACAGGTTGAGCTGGCTGCTCCAGGCGCTGCCGGCCGCCCACTGCGCGCCGAGCAGCAGTTTGTCTGGCCCCTGAGACCGCGCGCCCAGCATCAGGTCCAGCGGCTGGCCGGGGGCACTCGCGGTGCGGCCCAGCGTGCGGGCAAACGTGCCGTTGAGCTTGACGGCGGCATTGATGCGGTGTTCGGCGCTGATCTCGACACCCTTGACCTCGATGGGCACGCGTTGCAGCGCGCCGATGCCGTTGGACACGACGAGCTGGCTGCCGAGTTCCGAGCGGGAACGGTAGACCGACATCGACAGCGTCGTGCCGGCGCCGCGCCAGTTCGCGCCGATCTCGTGGTTCTTCACGACGATGGGTTGCAGGTCGACGAGTTGGCCCACCGACTGGTTGGCCGTTCGCACCGCGCGCAGGATGAGGCCGGCATCGGGCGGGCCGAAGCCCTCGTTGTAGGACGCGAAGGCCGACCAGCCGCTGCGCCCGAAGCGCCAGATGCCACCCAGGCTCTTGACCCGCTGGTGGGCGCGCCGCTCGCCGCCGGTGACCAGCGCGTTGCCGTAGAAGGCGAGCGTGCGGTAGGTGTCGACCTGCAGCCGCGTGTGTTCGTCGCGCAGGCCGCCGCGTACCGTCAGCGGGCCAGCCTCGTACTCCAGCTGGGCAAAGGGCGCGAGGCTGCGGTAGTGCAGCGGCGGCACCCAGCTGCGGCCGGTCTTGGTCAGGCGCTGGGACGAGGTGTCGTCCAGCAGGTCCAGGCCGGTGGTGAGCTCCAGCCCGCGCAGTCCGAGGTCGGGTCTGACCCAGCTGCTGCGCAGGCCCCATTTGTCGGCCACGACTTCGCTCTGGTCGACCAGGCTGCCCACGGGCGCGAGGCTGGCGTCCTGGAAGGTGGTGACGAGGCCGCCGCTGTAGCGGGCCTTGAAGTCCTGCTTGAACAGCTGCACGCTGGCCCGGCCGCCGGCCAGGTCGTCATGCGTCCACTCCAGGCTGATCGAGCGCACCCGGTTGCGCGGCGCGTCCCAGGCCGGGCGGCCGGCGGTGGACGTGGTGGGCAGGCCGGTGGCGCGGTTGCCGGGTACGTCGACCCGGTCGTCGAAGCCGTCGGCATGGAAGCCGTTGACCATGATTTGCAGCCGCTGGGCGCCGAACTCGGCGCCCGCCTTCAGGAAGAGGTCGGCCGAGCGGTGCAGCGACTCGGTGGCCAGTGGCCGCCCGGCGCCGTCCACGCCGCTGTCCTGGCTCAGCATGCCGGCGTAGAAGAGCAGGTCCCAGGGCTGGCTGCTCGCGCCGCCGTCGCTGCGGTGCTGAAGCAGATAGCCGGTCTTCCAGGCGCTGCTGTCGCCATCGAACTGCGTGCCCAGCTTGACCTCGACCGATTGGCGGGTGCCGGCCTGGGTCGGGCGGCGGGTGATGGTGTTGATGATGCCGCCGGTTGCTCCCATGCCCTGGGCGGCCGAGGCGCCGCTGACCACCTCGATGCGCTCCACGATCATCGGGTCGGCGAAGTAGCCCTCGCGGCCGCCAAAGCGCAGCGGGTTGGTCTGCGGAATGCCGTCCAGCAGCAGCAGGGCGTTGCGACCGCGCAGGCCCTCGCCGAAGTTGCTTAGTTTCTGCCGCGATGGCGCATAGCCCGGCACCTGCTGGGCCAGCAGCGCGCTCGGGTCCTCGCTGACGAGGGTGTGGCTGTCGATGTCGGCGCGCGAGATCACGCCGACGGCGCCCGGGATGCGGTCCAGCGCCTTGCTGCCGCGGGTGGCCGTGACCAGCACGGCTTCGAGCTGCTGGGGTGCGGGCGCTTCAGTCGCGTTCTGGGCATGGGCGGCCGCTGCGAGCAGGGTGCAGGCCAGCGCGAGAGCGGCGGGGCGGTGGGGAAGGGCGGAGCGAGGAGAGGCGGGAAGCAGCCGTGCTTCCGGAGCGGTCAGGGGCATGAGTGGCAGAGAGTTCGGAAATCGCCACCCAGTTTACATTGCGAATGAGAATGAGTTGCATTTGCAAAGAGCGAGGTGCCTGCGACGACTTCCGAAAGCAGCAGGCCCGCCGCCTGCGCAGTGCAGGGGGCGGGCCTGAAGGTCGGAGGACGGTGGCGCGGCCGCAGGCCTCAGCGCCTGACCTTGCCGTCGGCGGTCAGCAGGGTCAGCTCGGCGAAGCTGGAGCCGACATGCTTGTTCGGTCCGAAGCGCAGCTGGTAGCCGCGCGCGTCGTAGCCTGACAGGCCTTCCAGCGCGGCGATCAGGCCGTCGCGCGTCGGCCGCCCGCCAAGGCGGCGCAGCCCGTCGACGATCACCCGGGCGGCGATATAGCCCTCGATGCTGGTGTAGTTGGGCTCGGCCTTGGGGTCCAGCCGCTTCAGCGCAAGCTGGTAGTCGTTGACCAGACCCACCGCGGTGCCAAAGGGCGAGGGCATGACCTGCGAGATGACGACGCCGGCCGCGTCCTTGCCGAGTTCGTCGGCCAGGGCCTGAGTTCCGACAAAGGACACGTTGTGGAACTGGCCGCCGTAGCCGGCCTTGCGGGCCTCGCGGATGAAGGCGGCGCAGCTCTTGTAGGCGCTGACCTGCACGATGGCTTCGGGCTGCACCGGCACCAGGGCCTTGACCGCGGCGGCCACGTCGACGCTGTTGCGCTCCACGGTGGCGACGGCGAGCGGCTGCAGACCGCGCTTTTCCAGCGCGTGCTGCACGCCCTTGAGCCCGGCCTGACCATAGGCATCGTTCTGGTGGAAAACGGCGATCTTCTTCAGGTCGAGCTGGGTGAGCTGTTTGACGATCAGTTCGGTCTCGTCGTAGTACGAGGCGCGGATGTGGAACACCAGGTGGTTGAAGGGCTCGCGCAGTGCCTCGGCACCGGTCAGCGGCGCGATGAAGGGAACCTTGGCAGCGGTGGCCAGCGGCAAGGCCGCCAGCGACGTGGGCGTGCCGATGTAGCCAAACAGCGCAAACACATCCTCCTGGATGAATTTTTCGGTATTCGCCTTGCAGCGCGCCGGCTCATAGCCGTCGTCCAGGGTCTTGAGCACAACCGGCACGGCACCGACACCGCCCGCCGCGTTGACGGCATCGAGATAGGCTTTGGCGCCGAGCTGCATCTGCAGCCCGAGCTGAGCCGCCGGGCCGGTGAGCGGCACGGACTGGCCGAGCACGATGGGCTTGCGGTCTTGGGCTCGCGCGGCGGTGGCGGGGAGCGCCAGGCCAGCCAGCGCAAGTTGCACTTGTCTTCGGTTCAGCATGGGTTGGCATCATGCCGCAGCTGACGCCGGCGCGTGCCACCGCTGGCGCTGCAGATAGAACAATTCCCGGTCCTGCAACTTGTTACTCGGCAACTGGCGCCTGGCCCGTGGCCGCACACGCGGCTCAGAACAGGTGGCCCTGCCCGGCGGGCGGCGCGGGTTTGGTCCGACGGCGCCGCGCTGACGTGGCCGGCAGGCCGGCCTTGCGCGAGCCATGGCGCTGCTGGATGGCCTGTGCTTCGCTGGCGGCGGCGGCCGTGCGGCGCAGCGGGAAGAGCAAAGCCCGCGCCCGCGCCAGTGCCTCGGTCTCGTCAACGATGGGCGCGGGGTAGGCCGGCGTGCCGAACTCGGGCAGCCACCGCCGGAGGTAGAGGCCTTCGGGGTCGTGGTCCAGGGCCTGCTTGGTCGGCGAGTAGATGCGCAGTGTGTTGATGCCGGTGGTGCCGGATTGCATCTGCATCTGGCTCCAGTGGATGCCGGGCTCGAAGTCGAGAAAGCAGCGGGCCAGGTGCAGTCCCGGTGCGCGCCAATGCAGGCCGAGGTGGTAGGCGGCAAAGCTGACGAGCATGGCCCGCATCCGGAAGTTGAGCCAGCCGGTGGCCAACAGTTGCCGCATGCAGGCATCGACCATCGGGTAGCCGGTGCGGCCCTCGCACCAGGCGGCGAGACGGTCTTCGTCCTGCGGGCTCAGCGGCCGGCCGTCGCCGGGGCGCAGTCCATCGTGGCTGCGCGCGAAGTTGCGGAACTCGATGGCCGGCTCGTCCTCCAGCTTCTGCATGAAATGGCAGTGCCAGCGCAGTCGCCCGGCAAAGGCGCGCAGCGCCGATGCCATCTCGGGCCGGCCGCGGATGGCCGCCTCGGTGGCCTGGTGGACGCAGCGTATCGACAGCGTGCCGTAGGCCAGATGCTCGCTGAGCCGGCTGCAGGAGGTCTCGGCGGTGAGCGGGCTGGACAGGCCGCTGCGATAGGCCTGGCCCCGGCCGCCGAGGAAGTCGGACAGCGTGGCCCAGGCGTCGGCCTCGGTGGCACCCCGCGCCGGCTGCCGCGGGGCGGGCAGGTCGAGTGCGGGCAGCGGGTCGGCCGCCAGGCCCGGCGGCGCGCGCCAGCCGGCCGGCATGCTCACCTCGGACGCATCCATGCGCCGCTCCCAGGCGGTGGCCCAGCCGTCGCGCGAGCCGAGGCGGCGCACGACACCGGTCTGCGGATACTCGGTCCAGGCGACGCCGGCGGCGCGGCACCAGCGCGCCACGGCCCGGTCCCGGTCATAGGTCCAGCCCGAGCCGGTTTCCTCGTGGCTGAGCAGATGGCTGAAGCGCGGCAGCCCGGCCAGCACTTCGACTGCCGAGCCGATGCGCACCAGCAGCGGCAGGCCGCGTGCGGCCAGCTCCGCCTGCAGCGCCGTCAGGGCGGTCCGCACGAAGCGCCAGTGCTGCGGGTGGAACTCGGGCGAGGCTAGCCATTCGGGCTCGACCAGGTAGACCGCGAAGGCGCGCTCGAAGCGCGCCGCCTCGGCCAGCGGCGCATGGTCGCGCAAGCGCAGATCGCGCTTGAACCAGATCAGGGCCGTGGGCTCCGGCCGGCCGCCCGGCCGCCGCTCAGCCATGGGTCGCCGGGCCCTGCCGCCGGCAGCGCTCGCTGCAATACCTCACCTCGTTCCAGGTCCTGGCCCAGGCCTTGCGCCAGCTCATCGGCCGGCCGCAGCTGCGGCAGGGCTTGCTCGGCAGCCGGGATTTGTTGCCTTTGAACGCTTCAGACCTCATGGCGCGCAAGCATAGGCAGGGCCCGGGCTGCACGTGGTGTGTTGCGCGCATGCCCTCGGCCCTCGCCAGGATTCTCGGCAGCGGGTGGGCCCGGCTGCCGATGCAGGCCGAGGCGCTCCCGCGCTACGGCCTCACAGTTCCGCGACGCCCTTGACGCGCACGGGAACGGCCACCGGCTGAGGTGCGGTTTCCACCGCCCGGCCGTGGAAGCGCTCCAGCAGCGTTTGCCATTGCTGCTTTACGGCCACGACGTTGGCATGCTTCACATGGCCATAGCCGCGGATCTTCTCAGGCAGGCGCGCCAGCTCGACGGCGGTGGCCAGGTTGTCGGTGGTCAGTGAGGCCAGCAGCTCGTCGATGAGCTGCTCGTAGTCGGCGATCAACTGACGCTCCATGCGGCGCTCGGCGGTCTTGCCGAAGATGTCGAGCGCCGTGCCGCGCAGGCCCTTGAGCCGGGCCAGCCACTTGAAGGCGGTGAAGGTCCATGAGCCCATCTCGATCTTCTTCGCCCGGCCGTCCGGGCCGGGCTTGGCGAGCAGTGGCGGCGCGAGGTGGAAGCTCAGGTGCTTCCAGTTCTCGAACTGCGCTTTCAGCGCTGCCTCAAAGCGGCCGTCGGTGTAGAGCCGCGCCACCTCGTATTCGTCCTTGATGGCCAGCAGCTTGGCGTAATAGCGCGCCACGGCCTGGGTCAGGCGCTGGCCCTTGCCGAGCACGGTCTCGGCCGAGCGCACCCGGTCGACCAGCGCGCGGTAGCGCTGGGCGTAGGCGGCGTCCTGGTAGTCGGTCAGGAACTGGACGCGGCGCTCGATCAGACCGTCGGGCCCGTCGAGCTGGTCGAAGTTGAAGAACTTCACGACGTTGACCTCACCAGCCAGGCGCTGGATGGCATCGGGCGCCGCGATGGCCAGGCGGCCGAGCGCGAAGGCGGTCTTGTTGGCCTCGACCGCCACGCCGTTGAGCTCGATCGCGCGCATCAGCGCCGCCTCGCTGACCGGCACCAGGCCGCGCTGCCAGCAGGCGCCCAGCATGATGATGTTGCTGGGCAGGGTGTCGCCCATCAGACGCTGGGCGATGTCCTGGGCATCCACCGTGGCGAGCACGCCCTGCTCGCCGACAGCGAACTTCATCTTCTCCAGCAGCGACGGGGCCTGCAGCGAGGCGTCCGGGTTGCGGACGAAGCCGGCGGTGGGCAGCTCGTGGGTGTTGGCCAGGATGACCGTGCGGCCGGCCTTGACGGTGCCCAGCGCGTCGGGCGACGCGCCCACGACCATGTCGCAGGCCAGCAGCACATCGGCCTGCTGGGTGTCGATGCGCACCTGGTTGAGCAGGTCCAGTGTCGGCGCCACGCGCACGAAGGACAGCACTGCACCGCCCTTTTGCGCAAAGCCCATGAAGTCCAGCACCGAGGCCTGCTTGCCTTCGAGGTGGGCCGCCATCGAGACCAGGGCGCCCACCGTCACGACACCGGTGCCGCCGACGCCGGTGACGAGCATGTCGAACGGCCCGGTCCAGTGCCAGGGCGCTGGGGCGGCGATGGCGGCGATTTCACGCGCCAGGTCGTCGCCCGTGTAGCGGGCCCCGGCCTTCTTCCTGAGCACCGGGTCGTGCACCGAGACGAAGCTCGGGCAGAAGCCGTTCACGCAGCTGAAGTCCTTGTTGCAGCTGCTCTGCTCGATGGCGCGCTTGCGGCCCCAGTCGGTCTCGACGGGCACGACCGACAGGCAGTTACTCGCCACGCCGCAGTCGCCGCAGCCCTCGCAGACCGCCTCGTTGATGAAGATGCGCTTCGGGGGATCCGGAAATTCCTTCTTCTTGCGGCGGCGGCGCTTCTCGGCGGCGCAAGTCTGGTCGTAGATCAGCACCGTCACGCCCTCGATCTCGCGCAGTTCGCGCTGCACCGCGTCCAGCTCGCGGCGGTCGTGGAAGCTGGTGCCGGGTGGGAAGAGGCCGTGGTGGTCGTCGTACTTGGCGATGTCGTCGGACACCACCACCAGGCGCTTGACGCCCTCGGCCTCCACCTGGCGGGCGATCTGCGGCACGCTGGTCGTGCCGTCCACCGGCTGACCGCCGGTCATCGCGACGGCGTCGTTGTAGAGGATCTTGTAGGTGATGTTGGCCCGGGCCGCGATGGCCTGGCGGATGGCGAGATACCCGGAGTGGTAGTAGGTGCCGTCGCCCAGGTTCTGGAAGACGTGCTTTTCCTTCGTGAAGCGGCTGTGCGCGGCCCAGTCGACACCTTCGGCGCCCATCTGGATCAGGCCCGAGGTGCCGCGCTCCATCCAGCTCGCCATGAAGTGGCAGCCGATGCCGGCCAGCGCCCGCGAGCCTTCGGGCAGCTTGGTGGAGGTGTTGTGCGGGCAGCCCGAGCAGAAGTAGGGCTGGCGGCGCACGCCGTCGGCCGCGTTGGAGAGCAGGCAGGGCGTCAGGAAGTCGACGACGAGATGGCGGCGGTCCAGCGCGGGGTTGAGCCGGGCGAGCCAGTCGGCCACCGTGCCCATG
Organism: Burkholderiales bacterium; assembly: GCA_003963075.1. Lineage (GTDB taxonomy): Bacteria > Pseudomonadota > Gammaproteobacteria > Burkholderiales > Burkholderiaceae_C > Pelomonas. The sequence goes on from RXJV01000015.1 coordinate 19,710, forward strand.
ATGCGGCTGGGGCGCAGCTCGCCGAGGGCCGACAGCACCGGGGCGCCGTGCTCGTCCGTCTTGCCCACCACGCGCGGGCGCTGGAAGTCGGGCAGGTGGTAGAGCAGCTCCTTGATCTGGCGCTCCACCACCGGGCCCTTCTCCTCGATGACGAGCACGTCGGTCAGGTTGGAGCAGAACTCGACGATGCGGGTCGGCTCCAGCGGGAAGACGAGGCCCACCTTGTAGACGCGCACGCCCGCGGCGGCCAGCGCATTCGGGTCCAGGTCTAGCCGGCGCAGCACCTCCATGAAGTCGTAATGCGCCTTGCCGACCGTGACGATGCCCAGCGTGGCCGCAGGGCTCACGACGATGTGCTTGTCGATGCTGTTGACCTTGGCAAAGGCCCGCACCGCATCGAGCTTGTGCGCCAGGCGCGACTCCAGGTCCAGCGAAGGCAGGTCGACCGCGCGTATGTGCAGGTTCGTCGGTGCGACGTGATCGACGGGCTGCGTGAAGTCCAGCGGCACGGCGTCGAGGTCCACCGTCATGCCGCTCTCGACCACCTCGGAGATCGCCTTGAAGCCGACCCAGGCGCCGCTGAAGCGGCTCAGCGCCCAGCCGTAGAGGCCGAACTCCAGGTACTCGGCCACGTTGGCCGGATGGACGAGGGGCATGCTCCAGGCCTGCAGGGCCTGGTCGCTCTGGTGGGGCGTGCTGCTGGACACGCAGCCGTGGTCGTCGCCGCACACCACCAGCACGCCGCCCTGGGTGCTGGTGCCGTAGACGTTGCCGTGCTTGAGCGCATCGCCGGAGCGGTCCACGCCCGGGCCCTTGCCGTACCACATCGCGAACACGCCATCGACGGTGCGCTGCGGGTCCAGTGCCACGCGCTGAACGCCCAGGCAGGCGGTGGCGGCCAGGTCTTCGTTGATCGCCGGTAGGAACTCGATGTGGGCCGCATCGAGGAACTTACTGGCCTTCCACAGCTGCTGGTCGACCATGCCCAGCGGCGAGCCGCGGTAGCCGCTGACGAAGCCGGCGGTGTTCAAGCCCGCGCGCTCGTCCTGCCTCTTCTGCGCCAGCAGCAGCCGCACCAGGGCCTGGGTGCCGGTCAGGAAGACGGCCCCGGTGTCGGCGGCGAGGTTGTCGCTGAGCTGGTAGGGGCGCAGGGCGGGCGTGGCGTCTGACATGGAGGCTCCTGAAGGGCGCAAAATTCTTCCCCCGGTTGGCCGGAAGAACTTGCCTCAATGCCGGTCACAGGCCGGCTGAATGAGATGATTCTTCTCCAAAGGCATCAAACATGGAAACAAACGAACTCGACCGGGCCAGTCGCGAGATCCTGGAGGCCTTGCAGCTGGACGCACGGCTGTCCACGCAGGCGCTGGCCGACAAGGTGGGGCTGTCGGCCACGCCGGTGTGGCGGCGCGTCAAGGAACTGGAGGACCGCGGCGTCATCCGCGGCCAGGTCGCCCTGGTGGACCGCGAAAAGATCGGCCTGTCCATCCTGGTGCTGGCCCATGTGAGCCTGGTACGGCACAGCGAGGGCGCGGTCGAGCAGTTCGAGCAACTCACCGCGACGCGCCGCGAGATCATCGAATGCCATGCGATCACCGGCGAGGCCGACTACGTGATCAAGGTCGTCGCCGCCGACATGAAGGCCTACGACCTGTTCCTGCAGCAGCACATCTTCAAGCTGCCGGGTGTCGCCAGCGTGCGCAGCAACGTGGTGCTGCGCGAGGTCAAGTACGAGACGGCGCTGCCGGTCGGCTGAAGCGCAACGGGCGCCTCAGCGGCCGAGCCGCTCGAAGGCCTGCGCGGTGCGCTCGCGGCCCAGCTCGATCAGCTCTTCGGCGCGCCAGAACTCGAAGAAGCCGCAGGCATTGCCGGGGATGTCGATCTGCACATCCGGCGCATAGGCCGAGAGCCTGAGCTTGGAGATGGTGTCCTGCATGGCCTGCATGGACACGAAGGCCACGTCCAGCAGGCCGGGCTCGGCAGGCCGCGGCGGCTGCGGCCGGGGCGGGCCGCCGCGCGGGCGTTGCAGGCTGTCGATGAAGCGGCCGATGCGCTGCTTGTAGCGGTTGCTGCCCGGCAGGGCTTCACTGGTCGCGGCGGTCGGCTGGGGCTGCGCCGGTCCGCTGAGGTCGACGATGACGGTGAGGTCGTTGCCGGCCTCCAGCGTCGGGCCGATCGGCACCGGGTTCACCAGGGCGCCGTCCAGCAGGGTGCGGCGCCCGTGCCTGAAGGGCGTGAACACCAGCGGCGTCGCGATGGAGGCGCGGATGGCGTCGAACATCTGGCCCTCACGCAGCCACACCTCCTCGCGCGAGTGCATGTCCGTGGCGACGGCGGTGTAGGCGATCGGCAGGTCTTCGATCGCGCAGTCGCCGATCAACTCGCGCAGCACGCTGATGATGCGTTCGCCCTTGAACAGGCCGGGACGGCCGAAGGTGGGGTCCAGCAGGCGCAGCACATGCATGCGCTCCAGCGCGAGCACCCATTCCGCGTAGACCTCCAGCTTGCGGGCCGCGTAGATGCCACCCACCAGCGCGCCGATGGAGGCGCCGGAGATGGCCCGGATCTGGTAGCCGTTCTCGGTCAGCCACTGGATCACGCCGATATGTGCCAGCCCGCGTGCGCCGCCGCTGCCCAGCACCAGAGACACGGTGATGGGAGCGGCGGCTGTGGGCGTGGGGCGGTCGGCGCAGGCGGAGGGGTTGTCGTTCACGGCGCAATATTCCCTGGTCCCTATGACAGCAGCGTCAGCGACAGTGCGCAGCGCCCGCCGGCCGGGCCTGCGCGGCGCAGACATCGGGCGGGATTCGCAGCTTTCAAGGGGCGGCCGGCGCGACGGGCGCAGCGCCGGTGTCGTCAGCCGTGCCGCATCGGCGAACTCACAGCTTGCCGTAGCTGTGCAGGCCGGACAGGAACATGTTGACTCCGAGGAAGGCGAAGGTCGTCACCAACAGGCCCACCAGCGCCCACCAGGCCGAGGCCATGCCGCGCAGGCCCTTCATCAGCCGCATATGCAGCCAGGCGGCGTAGTTGAGCCAGACGATCAACGCCCAGGTTTCCTTCGGGTCCCAGCTCCAGTAGCCGCCCCAGGCCTCGGCGGCCCAGAAGGCGCCTAGGATGGTCGCGATGGTGAAGAACGCGAAGCCCAGCGCGATGGCCTTGTACATCAGGTCGTCAAGCTGGGGCAGGTCGGGCAGGCGGGCGATCAGGTGGCGGCGCAGCGCGATGCACAGGCCGAGGAAGACCATCACACCGGCGATCTTGGCTGCCCAGCTGTCCAGGCCCTCGGCGGTCTGCGCGCTGATGCCACCCAGCAGCCGCACCGCCAGGATCAGCGCGACGATGCCGCCCGGCACGCCGATCAGGCCGATCAGCAGCGCGCGCAGCGTGGCCGACTTCAGCAGATAGGCAAAGGCCACCATCGCCGCCAGGGAGAAGCAGCCATAGCCGACGAAATTGGCCGGCACATGGATCTTCATCCACCAGCTCTGCAGCGCCGGCAGCAGCGGCTGGATCTCCTGGGCGTCGCGCGCCAGCGTGTACCAGAGCAGGAAGCTCACCGCGCCGCTGACCACCAGCATCACGTAGGCGCCGAGCGAGCGCGTCGCAAAGCGCTGCTCGTAGTAGAGGTGGAAGAGCGTGGTCATCCAGCTGAACAGCACAAAGACCTCGTAGAGGTTGCTGACCGGGATGTGGCCGATGTCGGGGCCGATCTGGTGGCTCTCGTACCAGCGCACGAAGGTGCCGATCAGGGCCATCAGCACGCCGCCCCAGGCGAGCTTGGAGCCTGCCACCTCGGCCACGCTGTTGCGCCCGGCACCGGTGAAGAAGCCGCCCCAATAGAACAGGGTGCTCATGTAGAACAGCAGGCTCATCCACAGGATGGCGCTCTGGCTGGACAGCAGATACTTGAGCCAGAACACCTGCTCGCCGGCGGCGAGGTCGGCGCCGAAACCGTCGGTGTGCTGCGAGTACAGGCCGATGGCCAGCAAGGTGGCCGCGCCGGCCGTCGCGCAGAGCAGCCGCAGCGGCTTCCAGAACCAGCCCAGCGCGATCAGGGCCGGCAGGGTGCACAGCAGGATGCCCTGTTCGTAGACATTCATGCTGGCCTGGTAGCGCTGGAAGGCATAGCCGCCGCCCAGCAGCACGAGGGCGGCGAAGACCCAGTCCAGCGTGTCGCGCCGCTGCAGGGCGTGGCGGCGCGGCAGGTCGAAGGTGGTGGTGTTCATGTGGCGTCCTTGAGCACGGCGGCCTTGAGCTGGGCGAAGAGGAGGGCGTTGTCGGGCGACTCGCGGGTGCTCGACATGGCCATGCGCACCTGCGAGCTGGCCGTGTCGGCGCTGGGCGCGATCCACACCCACAGCCTACGCTCTTTGATGTAGAGCATCGCGAAGACCCCGACGATCAGCAGCACGGCGCCGAGGTAGACGAGCTTTTGCCCCGGCGCACGCGCGACCTGGAAGACGCTGGCCTGCACCTGGTCGAAGCCGTCGAGCTGCAGCAGCACCGGCGCGGGGTAGTAGAGGCTGTCGGACAGCGACAACACCGCCTGGCTCATGAAGGCCTGGGTCGCGGCATCAGTGCCGGCCGCGGGCAGGCCGGCGCGCGCCCGGGCGAGCTGGTGCAGCTCGAACAGGCTGCCGTTGAGGATGCGCAGCAGCACCTCGGAGACGCGCTCACGCTCGGCGGCGGGCACCTCGCGCTCGATGAACTGCGACAGCGCGGGCAGGCCGCCGCGGACCTCATCGCCGGGCTTGGCGGCAGCGCCCGAGTACAGCGTCAGCGCCCGCTGGGCAGTGGCTTCGAGCTGGTCCAGCAGCTGTGGCCGGTTGGCCGGTGTCGCCGCGGCGGCGTAGGCGCGCGCGGCGGTCGCGCGCAGCGGGGCATCGGCCAGGGCCTGGCGCAGGCGCAGCCAGCCGGTCAGCTCGCCGTTCTCGTCGGCGGGCATGCGCAGGTAGCGGAAGCTGTCGGCCCGGCTGTCACGCACGCCGGCGAGGAAGACCTTCTGGCCGTCGAGTTCGACGGGCAGCATGTAGTTGTTGAACTCGCGGGCCTGGCCGGCGCCGTCGCGCAGCAGGTAGCTGAACGAGGGGCCAACGTTGTGCAGGGACTTGTCCTTGCCGCCCTTGGCGCCACTGCCCAGGTGCTTGCCCAGGGTCTCGCCGAGGTCGACCTTGCGCACATCGGCGCCGCTGGTGCCGGCGTCGGCCGCCAGGTTCTCGACGTTGATGACCCGCAGGCCGGAGAACTCCAGGGTCTGGTCGCCGAACGCCAGCTTGCCGCCCACACGGCCCTGCAGCGCAAAGGGCTGGCCCTCGGCCAGCGGCAGGGCCTTGATCTGCAGCTTGGAGCCGCCGTCGTCGAAACTGCTCTGGTAGATCGCGACACCCTTGTGGATGACGGGCTCGTTGACCTTGACGGTGGCTTCGCGGGTGGCCGACCCGTCATGGATGACGATGTCGCTGGCAAAGCTCTTGGGCATGCCGGTGGGGTAGTAGTCGACGCTGAACTTCTTCAGCTCGACCTCGAAGGGCAGGTCCTGCAGCACGACGCCGTCGGGCAGGCTGAGCACGGCAATGCCCTGGCGCTGGTGCTCGGCCACCGACAGGTTGCCGCGGAAGCTGGGGTTGGCATCGCTCAGCCGGTGCTGCGGCCGCACGTCCGCGACGAAGCCCGAGCCGGTATAGAGCTGCTTGCCCTGTGCCCACATCGACAGCTTCACCATCGCGTTGCCGTCGAGCACGCCGCCGACGAGGATCAGCACGATGGCCGAATGGGCCGACAGATAGCCGATCTTGTTGGCCGCGCCGCGCCGGGCGGCGACCATGATGCCGTGCTCGCGCTGCTGCACGCGGGCCTTCCAGCCCATCGCCGTCAGCGCGTTGCCGATCTCGGCCAGGGCCATCTGCGGGTTGCTGGGCAGCTCACCAATGGCCTTGTGATGGTGGGCCTGCAGCGACTGTTCCCGCACGCCTTCCTTGTAGCTGCGCAGGTCGGCCAGGATCTTGGGCGTGTTGCGGGCGATGCATAGGCTGGTGGAGACCACCAGAAACGCCAGGATGGCCAGGAACCAGGGAGCGCTGTAGACCGTGAACAGGCCCAGGCGGCCGAACAGCTCCGCCCAGAACGGGCCGAACTTGTCGATGTAGCTGCCCATGGCCTCGCCCTGGTTGACCACGGTGCCGATGACCGACGAGATGCAGATGACGGTCAGCAGCGCGATCGCGAAGCGCATCGACGCGAACAGGTCCAGCAGCTCACGGGCTGGCGAATGGCGGGCGAGGGTGGCGGAAGACATCGGCTTCGGAAGTGTCGGGCAAGAAAAAAGGCCGGTGCATGACACCGGCCTTCCTTCAGCAAGGCGGCTTGCGCCGGATCAACGCAGGCCGGCGGCGTAATCGGACACGGCCTGGATTTCCTTGTCGCTCATCTTGGCGGCGATGGCCATCATCATCGGCGCGTTGGCGCGGGCGCCACTGCGGAAGGCGTTCATCTGCGCCTCGACATAGTCGCCATGCTGGCCACCCAGGCGCGGGTACTGGGCCGGGATGCCGGCACCGGTCGGGCCGTGGCAGCCGGCGCAGGCCGGCACGCTGCGCTCGGCGATGCCGCCGCGCCAGATCTTCTCGCCCAGGGCGATGGTGTCCTTGTTCTTTGCAAAGCCCGGCTTGGCGGTCTTGCTCGCATAGAAGGCGGCCACGTTGCGCATGTCCTCCTCGGACAGCGCGGCGGCCATGCCGCTCATGACGGCGTTCTTGCGCTTGCCGGACTTGAACTCGGTCAGCTGCTTGACCAGGTATTCCGGGTGCTGCCCCTGCAGGATGGGGTTGGCCGGGCTGCCGCGCGAGCCGTCGGCCGTGTGGCAGGCCGCGCAGACCTGAGAGGAGATCGCGCCTCCCTTGGCGAGATCGGGCTTGGCCGGGGCGCTTGCAGGCTCGTTCGCATGGGCCGCTGCAGCCAGCATCAGACTCGACAGGAGAAGGGCGACAGTCTTCATGGATGAATGTGCTTTCGTGGGGCGCAACTTGAGAATTTTACAATGCTGAATCACAGCGTCCGATCCCACCATGACCAACGAAATCCCTGATGCAGGGCCTGCCGCGTCAATCACCGACAAGCTCGCCCTCGCCTGGACGCACACCGCCCGCTTCCTGACGACCGCCAGCCAGCTGGTGCACCTGCCCGCCACCGAACTGCCCGAGATTGCCTTCGTCGGCCGCTCCAATGCGGGCAAGTCCACCGCGATCAACACGCTGGCCCAGCAGAAGCGGCTCGCCTTTGCGTCCAAGACGCCGGGCCGGACCCAGCACATCAACCTGTTCGAGCTTGGCCCCAAGGACGCACCGGACGCGTTGTTCGCCGACCTGCCGGGCTATGGCTACGCGGCCGTCAACAAGTCCGCCAAGCTGCGCTGGCAGAAGGTCATGGCGGACTATCTGGAGGTGCGCCGCAGCCTGTCGGGCGTCGTGCTGATGGTGGATTCGCGCCTCGGGCTGACCGACCTCGACCAGCAATTGCTGGAGTTCGTGGCCGCCCGCGTCGCCACCGGCGAGATCAAGCTGCTGGTGTTGCTGACCAAGGCCGACAAGCTCAACCGCAAGGAGGCCGATGCGGCGCTGCGGGCGACGACCGAGTTCCTGGCCGGCATGACGACCGAGAACTCCGACGTTGCGGTGACGCTGTTCTCGGCGCTCAAGAAGACTGGCGTCGGCGACGTCGCCCTGGCCCTGCACGAGTGGGCCCACCCCACGGCAGCAGCCGTCGCGGTCTAGCCGCCGTCCAGGTCGCTCATCAGGGTGTCGACCGCACGCTGAACCACGCTGTCGTCCTCGAGCGCCGTGATCAGGCCGTTGGACAGCAGGGCTTCCAGCGCCTTGCGGGTGAGCGACAGGCGCTCGTCGGGGTCGCGGCCGACGAACAGCACATACTGCCGTCCCTCGCTGATCCACGCGATTTGCGCGGTGTGCCAGTTGCCCTGGATGAAGAGGTGGAACCAGTGGCCGATTTGCAGGCCGTCGATCCAGTGCTTGAGGGCGGCACGGGCGTCCGGCGAATCATGTTCGCTGTACAGCTGCACCGGCACCGTGGGCAGTTCGCTGCGGTCGACGTCCGTGCTCAGCCAATGCGACGGCACCTGGGATTCGCGCTCTTCCATCAGCCGCCTGACGATCTCGTCCGCCGATGCCGGCGCGGCGCTGCCGGCACCGCCGCCGGGCCGAGGGGGCGCGATGCGCTTTTCGGCCGGGTCCAGGGCGGGCAGGCCGCGCAGCAGCCGGGCATGCTGGCTCATCAGTTCGCTCAGGGCCGGCTCGCGCTTGGGCACAGGCAGGTCGATGCTCTCGCAGCCACTCACCAGGCGCTCGATCAGCACCGGCAGGCGCATCCGCAGCGCCTCGCGGTCGGCCAGGTCGCGCGGCGTGGTGAGGCTGTCAAGCAGCGCGTCGACCAGCTCCACGGCGGCCTGGGCCTCGCGCGAGTCGCGGCCGTGGCGCACCATGGCGTTGACGATGACTTCCACCCATGAGGTCTGCAGGAAGCGGTGCAGGCGCGGGCCCAGCGGCGCCCCAATGATCTGGTGCTCGATCTGCTCGCGCAACAGCGTGCGCCACTCGTTTCGCAGGTGTTCGCGTTCCAACGCGGCCAGCGCGCCGGCGTTGCGTTGGCTGCTCTGGCGTGCCTGGTGGTCGATGCGCGCCGTGACCCGGCCGAGCACCTGCTGGAACAGGAAGGCGGTCGGTGTCGGGGCATCGACGAGCAACTGGGCTTCGGCTTCCATGAAGCGCAGGAAGTCGACGAGACGTTCGTCGTCGGCGCGGTCGAAGGCCATGCCATGCGCGGCGACCCGGTTCAGCAGCGCCCAGGTCGGATGGTCCTGGCGGCGCAGCAGGCTGGAGTCGCTGCGGGCCAGGCGGACCACGGCGATCTGCAGCCGCGCCAGCAGGGCCTTCAACGGGGGCAGCAGCCGCGGGTCGGCCAGGATCTGGTCGTAGAGCCGGCTCAACATGTCCGGCCCGGTGCTGCGCACAAAGGGCGCCGGCGCGTTGGGGTCCAGCGGCGGCGTCGCGGCCAGGCCCTGGGGGCGCGAGTTCACGGCGTCGACCCGGCGAGACAGGCCGTCGAGGGTGCCCTGGGGACCACCGTGGCGCTGGTGCGCGCGCGGGCCGCCCTGAGGCTGGCCGTGTGCAGCCACCAGCTCGCTGAGGTTGGCGTCCCGCAGCGCCTTGCAGGCGTGGGCGTACTGGCGCTGCAAGGCCTTGGCCAGCGGTGTGGCGGCCACGCGCATCAGCTCATACTGGTCGCGGGCCGCCAGCCGGCTGGCCGCCAGCGCATGGTGCAGCGCGTCTGCGTACAGGCCGGGCCGAAGCGGGTTGTCGCGCTCGCGGGCCCTCGCAATGCCACGCAGCGCAGCATAGAAGTTGCCGATCTGATGCAGCTCGGCGCGGCTCATCTCCTCGGCGGTGCGGGTGACATGGGCAATGGCCACGTCCTGCATTGCCTGGTGTTCATCGACCAGGCTCAGGCTGTCGATGCCGCCCCCCATCTGCAGCGGCTGGCGCTGCAGCGGGTCCTCTCCGCGGCGGCCGGCCTGCAGCAGTTCGATCAGCCGTCCTTCGAAGTTGGCCGCGAAATGGGTGCGCGCCTTGCGCCAGGCCTCGCGCAGCGGGAAGTGCTGGGGCTGAGCGTCGAGTTCATCCTGCACGACGTTCAGGAGTTCGCGCGCCAGCGGCCCGGCTTCGGTCAGCGCGTGGTCCAGCAGATCGTGAGGGTGGAGGCGAGCAAGCATGGGAAGTGGGTTGCGGCGTGATGCAATTATCCGACCCGGTCCTGGCGCGACTTGACGTCCCCCAGCCCCTTGCTCACCCCCGACTTCAATGGCTGACGCCGCACTTCAGAACCTTTTCACGCTTTTCCGGACCGGGCGCCATGCCGAGATGGTTTCGGAGGCCCGAAATCTGTTGCGGCACCACCCGGATGAGGGGGCGCTGTGGAAGGCTTTGTCGGTGGGGCAGCAGCTGCTTGGGGAAGATGCCCTTGACGCCCTGACCCGCGCTCGCGCGCTGCTGCCGGCGGATGCCGAAGTGGCCGCCAATTTGGGCGTGCTGTGGATGGGGCGGGGTGACTGGCCGCGCGCGCATGAGGCCCTGCGGGATGCGGTGCGTCTGCAGCCGCGCCTCGCTGGCGCGCACAACAACCTGGGCAATGTGCTGCTTGCGTTGCAGCGTCCCGGTGAGGCACTGCTGGCCTTCGAGACGGCGCTGTCGATCCAGCCAACGCTGGTGCTGGCGCATGGCAACCGCGGGCGTGCGCTGTTGGCGCTGGGGCAGCCCGAGGCGGCGGCCGGAGCGCTGCTGCAGGCCGTCGACGCATGCCCAAGCGATGTCACTCTGCGTCTGAATGCCGCCACCGCGCTGCGGGCCGCAGGCCGCACGGCCGACGCCGTTCTGCAACTGCGCGCGGCCTTGGCGCTGGCGCCCGCCCACGTCGACGCGGGTTTTGTGCTGGGCGAGTTGCTGCAGGCGCAGGGCGATGCGGCCGGCGCGGCTGAGGCCTGGTCGCAGGTGCTTGTGCACGATCCGGGCCATGCCGCGGCGGCCTGCAACCTCTGCCAGGTGGCGCCGGAGCGCGGCGAGGCGGTGCTGCGCGGCGTGCTGGCCGCGGGCGCCACCGGCGAAAGCCGGGCCGCGGTGCTGATCAATCTGGGCCGCCTGTTGCTGCAGCAGGACCGGGTCCATGAGGCCGAGCGGGCCTACCGTGAAGCAACCCAGGTGGCGCCGGCATCGCTGCAGGCTGACAGCGGCCTGGCGCAAGCGCTGCGTCGGCAGGGCCGCCTGGACGAGGCACAGGCCTCGCTGTCGGCACTGATCGAGCGCGCACCGCAACTGCTGACCGCACGCAGTGATCACCTGCTGCTGCAAGCCTACCGGCAGCGCTCAGCCGATCAGGCCGGGGGCTTGCGCGCCGAGGCGGCCGCCTTCGGCGCCTGCGTTCAGGCGCCGCCGGTGCAGCGTGGCGCACGGCCGCCGGCCGGGCTGCGCGTGGGTTTGGTGTCTGCGGACCTGCGCTGGCATCCAGTGGGTCGGCTGGCGCTGGCCTGGCTGCCGGCGCTGGCCAGCCGCTGTGAACTGTTCGTCTACGCCAACCAGCGCGCAGCCGATGCCCTAACTAACGAGCTGCGCGGCAAAAGCGCGCGGTGGTGCGACATCTCGGGCTTGGATGATGATGCTGCGGCGGCGCAGATCGCCACCGACGGCATCGATGTGCTGGTCGATCTGAACGGGCATACCGGCGGGAATCGCCTCGGCGTGCTGGCGCGGCGCCCGGCAGCGCGGCAGCTCAGCTGGCTGGGTTACGCCGGCAGCACCGGGCTGGCCGAGGTGGATGGCTTCATCGGCGATCGCTGGCTGCTGCCGCCGGGGGCGGAGGCTGGCTTCGTGGAACCGCTTCTGCGTCTGCCCAACTGCTTCACGGTCTATGCGCCGCCGTCTGGGGCACCCGAGGTGCCGCCTTTGGGGCGCGAGCCGTGGTTCGGCAGCTTCAATGGGCTGCACAAGCTCAGCGATGAGGTGCTGGCGCTGTGGGCGCGCGTGTTGGCGGCCACGCCGGGCAGCCGGCTGTTGATCAAGGCGCCGGGGCTGCAACATGCCGCCGAGCGCGAGGCCTTGCAGCGACGTTGGCCGGGCGATGCCGCGCTCCTCGCGCTGGAAGGCCCGGGCCCCGTGCACGATTACCTGCGAGCATTCGGGCGGGTCGACATCGCGTTGGACCCCTTTCCTTACAGCGGCGGCATGACGACGCTGGACGCGCTCTGGATGGGCGTGCCGGTGCTGACGCTGCCCGGCGCCGCGCCGATCTCGCGCCAGGGGCTGAGCTTTCTGCAGACGCTGGGGCTGGCAGAAGGCTGGGTGGCCTCGGATGCCGACGACTATGTGGGGCGCGCCGCAGCAAGCATGTCGGACCGCGCAGGCCTGGCGACGCTGCGCGGCGGCCTGCGTGAGCGCATGGCCGTCAGCCCGCTGTGCGATGCCGGGCGCTTCGCCACCGAGATGCTCGCGCTGCTGAGGCCTTGACGCGCGGTGTCTTCGGCGCGGCGGGGCTGCACGGTTGGGGGGTTATCCCCCGGAAGCGCGGGGGGCAGTTCGGCGGCAGAAGATCCCACGGCTTCCTAGAATTTCGACTCGTTTCGATGCCCGCACCGGCGGGTCGTTTTTTGATGTTGCGCCCGGTGGCGGCGCAGGGAGCAAAACTTGAAGGCAGTGATTTGCGCAGGCGCCTTGGCGCTGCTGGGCGCGGGTGCGGCGCAGGCCGCCCTGGTCAACCTGAGCTACCAGGGCAAGAGCCAAGTGGAGACGGGTGTCGACGTGACGGGCAGCGGTGCTTTCACGACGAAGTCGGCGACCGCCCTGGGTGCCATTGGCGTGGATGACCTGGCGAGCTTCAGCTTCTCGTTCTCGTTCTCGTACCAGGGCAAGGTCGACACGTACGCTTACGACCTGTCCAAGCTGACCTGCGCCAAGAAGTTCGATGGATCGATCTGTGGCTTTTCGGCGGTGCTGTCGTCGACCGGCGTGGACTCGCTGGAACTGCTGACCGACATGGCGCCCGGCGCGTTCAGCTGGGATCAGCGACTGGTCGTGGACAGCCTGCAACTGGCGTTCACCGAGAACCCCGACATGCCGCCGCTGAGCACCGGCAAGCTGACGGCCACGCTGGTGCCCGATGCCAATCCGCTGCCGGAGCCTGCATCGCTGGCCTTGGCCGGTCTGGCGCTGGGCGGCTGCCTGCTGGGCTCGCGCCGCCGCTCGCGCTGATTGGCGGCTCGCGCGCCACAAGAAGGGCTGCCCGCGGGCAGCCTTTTTTGATGCTGACGGACATGAAAAAGGGCCGCATTGCTGCGGCCCTTTTGAATTGAGCGCTTGCTCAGGCGGACATTACATGTCCATGCCGCCCATGCCACCCATGCCGCCCATGCCACCGGGCATGCCGCCGGCCGGAGCGTCTTCCTTCGGCGCCTCGGCGACCATGCACTCGGTCGTCAGCATCAGCGACGCGACGGACGCGGCGTTCTGCAGCGCAGTGCGGGTGACCTTGGTCGGGTCCAGGATGCCCATCTCGATCATGTCGCCATAGGTGTCGTTGGCGGCATTGAAGCCGTAGTTGCCCTTGCCGGCCAGCACGGCGTTCACGACGACGGAGGCTTCGCCACCGGCGTTGTAGACGATCTC
>RXJV01000152.1:0-32905 GCA_003963075.1 Burkholderiales bacterium
CGAACAGGACAGTGAAACGAGTCAGCGCCGATGATAGTGCGGATTCCCGTGTGAAAGTAGGTCATCGTCAGGCTATTTATCCTGCAGCCCCCACCATCTCATCGATGGTGGGGGCTTTGCTTTGCAAGCGACCAATCAACAGCCGGGCTCGGGTGCCAATCGCCGGGGATCTCCTGTGTGTACCGACTCTCAGGGGCAGACATCCACGCTTCGCGCCGAATATCGACAAGGCGTTATTCGCAGTCGCGCGCCGTCGCCATGTCGAACGCTTGCATCATTCGATGGGTCAGGCAGACCAGTCTGCATCACCAGATCACGCCAGCGCGTCCCTGACAAACCTCACCAAGGTTCTGGCCGCTTCGGACCCCGCCGGCATCGGCAAGGTCAGTGCGTGCACAGTATCCAAGCCGATTTGCAAACGCCATCCGGGCAACACGTCTTGCAACTTTGGCCAAGGCCCAGCAACGTTGCACTGATCGACAACGGGGTTCGCTAAGCCCACAGGTGTCGCGACGCAATAGTCCGGTGCGATCACGACGCCACTCCCATGGCGGGCGAGTGCAATCAATCCATCCAGATCGCTCCCCCATGCCGATGGTTGGAGCATCACTTCGTCTCGACGTCCATCCTCGTGCTGCCAAACGCTCACGAAGGGTTCCTCGCCCTGCCCAAGCAGCAGCGTCGGCTGATCTACTAGCGCTGAAGGCGCTGGAAAAGGATGGCTTGACATCGAATAGGCGCGTACCGCAAACCGCAACACCGGTTGCGCGACCCAAACCTCGGGCGGATGGTTTGTGACCCGAAAGGCAATATCCAGCCCCTCCCGTAGCAGGTCGACGCGCCGGTCCGTGAAGAACAACTCGTACCGAACTGCCGGGTGAAGCATTTGAAACCGCGCGAGCAGCGGGGCCAGCACGTGGCGGCCAAAGCCAGCCGAAGCACTGATCCGCAGCGTGCCGTCCAACTGATCCCGGGTGTGCCGCAGGGCAAGCCGTGCGCTCTCCGCCGCATCACGGACGGCTCGCGCGCGGGCGTGAAGGCGTCGTCCCGCCTCGGTCAAGCCGAGGCTACGTGTGCTTCTCGCAAACAGCGAGAGCCCAACGGCCGCCTCGATCGACGCGATGCGGCGGCTGACCGCTGCACGCGTCAGACCCAGATCTCGGGCTGCTTGCGCGAAGCTGCCGGCCTGTGCGATCCGCGCGAACAGTTCCAACGCGTTGGCGTCGAGTGCGGCTTCGGCTGGCGTTTGCCGGGAACGCGGGCCTCTGGAGAAACGGCTCTCTTTTGTATTCATTGAGTTGACGAAGTGGCAACCGGAGAACGACTTATCTGTATTTGGTCACCAATCTAGACTTCCACAACGCCTACCGCAAGCGACGTCTTCAGCACGAAAAATGACTGCACTGTCACCGTCGGATCACCAGCAACGTCGCACCCGTACCCGCACCGGCAACGCCACCGAGGCAGGGCAGACTGTCGACATGCCTCGCGCCCTATCAGCACAGCTGCGATGCAGCGATGGCCGGCAACTCGCAGCGACTTGGCACGAGCCACCGCTGGGATCCGCAGTGAAAGCCGTCGCTGTGGTGGGCTCAGCGACCGCCGTCCCTGCCAGCTACTACCGCCACTTCGCGGCATGGCTGTCGGCGCGCGGCTACGCGGTACTGACGTTCGACTACCGCGGCATCGCGGCCTCGCGCGCGGCGCTGATACCGGGCGAAGACGTTCGCTTGCGTGACTGGGCGCGCGTCGATATGGCAGCAGCCCTCCATGCCGCGGACCAACGTCGCGTTCGCGAGGCCCAACTGCAACAGCGCGAGCTGGGGCTGCTTTGGGTGGGGCACTCGCTGGGTGGCAATGCGGTCGGTCTGGTGCCCGGGTTCAACGACAAGGCGGATGCACTCCTCGGCGTCGCCGCGCAGGTTGCATACTTCGGGCACTGGAAAGGACTTGCGCGTTCGCAGGCGTGGTTGTTCTTCCATGCGGTGCTGCCCGCCGCCGTCCGGCTTTTCGGCCGCGCACCCGGGCGCCTGCTCGGGCCGCGCGCCGAGGATCTTCCCGCAGCGGCTGCGCTCGAATGGGCGGCCTGGGGGCGCACCCCGGGCTTTCTATTCGGCGACCCGACCCTGTCGGCGGAGCGCGCCTACCACCGCTTTGCTGGCACGGCCCACCTCTGGAACATCTCCGATGATCACCTCTTCGGCCCTGCCGGGGCCGTCGACGCGCTGGCGCTGGAATTCCGCGATGCGAAGGTGCAGAGGCACACCGTGGCGCCTGCAGACCTGGGCGTGGATCGCATCGAACATTTCGGGCCGTTCCGCCGTGAACTCGGGCTTCAGCTCTGGCCTCGGCTGCTGGCGCCGATCGAGGCCGCGACGCCTCGCCTCGCGTCTGCCTTCGGCCCCTCTTAGCCCTCCGGCGCCGCCGGGCGTTGCCCCGCAGCCACGGCCCGGGCGGCTCGCAGACGTTCACGCTCGCGTCATGACCGCCGGGCAGCATGACCGCCATGCCGACGCCTCAAGATCTCCAATCCGAAGTCGGAGTCGCCGCCGACGTGCCAACGCTGTCTGTGCGTACGGTCTGGATTTCGGACCTGCACCTGGGCACGCCGGGTTGCCAGGCCAAGGCATTGCTCGACTTCCTCCGTGATGTCGAATGCGAAACGCTCTACCTGGTCGGCGACATCATCGATGGCTGGCAGCTCAAGCGTTCCTGGTATTGGCCGCAGGCCCACAACGACGTGGTGCAAAAGCTGCTGCGCAAGGCGCGCAAGGGCACCCGCGTGATCTTCATCCCGGGCAATCACGACGAGTTTGCGCGCAAGTATCTTGCGCACAACTTTGGCGGTGTCGACGTGATGGAAGAGGCCGTGCACGTGACGGCGGACGGCAAGCGCCTGTGGATCACGCATGGAGACCTGTACGACGGCGTCATCCAGTGCGCGCGCTGGCTGGCCATTGCCGGTGACCTGGCCTACGAATTCACACTCAAGGTCAACCGCTGGTTCAACCACATCCGCGCCAAGCTCGGCCTGCCGTACTGGAGCCTTTCGCGTTACCTCAAGCACAAGGTCAAACGGGCCGTCAGTTACATCAACGAATTCGAAAACGCCGTCGCTCGCGAGGCCAAGAAGCGCGGCGCGCACGGCGTCGTCTGTGGCCACATCCATCACGCCGAGATCCGCGAAATCGATGGGGTGCTCTATTGCAACGACGGCGACTGGGTCGAGAGCCTGACCGCACTGGTGGAGCATTTCGACGGCCGGCTTGAGATCATCGATCGCGGCGATCAGGCCGCTTTGCCTGGCATGCTGCCGGCGCCGAAGTCCCAGCCCGTGCCGCTCACGCTGCCTGTGCCGGTGCCCGCAGCGGCCCAGGCGGTGGCGCCGGATACGGTGACCTGATCAGGCCCGTTTCAACAGCGCTTGGCCAGCGCGCAATTGCACGCCCGGTGCAATGCCCTCGGCCAGCGCGAAGCCCCGCGGCACAAAAACGATGATGGTCGAGCCATGCTCGAACCAGCCCATCTCCTGCCCCTTGGTTTGCCCTGCCGAGCAGGGCATCTCGTTCGGCCCCTTGCGACCGAGATGCAGCAGCACGTCAAGAAAATGCAGCCGGATGCTTGCAACCAGGATCGCCGCCACGGGCACCAGGGCGATGGGCTCACCGCTCTCCAGCCGCATGCGCACGACGGCTCTCTCGTTGCGGCAGAACAGGCGCTCAACCCTCTGCAGCGCAATCGGATTCACGTTCCAGGTGTCACCGCTGAGATAGGTCACATGTTCCACCGTCGCGTCGGCCGGCGCGTGAAATCGGTGATACATCGCGGACGTCAGCCGCAGCGTGATGAACCGGCCGCCCTCGAAGATGCTGGCGTCCTGACTCGGGCCGAACAGTTCCGCGGTTGAATACGGGAAGCCCTTGGCCTGGTAAACCTGCCCGCGTTCCACGTGGCCGCAGGCGCCCACGATGCCGTCGCTCGGGCTGCAGAGGATCTCCGGCCGGCCGTCGAATACGCGCGACCCCGGCTTGAGTTCGCGCGTGAAGCAGTCCTTCAGCGAGCGGAATCGGGTGTGCTTGGCTTCGCTCAGATCCAGCGGGGTGAAGCAGCGCCAGACCGCGATCGATAGGCGAGTCAGCCAGGGGCTCTCGATGCGGGAGAAGCGCCCCATCAGCTTGGTCAATGCGATCCGTGGTACACGATTGGTCAGCAAAAAGTTCAGGTCTTCCTGGGCGACGAGTCGCTGGAACCATCCGCGGTCAGAAACAGTGGTCATGGCTTTGTCATTCATTCCACTGTCAAGCGTCGCAGGTACATCTGAAACCTTCGTGAATTTCCCGAGACTGCGATGGACGAAACCCTGACCCTTTCGGCACTGGCCCTTGCGGTCGTCGCCTTGCTGCCGGCCGCCAAGCGGCGGCTCGAGCTTTCACGGGCCAAGCACCGTTCGCTGGCCGGTCATTCGCGCATGGCCAAGCGTCTCGCGCGCTGGGTGCCCGGCTATGCCTATGACGAGACGCAGTTTTTCAGCGCCGATGGCGCCCCCGCCGACGTGGTTGCGCGCCGTCGTGCGGCGCTGCAGCGCCTGGGGGCGGAGTTCGACACCCGCTTCGCGAAAACGCTGGCCGCCACCGAGCAGGCGCGCGACACCATCTCGGACCTGCGCTTCACCGGCCGCTACCGGGTGCCCTTCCAGTTCAGCCCGGTGCTGCGCGAGCACGTCAAGGTGGGCGCATTCCTGCAGCACAGCGAAGGCGTGCAGGTCGAGGACCTGGATGGCAACCGCTTCTACGACCTGACCGGCTCCTATGGTGTCAACCTGCTCGGGTACGACGCCTACAAGGAATGCATTGCCGAAGCCGTCAAGACGGCCCAGGACCTTGGCCCGGTGCTCGGTGCTTACCACCCCTGCGTGCTGGATGTTTTGGCGCGGCTGAGGACCATTTCCGGCCAGGACGAGGTCAGCTTTCACATGTCCGGCACCGAGGCCGTCATGCAGGCCGTTCGGCTGGCGCGCTATCACACCGGCAAAAAGCGGCTGGTGCGGTTCGCCGGCGCCTATCACGGCTGGTGGGAGGACGTTCAGCCTGGCCCCGGCAACCCGCTCCCGCCGCGCGAGACCTTCACATTGCAGGACATGGCCGAGCGCTCACTGAAGGTGCTGGCAACGCGCCGCGACATCGCCTGCGTGCTGATCAACCCGATCCAGGCCCTGCACCCGAACGCCAACGCACCGGGTGACTCGGGCCTGATCGACGGCAGCCGCCGTGCCAGCTACGACCGCGGGGCCTACACGGCCTGGCTCAAGAAGCTGCGCGAGGTCTGCACCGCGCGCGGCATCGTCTTGATCTTCGACGAGGTGTTCGTCGGTTTTCGCCTCGCTCCGGGAGGCGCGCAGGAGTATTTCGGCGTCAAGGCGGACCTGGTCACCTATGGCAAGACCCTGGGCGGCGGGCTGCCGGTCGGCGTCGTCTGCGGCAGCCGTGCGCTGATGCAGCGCTACCGCGAAGACCGCCCGGCCGATATCTGCTTTGCACGGGGCACTTTCAACGCCCACCCCTATGTGGTTGCCGCGATGGCTGCCTTCCTGAAGCGACTCGACCGGCCCGAGGTGCGGTCGCTCTACGACGGGCTTGAACAGCGCTGGAATGACCGTTGTGCACAGTTCAACTCACGCCTGCAGGCGGCAGGCGTTCCGGTGCAGGTTGGCAATATGTCGAGCATCTGGACCGTGCTCTACACCCAGCCGGGCCGCTACCACTGGATGTTGCAGTTCTACCTGCGCAAGCACGGGCTGGCGCTCAGCTGGATCGGCACGGGCCGGCTGATCTTCAGCCTGAATTACGGCGATGCCGAGTTCGCGCAGGTGCTGGAACGATTTGTCGCCGCCTGTGCTGAGATGGCCGCCGACGGCTGGTGGTGGGCGGCGCCCGAGCTGACCGCCAAGTCGATCCGGCGTGGCGTGTTCCGCGAGATGCTCGCGAAGAAGTTTTGAACCCAGTCCTGAATGGGACAAGGGCCGCGAGAGCGGCCCTTGTTGTTTGTGAATGCGCGAAGCTTGAAACCGGCTGAACCGGATGCTCACGCCTCGCGCTGACGGCCGACCGCGCTGGCGCGCGCTCGCTCCGCTCAGTGGGCCTGGCTGCCCACGTGCTCCATCGGGTCGATCAACTGGCCGCGCATCAGGTACAGCGGGGCCTTGTGGTACAGCATCACGTCGTGGAAGGGGTCGGTCAGGATCTTGGTCATCCAGGCGAAGCCCTGCAGCGCGCCTTGCGTCGCCCACAGCTGGCCGACGCGGAACAACAGGCCGACGATGCCCAGGCAGAACCAGGCCATGCCCACGTCTTCCAGATAGCCCTTCAGGCCGACGGCCGGCTCGATCAGGCCGCCCAGCGACGGGAAGAACCACAGCACCGCGGGCAGCGCCACCCAGACGGCCATCAGCACGATCTTGCGGCGGATGTTGTAGCCCACCTTGATCTCTTCCTTGTACTCGTCCGTCGCCTGGTTGACCTCGTCATAGCCCCGCGGCTCGAAGAAGAAGTGGCCTGCCTGGCGGGTCGTCATCGACACGCACCAGGCCAGCAGCGCGGCCCAGGCCGGATTCACGAACACAAGACCGTAGGCGACCAGGAAGCTCAGCGCGCTGATCAGGTGCAGGCTCTGATTGATGCGGCTGTGGTGGTAATAGCGGTGGTCATCCCAGCGCTGGGTCTTCAGAATTTGGAAGAACTCGTTCACGTCCCGTCCTCGTTTGGGTGGAAATTGGGGCGCATGGTGCGGTGCTTGCGTGAAATCGGCGTGACGGTTCGGTTGTCATCGTGCTGTTGCATGAACTGCTGACCATTCCCGACATGAACACCGCACACGATGCCGACGACATTCTGGTCGACGATCTGCCCGCGCCGCGCCATTCCCGCCGGCTCGCGGTGGTCACCGAGACCTACCCCCCCGAAGTCAACGGCGTCGCGATGTCGATGGCCCGTGTAGTCGACGGCTTGAACCGCCGCAACCACGATGTTCAGCTGATCCGCCCGCGCCAGCCGGCCAAGATGTCGGCCCTGGCGGGGTTTGGCAAGCCCGAGGTCGATGAGGTGCTGACCAAGGGGCTGCCGGTTCCGCTGTATCCGAATCTGCGCATGGGTGTGCCCAGCAAGCGGGCGCTGGTCAAGCTGTGGTCGCTGCGCCGGCCCGATGTCGTGCACATCGCGACCGAGGGCCCCCTGGGCTGGTCGGCCCTGCAGGCGGCCCAGCATCTGGCGCTGCCGGTCACGTCCGACTACCGGACCAATTTCCATGCCTACGGCAAGCATTACCGCCTGGGCCTGTTCTCCAAGCCCATCATGGGCTATCTGCGCAAGTTCCATAACCGTTGCGCCGCGACCATGGTGCCGACCGAGGCGATGCGCGTGTTGTTGGCCGAACGCGGCTTCGAGCGGCTGAGCGTGGTGGGCCGCGGGGTGGATGCGCAGCGTTTCGACCCGGCACGGCGCAGCGAGGCCATGCGTGCCAGCTGGGGCGCCTCCCCGGACGATCTGGTGCTCGGCTATGTCGGCCGGCTGGCACCGGAAAAGAACCTCGGCGTGGTGCTCGCGGCCTACGAGGCGGTCAAGGCAGTCCAGCCGCGGGCGCGCCTGGTCTTCGTTGGCGACGGCCCGATGCGCGCCGAACTCGCCGCACGAGCGCCCGACGCCGTGTTCGCCGGCCAGCGCAGCGGTGATGACCTGGCGGCGCATTACGCCGGCCTCGACCTGTTCCTGTTCGCGAGCCTGACCGAGACCTTCGGCAATGTCACGACCGAAGCCATGGCCAGCGGCTGCGCCGTGGTGGCCTTTGAAAGCGCAGCGGCAGGCGAGCTGATCCGCAGTGGCATGAACGGCTGGCTGGCGGGGGCGGGCAAGGAGTCTGACTTCGTCGCGGCCGTGAGGACGGCAGCGCTCGACCCGGTGTCCCGCCGTGCGGTCGCCGAAGCCGCCCGCGCGACCGCGCGCCGCCTGGACTGGGGCGACATCACCGCGAGGTTCGAGTCGGTGCTTGAGAGCGCCATTGCCCGCGGCGAACCCGCCTACACGGTGCCCGGGCTGCAACCGGTCGCCTGACGCCGCAGCGCCGGGGGCTGGGTTAGCGGCGGCGGCGCAGTGCGCGGTCGACGCCGATCAGAATCGCGATGGTGGCCGCCACGAACAGGCCGAGGCCGCTTAGCGTGACGCCGATCGGCACGCCCGCCGCCTCGCAGCCGGCATAGGCTGCAAGCATCACCAGCACGCTGAGGTTCTCGTTGAAGCCCTGAACGGCGACCGAGCGTCCGGAGCTCAGCAGGGTTGCGCCGCGGTGTTGCAGCAGGGCGTTCAGCGGCACGACCATCGCGCCACCCACCGCGCCCACGACGGCGAGCACGACCGCTGCCACCATCACGTCATTCACCTGGGCCACGACGGGCATCAGCAGGCCCAGCATCACGCCGGCCCAGAGGCCGTGCCGGGCCTGGTGCAGCGCCACCCAGCGGCCAGCCGCCGCGGCGCCGCCGATGACGCCGACCGCCACGGCGGCCTGCAGGTAGGCCGCCTGGCTCAGCGGCAGGGCCAGCGCCACATCGGCCCAGCGCAGCACCGCGAATTGCAGCGTGGCGCCGACGCCCCAGAACAGCGTTGTCGCGGCCAGCGACAGCCCGCCATCGCGGTCCGCCCACAGCGTGCGGTTGGCGGCGCGGAACTCGCGCAGCAGGGTCAACGGGTCGTGGGCGACGCTGCGCTGGCGCTGACCACTGTCCGGAATTCCGGCGTTCAACAGGCTGGACAGCGCGTAGATCAACAGCAGGGCCGCGAGTGAGCCGGTCAGCTTGTCGGCTGGCAGGTCGAAACCATCGCAGAAGTCGGCCAGCCCGGACGCCAACCACTGCGGGCTGACGAGAGCGCCGCCCAGTACCGCGCCGAGCAGGGCGGCCGACACCACGCTGATCTCGATCCAACCGTTCGCGGCGACCAGGGCCTCGGGCTCTGCCATTTCGGTGATCAGGCCGTACTTCGCCGGCGCATACGCCGCGGCGCCCAGGCCGATCACGGCCAGCGCCGCGACCGGGTTCAGGCCGAAGGCCATCATCAGCAGCCCGACGATCTTGACGAGATTCATGGCCGCCATCACGCGGCCCTTGGCAAACGCATCCGCCAGCGGCCCCACCCACGGGGCGAGCACGACATAGGCGGCCATGAAGCCCACCTTCAGCAGCGGCGCCCACCAGGGCGCATAGCCTTGCTGGGCCAGCAGGGCGATCGCGACGATCAACAGCGCGTTGTCGGCCAGGGCCGATGCGAACTGCGCGCCGATGACGAGACTGAAGCCCTGCGGCAGCGCAGGACGGCGGATGGGGTAGGTAGGCGGCAGGATGGCGGACATCTCCGTCGCCAGCTTGTCATGCTGGCGTGAAATGGCCGTGACTCAGCGCCCGACGATTTCGAACAGCAGTGACAACTGGCTGGCGATCAGCAGCTCCTGGCGCGTCCACGGTCGGGTCGCGCGCGCGTCGATCAACCAGAGCGCACCGCTCAGTTCCGTGCCGGCGTACAGCGGCACCTCGATGCGCGCCTCGGCCGCGCCGGGCAGGCCGGCGAGCTCGGCGTGACAGGGGTGGAGGGCCGCATCCGGCAGCGCCAGCGGGGCACCGTGCCGGTTCAGCAGGCTCAGGTAGCGGGGGTGCGCGTCGGCATTGAGCCCGCCGGGCCCGAGCTGCCAGCGCATCACGCTGCCCAGGCCGAGGATGCGGGCGGCAGCGGACTTCAGTTCGGCCAGCGCCTCCAGTGGCGGCGCGCCGGCCAGCCGCTGGCGCTGGCCGCACAGCTGCACCAATTGCTCCTCGGGCGTCAGTGGCGCGCCGCCCTCGTCGGCCGGCGGCGCCGCCAGCGTGGCGCGCGCCGGCAGGCTCAGCCGCACGATCTCGGACTGCAGTGCCAGGTGCTGCCACAGATGATCCAGTGCCCCGGCCGCATCACCCTGCGCCTGCAGCAGCTCGGCCAGCTGCAGATGGGCCTGGCGCGCCTGCGCGCGGGCCTGGATGCGCTGCGCCAGCGCCAGGCCATGGCGGGTGGAGCGCACCGCGCCGGCGTTGTCGCCGCGGGCCAGCGCGATCTCGGTCCAGGTGCGGCTGGCCGCGGCCTCCAGCCAGGGGTAGCCCTGGCGAACCGCGATGTCGAGGGCCAGCCGGCAGTCCGCCACGGCCCAGTCCATGCGCTGACGGGCCAGCGCCGCGCGGGCGAGATGCCAATGGGCCTCGGCTTCGAACACGTGGTGAGCACCGCGTCGCGCGGCGGCGAGGCCGTGGCTGAAATGCCGTTCGGCCGCGGGCAGATCGCCGAGCTCGAAGCTGCCAACGCCGATGTTCAACGCCAGTTTGGCTGCCAGATAGCTGTCGTCCACGCCGGCGAGTTGCTCGCCCGCATCGCGCATCTGCCGCAAGCCGCGGGCCCAATCCGCCTGCGCGTAATGAATCTGGCCCAGGCCGATGCGCGCGGCGACGTCGGCCTGCAGATTGCCGCTGACCTCGGCCAGGTCCAGCGCGCGCGACCACTGCTCACCCGCGAGCTGGTACTCGCCCTGCTGATAGGCGATGCGCCCAAGCGCTTCGCAGACCCGCGCGGCCTGCACCGGGAAATGCCCGGCGGCCGCCAGCGCGCCGGCCTGCTCCAGCGCGGGCAGCAACTCCAGCGCGCGGCCGCGCGGCTCCAGCAGTCCGAAGCGCGCATACAGTGCGTCCACGCCGGCCGCCGTCTCGCCGGCCGCGAAAGCCTGCTGGCTCAATGCGGCCAGCAGCCGGTCCGCCAGCGCGGGATGGCGTTGCGCGACGCGGGCGATGCGGGACAGCAGCTCGGCCAGGCCCTCGGGCTCGGCAGGTTGGAGGGTGAACACGGCGGCGTTTCTGGCTTGGTTTCGCACTGGTATTCTTGTCGATGGCGACGTCCTGCCATGCCCTCATCGCGCCTCGCGGGGCAGCAATTTCCGCGGCGGTAGACCAGTTTAAAACCAATTGACGCCCTGGGGTGTTGGTATTAGAGTGGTATCGACAGATTCCCGTCGACCATGCCGCCAGTTCTCGATCCCTCCCTGATGACTCACCGCGATTCTGGCCGGCCTGCACGCTGGTGGGTCGGCATCGATGGTGGCGGTACCAGCACCCGGGCCTTGGTGGCCGACGCCGAGGGGCGCATCCTCGGCCGTGGTGAGTCCGGCGCGTCGGCGCTGGGGCAGGGGGCCGAACAGGCCTGGCGGCATATCGCCGACGCGATCTCGCGCGCCGAGGTGCCGGGCTTGCTGCTGCAAGACTGCGCCTTGGGGCTTGGTCTCTCCGGAACGGGTGTCGGCTCGCAACTGCAGGCCTTTGTGGCTGCCGATCCCGGCGTGGCCCGTTTCAGCCTCGTCACCGACGGGCTCGCCGCGCTGCTCGGGGCGCATGGCGGTGAGCCGGGCGCATTGCTGATCTCTGGCACCGGCTCGGTCGCCGAGGCGCTGCTGCCAGACGGCAGCCGGCGCATGACCGGTGGCTGGGGCTGGCAGATCGGCGACGAAGGCAGTGGTGCCTGGCTCGGCCAGCAGGCCATGAAGCTGGCGCATGCCGCCTACGACGACCGCACAGAGGCGGGGCCGCTGGTGCAGGCCGTCTGGCGGCAAGCCGGTTCGACACGCGAGGCCCTGCTCGAATTTTGCGCACATGCCGGCCAGGCCGGTTATGCCGGTCTCGCGCCGCTCGTGTTCGAGCACGAGGCCGCTGACCCGGCCGCTGCCCGGCTGCTGGACGAGGCCGCGCGTGCGCTGGAGGCCCTGGCCGCCGCGGTGCATCCGACCCTGCCGGTGGTCCTGGCGGGCAGCATCGCACTGCGCCTGGCGGGGCGCTTCCAGCCCGCGCTGCTGGCACGTCGCGTCGAGCCGCGTGCCGACGCGGCGCGCGGTGCGCTCTGGCTGATTCAACAGCAGGGAACAAGGTCCGCATGAGCGACGTCTTTGATTTCAAGCCCGACCCGAACGCTGCATCGCCGCTGTACATGCAGCTGGCCCAGGCCCTGGCGCAGGCCATCCGCGAGGCCGTGTTCCACGCCGACGAGGCGCTGCCGAGCGAGCGTGTGCTGGCCGAGCAGTTGGGGCTGTCACGCGTCACCGCGCGCAAGGCCATCGACCGCCTCGTCGAGCAGGGGCTGATCATCCGCAAGCGCGGTTCGGGCAACTACATCGCGCCCAAGCTCGAGCAGCCGCTGACCCGGCTGACCAGCTTCTCCGAGGAGCTGCAGCAGCGCGGCTTCGTGCCCAGCTCGCGCTGGCTGCTGCGCGGCTTCACGCCGGCGGCGCCTGACGAGCAGCTGTCGCTCGAACTGAAGAGCGGCGAGCGCGTCGCGCGGCTGGAGCGGCTGCGGCTGGCCGACTCGGTCGTCATGGCCTACGAGGTGTCGGTGCTGCCGCAGAGCGTGCTGGCCGACCCGCAGCGGGTCGAGTCCTCGCTGTACACCCACCTCGGCGAGCGCGCGCCGGTGCGCGCTCTGCAGCACATCCGCGCGCTGAACGCCGATGCCAAGCTCGCCGGTCTGCTGGAAGTGCCGCTGGGCGCCGCGGTGCTGTTCATCACCCGCGTCGGTTACCTGGCCACGGGCCAGGCGGTCGAGCTGACGCACTCCTACTGCCGCAGCGACTACTACGATTTCGTCGCCGAAATGAGGCGCGATTGATGCGGCTCAAAGGCGACATCGTCACGCCGCAGGGCGTGATCTCCGGCCACCTGGACATCGAGGACGGCCGCATCGCCGCGCTCGCTGGCGCGCCCATCGACGCCTCGCGGGCCGGTGAAGGCGGCCGTGCCGTGCTGCTTCCTGGCTTCATCGACACCCATGTGCACGGCGGCGGCGGCCGCGACACGATGGAGGCGGGCGACGCCATCGCCACCATCGCGCGCCGCCATGCCCGGCATGGCACCACCGCGCTGCTGGCCACGACGATGACCGCACCGCTGGCCGACATCGAGGCCGCGCTGCAGGCCCTGGGCCCGGTCTGCCGCGAGCGGGCCGCGCAGTCGGCGCGCGTGCTCGGCGTGCATCTGGAAGGCCCCTACATCAACCCGGGGCGCCTGGGTGCCCAGCCGGCGCATGCCATCACCGCGACGCTGGAGGAGGTGCTGCACCTGCACGCGCTGGCACCGATTCGCGTGTTGACGCTGGCGCCCGAAGTGCCCGGCCACCTGGCGCTGATCGGCCCGCTGCGCGATGCGGGCATCCGCGTGCAGATCGGCCACAGCAACGGCAGCTATGACGACGGCGTCGCCGCGCTGAAGGCCGGCGCGGCCGGTTTCACCCACCTCTTCAACGCGATGAGCGCGCTGCACCATCGCGAGCCCGGCATGGTCGGCGCGGCGCTGGCCCACGGCGAGCATGCCGAGCTCATCCCGGACCTGCTGCATGTTCACCCCGGCGCGATCCGCGCGGCGCTGCGCTGCATCCCGGGCCTGTTCTGCGTGACCGACTCGACCGCTGCCGCCGGCATGCCCGACGGCGAGTACCGCCTCGGCGAGCACAAGGTGCAGAAATGCCTGGGCGGCGTGCGCCTGCCCGACGGCACGCTCGCCGGCAGCGCCCTGACGATGGACCAGGCCCTGCGCAACCTCGTGCACAGCCTGGGCCTGCCGCTGACCGACGCCGCACGGCGTGTGTCCACGGCCGCTGCCGAATACCTGGGCCTGACGGACCGCGGGCGCCTCGCCACCGGCGCCTGGGCCGACGTGGTCGTGATGGATGCCGAGCTTCAGCTGCGGCGCGTGTTTGTGGAAGGTGAAGAGATCGATGTCGTCGCTGATGCTTGAAGAGGCGCTGAGCGCGCCGGACGTGGTGGCCCGCCAACTGGCCGCCGACCCGCTCAGTTATGCCCGCCTGGGCCAGTCGCTGCAGGACCAGCCGCCGACCAGCGTGCTGACCATCGCCCGCGGCAGCTCCGACCATGCGGCGCATTACCTGGCCTATCTGGTGATGGCGCGCCTGGGCCGGCTGGTGACTTCGCTGCCGATGTCGCTGATCACGCTCTACCAGAGCCGCATCCACTGCGAGGGCCTGCTGTCGCTGGCGTTTTCGCAGTCCGGCCAGAGCCCCGACCTGATCGCGCCGACCCAATTTTTCCGCGAAGGCGGCGCCCGCACGGTGGCCTTCGTCAATGCCGGCGGCTCGCCGCTGGCAGCCGCGGCCGAGCATGTGTTCGAGCTGCACGCCGGCCCGGAGAAGAGCGTGGCCGCCACCAAGAGCTATATCGCCCAGCTCGTGGCGGGGGCCCGCGTCGTGGCGGCGTGGCAGCAGGACGATGCGCTGCGGGCCGCGCTCAATGTGCTGCCCGCCGCGCTGCAACAGGCGAGCCAACTCGACTGGAGCCCAGCGCTGCCGGTGCTGCAGGGCGCCGAGCGCCTGTTCGTGCTGGGCCGCGGCACCGGCCTGGCCGTCGCGATGGAAGCGGCGCTCAAGCTCAAGGAGACCTGTGGCATCCAGGCCGAGGCCTTCTCCGGCGCCGAGGTCAAGCATGGCCCGATGGCCCTGGTGCGCGATGGCTACCCGCTGCTGGTCTTCGCGCCGCGTGGCCCGGCACAGGCGGGCCTGCTGGCCATCGCCGCCGAGATGAGTACCCGCGGTGGCCGTGTGCTGCTGGCCGCGCCCATCGGCACGCCGGCGCCCGAGGGCGTCCAGATGCTGCCGCTGGCAACCACCGGCAATGAAGACCTCGACCCGATCGCGCTGGTGCAGAGCTTCTACCCGATGGTCGAAGCGCTGGCGCGGGCGCGCGGCTTCAACCCGGACGTGCCGCCGAACCTCGCCAAAGTGACCAAGACCCATTGAGAGCGCCATGAGCACCTTTGATCCTGGCCATCTGGTGATGGTCGACATCCCCGGCAAATCGCTGGACGCTGAGACCGCGGCCTTTCTGCGCGAGCAGAACATCCGTTCCGTGTGCCTGTTCCGCAAGAACCTGGGTACCGAGGACGAGGTCCGGGCGCTGGTGCGCGACCTGATCGAGGTGCTCGGCCCGCAGGCGCTGATCGGCGTCGACCAGGAGGGCGGGGCCGTCGTGCGCGCCACCTTCCTGCCGCAGCCGCCGTCGGCCATGGCCCTGGGCGCGAGTGGCGATGCGGCGCGTGCCGAGGCGGTGGGCGCGGCGGTCGCGCGCGGCCTGAAGTCGCTGGGCATCAACTGGAACTTCGCGCCGGTGCTGGACGTCAACAACAACCCGGCCAACCCGGTCATCGGCGAGCGCAGCTTCTCCAACGACCCGGTCGAGGTCAGCCGCCTGGCCGCCGCCTGGATGCGCGGCTCGCTGGCGGAGGGCGTGGCCTGCTGCGTCAAGCACTTCCCCGGCCATGGCGACACGCATGTCGACTCCCACCATGCGTTGCCCACGGTCGACAAGAGCCGTGCCGAGCTGAACGCGTTGGAGCTCGTGCCCTTCAAGGCCCTGGCCTCGCAGGCACCGGCCATGATGACGGCCCACATCGTCTACCCGCAGATCGACCCCGACCGTCCGGCCACGCTGTCGCCGCAGCTGATCGGCGGCATCCTGCGCCAGGACTGGGGCTATGACGGCGTCGTCATCACCGACGCGCTGATGATGAAGGCCGTGGCCGAGCGCTTCGGCTATGCCAAGAGCGCCGTGATGGCCATCGAGGCCGGTGCCGACATGGTGCTCGCCCAGGGCTCGCTGGCCGAGCAGCTCGTGGCCATCAACGCGCTGCGCCAGGCCTTCGCCAGCGGCCGGCTGACGCCCGAGCAGGGCGAGACCGCCGCCCGCCGACTGAACCGCCTGGCCGCCGCCTACCCCGCGCGGACCGTGGACGACAGCGCTGCCCGGGCGGCCGACCACGCGTTGATGGCCGAGGCCTGGGCCGCCGGCCTGACCGCCCTGCGCGGCGCCACGCCACCCGCCTTGAGCACCCCCATCCGGGTCATCGTGCAGGGCGACGTGCCGACCGACATGGTCTCCGAGGCCGGCCCCACCGGCGCCCAGGCTGTGGCGCTGTTCGAGGCCTTCGGCGATGCCCAGGTGCAGATGGTCGACGACATCGCCGCGCTGGACTGGGCCACGGTGCCGCGCGACGGTCGTTTCAACATCGTCGTCTCGACCCGCCGCGCCCGCTATGGCCTGGCCGCGGCTGAGTGGCGGCCCGACCTGCACCTGTCGCTGTGGAACCCCTACCAGGCGCTCGACGTGCACGGTCCCACGGTGCTGACCTGGGGCTTCGCGCCCGGCGCGCTGGCCGGCCTCAAGGCCTGGCTGGAAGGCCGCTCGCAGGCCGCCGGCCGCGCACCGCAGGGGCTGCAGTGATGGAGCAGGCCAAGACCCCGATGCGCTGGGTCCCGACCCTGTACTTCGTGCAGGGCATGCAGTTCTTCGTCGTCATGCTGATTGCCGGCCTGATGTTCAAGAACATGGGGGTCGAGAACGACCAGATCGCGCGCTGGACCGCCGTGCTCGGCCTGGCCTGGGCGATCAAGCCGCTGTGGAGCCCCTTCCTGGAGCTGGCACGCAGCAAGAAGCTTGTCGTCGTCGCCATGCAATACCTCGGCGCGGTCGGCCTCGGGCTGATGGCACTGGCCTTGCACCTGCCGCATTGGTTCGGCGCGGCCATCGTCGTGCTGTTCCTGATCGCCTACGCCTCGGCCACCCACGACATCGCCTGCGACGGCCTCTACATGGCCTCGCTCGACAGCAAGCGGCAGGCGGCCTACGCGGGCTGGCAGGGCGCCTTCTTCAATGGGGCGCGCTTCTTCGTCACCGGTTTCGTGCTGAAGCTGGCCGGCCATCTGGAAACCGAAATGGGCGTGTTCAACGCCTGGAGCACGGTGTTTGCGCTGCTGTGCGTGCTGGTGGGCGTGCTGGCGACCTACAACGCGCGCTTCCTGCCGGGCACGCTGAGCAGCGAGCATGGCGACATGACCGCCGGCGGCGTCGCCACGCTGCTGAAGGAGGTCGTCGTCGACTTCTTCAAGAAGCCCGGCATCTGGCTGGCCGTGCTGTTCATCGTGATGTTCCGCTTCGCCGAGGGCCAGGTGCAGACCATCGGCCCGCTGTTCCTGCTGGAGTCGCGCGACAAGGGCGGGCTGGGCCTGACCACCGGCCAGGTCGCCGATGTGTATGGCTGGGTGGGCACGGGCGCCTTCCTGGTGGGCTCGGTGCTGGGCGGCTTTGTCACCAGCCGCCTTGGCCTGAAGCGTGCGATGCCGCTGCTCATCGTCGCGATGGCCGTGCCCAATGCGACCTTCTACTACCTCTCCAGCGCGCTGCCCCAGGACATGCTGCATATCGGCGCGGCCGTGGGCGTTGAAATGCTGGGCTATGGCTTCGGCTTCGTCGGCATGATCCTCTACATCATGCAAGCCGTCGCGCCGGGCCGCTTCCAGACCGCCCACTATGCGTTGGGGTCGGGCGTCATGCAGCTGGGCTTTATCTTCGCCAAGTCCATCAGCGGCGACATCCAGCTGGCCATGGGCTACCAGCATTTCTTTGCCTGGACCATCGCCTGCGGCCTGCCGGCGCTGCTGCTGCTGCTGTGGGTGCCGATGCCAAACAGCACGGCGCCCCGGGCGGAGACGGCAACGGCATGAGGACCGGGCTGCTTCTTTTGGGGCTGGTGGCCCTGCCCGCTTGGGCGGCCGGCGGCGAATTCTTCGACGACTTCTCGCAGCCCGACCTCGACGCGCTGCGCGCCAGCGGCTGGGTGCTGCGCGATGGCACCGGCCACCCCGGCCTGGCGGGCTCGCGCTTCGCGCCTGGCCAGCTGTCGCTGGCGGGCGGCCTGCTGAAACTCTCGCTCTCGACCGACGGCCGGCCCGCGAACACGACGCTGGCCCAGCTCTGCGCGCCGCGCAAATTCCTGATCGGCACGACGACGGCGCGTGTGCGCCTGCGCGACACGCCGGGCTCGCGCGATCCCATCGTGCAGAGCTTCTTCCTGGCCAGCCCGTTGAAGCACGACTACGACCCCGACTTCAGCGAGGTCGACTTCGAATACCTGCCGCACGGCGGCTGGGGCGAGGCCGAGACGCGGCTCTATGGCGTGAGCTGGCACACGGTGCGCATCGAGCCCTGGGAGTCGTTCAACCAGGCCTCGATCCGCCAAGGCAGCTTCGATGGCTGGCAACTGCTGACGGTGCAGGTCGAGCCCACGCGGACGCGGCACTACGTGAACGGCCGCCTGCTCGGCGAGCACACCGGCCGCAACGTGCCGAGCCAGCCCATGGCCATCAGCTTCAACCACTGGCTGGCCGCCGGCGCGCCCGAGGGCGAGCCGCGCCGGTACAGCTTCGAGGTCGACTGGGTGCTGCACGAGGCCGGCCGCACGCTGAGCCCGGCCGCCATGCAGGCCCGCGCCACCCAACTGCAGCGCCGCGGCGTGGCGCGCGTCGACACCGTGCCCGACTCGGGGCTGACCAGCGAGTGCAACCTATGAAGCCGCTTTTGATGGCCGCGCTGGCCCTGGCCGCCGCGCTGGCCCAGGCCCAGACCCCACCGGCCCAGCGCCCGGTCGTCGGCAGCTATGTGCTGGCCGAACGCGGCGTCGACGTCGTCGAACAACTGGCGCCGGGCCGCGTGACCCACCTGCTGTATGCCTTCCTGCTGATCTGCGGCGAGGGGCAGCGCCCGCAGGACGCCCAGGCCTGCCAGGGGCAGCCGCCGTTCGGCATCGCACCCCACGCCGACCAGGCGACGTTCTCGGCTGCGTTCGAGCGCCTGAAGCAGCGTGACCCGCAGGTGCAGGTGCTGGCCTCGGTGGGCGGCTGGGGTGGGTCGGACCCCTTCTTCCATCTCGCCGCCAGCGCGGCGGGCCGTGCGGCCTTCACGAAGCAGGCCACCGACTGGTTGCGCGCCCACCCGGTGTTCGACGGCCTGGACATCGACTGGGAGCACCCCGGCAACAACGGCGCATCCAACGGCGTCCAGCTCGGCAGCCCGGCCGATGCCGAGCATTACGTGCTGCTGATGCAGAACCTGCGTGCGGGCCTGGACGCCTTGGGCCGCGAGACAGGCAAGCGCTATGCGTTGACCACTGCGATCGCGACCACCCGCGAGCAGATGGCCCGCATGGCCATGGGCCGCGCCGCGCCGTCGCTGGACCTGGTGTTCATGATGACCTACGACTTCTACGGCCCCTGGACGAAGAAGGCCGCGAACCATGCCGCGCTGCGCGGTGCGCGGCCCGGCGACGACGACAACCTGGAAGCCTCGGTGGCCAACCTGCGCCGCGCCGGCGTGCCGGCCTCCAAGCTGGTGGCCGGCGTGGCGATGTACGGCCGCGGCTTCGACGGCGTAAAGCGCGATGGTCGCTACGCCAAGCCCTGGCCCAACGAGGACGGCTCGGTGGCCTTCAAGGACATCGATGGCCTCAGCGGGATGAAGGCCCATTTCGACAAGCGCACCCAGTCCTGGGCCATGGTCGGCGGTGGCCGCTTTGTCGGCTACGACGACCCGCGCGCGGTGCGGGCCAAGGTGGCGTTCGCGAAGAAGCAGGGGCTGGCCGGTGTGTTCGCCTGGGAACTCAGCCAGGACAACGGCGAGATCCTCGGTGCGATGGGCACGATGCTGCCGTGAGCGGCGGGCTGGCGACGAAGCGCATCGCGTCGGTCGACGCGCTGCGCGGGCTGACGGTGGCGGCCATGCTGCTCGTCAACAACCCGGGCGACTGGGGCCATGTCTATGGGCCGCTGGAACACTCGGACTGGCATGGCTGCACGCCGACCGACCTGATCTTCCCGTTCTTCCTGTTCATCGTCGGGGTGTCGGCAGCACTCGCCCTGGGGCCGCGTGTCGACGCCGGTGCGGCGGCGGGCCCGCTGCGCGCCGCGGTGCTCAAGCGTGGGCTGCGCATCATCGGCCTGGGCCTGGTGCTGCATGCGCTGGCCTGGTGGCTGATGCACAAACCCGAGTTCCGCGTCATGGGCGTGCTGCAGCGCATCGGCATCTGCTTTGTCGTCGCAGGCTGGGCAGCCATTGAGCTGCGCTGGCGGGGCCGGCTGCTGCTGCTGTTGTCGCTGCTGCTGGGCTACGGTGCGCTGCTGCATGTCGGCCCGACGCTGGACAAGCTGGGCAGCCTGAACCAGCGCTTGGACACCGCGCTGCTGGGCCGCTTCGCCTACGAATGGAACCCGGCCAGCGGCGTCGCCTTCGACCCCGAAGGCCTGTTGTCCACGCTGGGGGCTCTCGCGACGACCGTGCTCGGCCTGCTGTGCGGCGGCCTGCTCAGGCGTGGCCGCAGCGTGAGGCTGCTCGGCGTGGGCGTGTTGGCGGCGCTGGCCGGTTTGGCCTGGTCGGCCTGGCTGCCCTGGAACAAGCAGTTGTGGACACCCAGCTTCGTGTTGTGGACCGGAGGCCTTGCGGCGCTGGCTCTGGCGGCGGCGCATGGGTGGATCGACCGGCGCGGCCATCCCGCGATCGGCCGCGCGTTCGGGCTGAACGCGATCGGCGCCTATGCGGGGGCCTGGATGTGCACGGTGCTGCTGGAGGGCTTGGGCTGGATGGGGCCGCTGTACCGCACGGTGTTCGGGCCTTTGGGGCCGTGGCTGGGGCCGCAGGGGCAGTCGCTGGCCTTTGCGGTCGCCTTTGTCGCTGTCTGGGCGGCCATCGTCCACTGGCTGGACCGGCGGGGCTGGTACTGGAAGGTCTGACAGCGATGCAGGGCCGTGAGTTCGCGGTGAGGATGCCGCCGGATGTCTGCGCCGCGCAGGTCGGCGAACATGCGGTGGTCTTCATCGACGACTTTCTCGAAGAGCCTCAGGCCCTGGTCGAAGCGGCCTGCCAATCGAGCTTCGCGCCCTGTGCGGGCTTTGACGAGCGGCGGGGCTACCCCGGCCTGCGCGCGCCCGTGCCGCCCGGCTATTCGGAACGCCTGACGGAGCTGCTGGACCCGCTGATCCGCGTCAACTTCGGCGTGCCGCAGGCGCTGGCCCTGAAGAAGACGCCCTGCGCCTTCTCGCTCACCACGGTGGCGCCGCAGGCCTTGGGGCCGCTGCAGCGTGTACCGCACTTCGATGCCAGCACGCCGCACTACATCGCCGCGCTGCTCTACCTCTGCGACGAGAACCACGGCGGCACGGCCTTCTATCGCCACCGTGCCACCGGCTTGCAGCGGATCAGCGCCGACGCCTGCGAGCGCTATGGCGAGGCTGTCGCCGCCGAACTGGAGCGCCAGCCGGCGCCGCCACGCTACTTCGGCGAGTCCGACGCGCATTTCGAGTTGCTGGGCGTGATGCGGGCCCGCTTCAACCGGCTGGTCCTGTACCGCGGCAGCCTGCTGCACACCGCCATCGTCAATCCGCGCAGGCTGAGTGCCGACCCGCGTGCCGGACGCTTGACCGTCAACAGCTTCTACGATTTCTAGCCCCAAAAAAAGGTTCTTCACGCCTTTCCGGGGAAAGCCGCGCGGATCTTGAGGAAGAAGAAGGCGGTGTCGCGGTAGCCGTAGGCCATGCGCTTGATGAGCTTGATACGGTTGTTGATGCCTTCGAGCTTGCCGGTGTGCATGGGCCAGCGGACTCGGGCGAGGATGCCTCGCCAGTAGGGGCGCAGGGTTCGCGCGAAGCGCTGCAGCGCCGGTATCTCGCTGTCGTGGGCGTGAGCGAGCCACTGCTTCCAGCGCCGGCGCCACTCCCAGGCGTCGGGAGCCGTCCATAGCGCCTTGAGCTGCTCGTTCATGACGTAAGTGGTCATGAGCGGTTGGTTGGCAGCCAGCACCTCGCCCAGGCGCACCTGCTGAACGTCGCTCAGCGAGCTGCGGTTGCGCAGCAACAACCAGTGCGCCTGCTTGACCACACGACGCGCCGGCTTGTCCTGACGCAGCTTGTTGGCGGCATCGACACGGACTCGGGAGATGACCTCGCGCGCGTACTTGGCCACAACGTGGAAGAGGTCGTAGACGATGCGCGCGCTTGCGCAATGGTGCCGCACCTCCAGGTCGAAGGCGCTGTTCATGTCCATGGCCACCGCTTCGATACGCGCACAGCCCTTGGCGCCCAGCGCTTTGAAGAAGGGCCGTACCGACTGGCGGCTGCGTCCCTCGGCCACCCACAGCACCCGCCCGCTGTCGGCGTCGAGGATGACGCTGGCATAGCGATGGCCCTTGAACAGTGCGAACTCGTCCATGATGAGTCGCCGGGGTTCAATGACTGGCAGCGCCGCCACCTCAGCCAGCAGGCGTCGCTTGTCCAGCGCTCGCACTGTGCTCCAGTGCAGTCCCAGCCATTGCGCCACATGCGCCACCGCCATCTGGGAGCACGCCTGCGCTGCAGCTTGCTCCAGGCGCCGCGTCAGCCGGGAGTGCCTGGCCAGCCACGGCACATGCTGAAGCCGCTGACCGCAGCTCGTGCAGGCCAGGCGGTACAGCACCACCTCCAGCCTCACGGGGTGGCCCACCATGGGCAAATCCCGCACCCGCCGCGTGAGCTGTTCATGGATGCGCGAACACTGGGCCAGGCAATGCCCACAGCGCAGTGGCACGGTCGGATCCGGCTGGAGCCGGACCTCCACCTCCTGGCCCTGGGCCTTCAGTTCAGCAACGCGAAAGCCCGGCCAGAACGGCAGGGCGTCTGTATCCTTGTGCATTGGAGCGGTGCTCTCGGAGCTTGATGTTTGGTCGCACAACCATCTTCCCCGAGCGTCACCGCTCTACTCATTTGCGCCCCGGACTTCCGCGAAGAACCAAAAAAAAGCCCGGCATCGGCCGGGCTGAAGAGGGGAGACAAGGGGTCGTCGGGCTCAGAACTTCGCGCTCAGGCCCAGTCGGTAGGTGCGCTCGCCGTCGAAGCCCCAGACCGGGAAGCCGGCCTTGAGCGAGGGCCGCACCGTGCTGGAGGCCGCGGCGGCGCCGTATTGCAGGTCGTCGGACCGGAGCAGGTTGGTCACGTCCAGCGACAGGCGCAGCTCCTTGGTGATGTTCCAGCCCAGGCTCAGGTCCAGGCTGCCAAAGGCGTCGTGCATGCGATTGCCGTACCAGCCGCTCTCGCGCACCATGTATTTGGAGCGCCAGCTGTAGGCCAGGCGGGCCGTGTAGCTTTCGTTCTCGAAGTAGCCGACGGCGTTGATGTTGTGCTTGGAGGACAGCGTGAACAGGTTCAGCTGGTCCTCGTAGGAGCTGGACGGCGCCCGGGCGTCGGCATAGGTGTAGTTGGCCTGCACGCCGAAGCCATTGCCGAAACCGTGGTTGACCTGCAGCTCGGTGCCCTGGATCCGGCCGCCGCCCGCATTGACGTAGCGGTTGATGATCCAGTCATCCACACCGGTGTCGGGACTGACGACGCCCACCTTCTGGTGGTACTGCGTGGTGGTGGTGATGAAGTTGCTGATCTTCTTGTAGAACAGCGCGGCCGACACCAGGTTGCCACGCCCGTAGTAGTACTCGATGCCGAGGTCGAACTGGTTGGAGGTTTGCGGCTTCAGGCTGGGCGTGCCGTAGTTGAAGGCGTCGTTCTGCAGGTTCTTGTCGTTGAAGCCGACCACCTGGGTCAGGAACATGTTGGCGAAGTTGGGCCGGGTCATGGCCTGGGCCGCGGCGAAACGCAGGATGGTGTCTTTCTGCAGGTCATAGGCCAGGTTGAAGCTGGGCAGAACCTTGCTGTAGCTTGCGCTCTGCCGGGTCAGGCTCTTGCTCCAGCCGTCGTTGTTGCTGATGTAGTTCGGGTCGGCGGCGGGCCACAGCGTGCCGTCGAACGCATAGCCCGTGGCTGCAGCCTGGGTGTGGACATAGCGCAGGCCGACGTTGCCGCGCAAGCGCTCGGCTTCGAAATCGAGCATGCCGTAGGCGGCGGTGTTCTTCTCGTTGAGCTCGCCATAGGCCGAGCGGTCGTCCACCCAGCCGGACAGGTTCCCGCTTGCGGCCGCCAGCATCGCACCGATGTCCGGCTTGGCCACGTTCCAGCCGCCCAGCGACACGCTGCCGCTGAACAAGGACGAGGTGGCCACGGTCTTGGGGCTGGCTGCATACAGGCCCACCTGGCCCGACTTCGAGAAGGTGTGGTTGGTGCTGCGCAGCCCGGTCTTGAAGGCCGTCAGGAAGCCGCTGTTCAGGTCGATGTTTGCATCGAGCTGCAGGAAGTCCTCCTTGTCGCGGTTGGGGCCGCGGCCGTTGGCCCAGCTTTCCGATTGCGACTGCGCCGGCAGGTTGGCCAGCGTGATGCTCTGGTTGGACGATGGCGACAGCTTCAGCTTCTTGCCGGTGGCGTCGATGGTGCCCGTCCACAGCGGCAGCGGCGCGAACGCATTCGCCGTGCCCCAGCCGTTGGGGTCGGTCGGCGGCGCGTTCACGTAGGCGAAGTTGGCGGTCTGGTCCGTGCCGCCGTCGGCCTTGGTGGAGCCGCCGACGGCGGAGAGCTTGTAGCCCTCACCGCGCCAGCTGCCATTGAGCACCAGGCTGTCGGAGCTCATCGATGCGCGGCGCACCCAGTTCTGGAAGAACACATGCTGCGTGCTCGGGTCGGCGGCCGTGCGCACATGCAGCGTGCAGGTGCCATTGTCCGGGTTGGTCTGCTTGCAGTTCTGCGGGTCCTCGCCGGTGTAGATGTACTGGCTGGTGTTGGAGTTGTTCGCGTCGTAGTTCAGGTGCAGATAGTTCAGGCTCAGCTCCAGCCCCTGCACGGGACGCGCCTGCAGGGTCAGGTTGATGGCCTGGCGCTTGCGGTCCTGCACGAACACGGTGGGCTCGACGTCGCCGCTCCAGCGGTTGTCGGCCTCGATGCCACGGCGGATGTAGTTGCCCTTCTCGACCGTGCCCGCGACAAGCAGGCCCAGGGTCTTGGCCTCATTGCGCCAGCTGTACAGGCCCGACGCCTCACGGCTCGCGCCGCTGATGCTGCCCTTGCCGAACTTGACGCTGACGAAGCTGGTGTGAGCGGCCTGGTCCAGCGGCAAGCGCGTCTTCACGATCACGGTGCCGCCGATGCCACCTTCGGTCAGGTCGGCCTGCGAGGACTTGTAGACCTCCATGCCGCCGATCAGCTGGGGCGGCAGCAGCGAGTAGTTGAAGGAGCGGTCCACGTCCTTCTGGTCGTACCAGCCGGTGGAAGCGACCGTCTGTCCGTTCAGCGTCGTGTAAGTCATTTGCGGGTCGGTGCCGCGGATCGACACCGACGCTCCGACGCCGAAGTCGCGGCCGACCGAAATCCCCGGGATGCGTCCCAGCGACTGCCCGACGTCGGAGTCGGGCAGCTTGCCCACGTCTTCCGCCGACACCGCGTCGACCACGGCGTTGGCGTTCTTCTTGATGTTGGCAGCCGACTGCAGCGATGCACGGATGCCGGTGATGACCACCTGTTCGAGCTGCGCGGGTGCGGCGTCCTGGGCCCGGCTGGCCAGCGGCAGGGCCAGCAGGGCCAGCGACACGGCGGACGCGATGGGGGTGGGTCTGATCTGCATTCTTTGTTCCTTGTCAGCGGCTTTTGCGGGTGGGCGGGCGGGCACTTGGCTGGTGTGCATGCCACTACCAGTCCAATTGCGCCCTCAATCTCCGAGAGTGGCGCAACCGGCATGGGCCAGAATGTAGATATCAATAGGTCCACTTTGCTACCACTTTGCACTGGGTAGTTTTCCGGGTGGCTTCTCCAGGCCCCCTGCCAAAGGTCATGAGGTCCCCAGGGGCCGCCACCGCGCGACCTCAGACTGGTATTGAAGGTGGGCGGTGCTGGTCTGCTCGGCGCGTTGCGAATTGGCGATCCGGCGCCGGCGAATTGGTCGGCTTTTGCGGCCCGGCCGGGGTGCGCTGTTAGCGTGGCGGGCGTCAGCGGGCCGTAACCCGCGCGGCAGCGATGACCTTCAAACCGAGTGGCAGACATGAAGCTGGTGGAGACCTGGACGGCCGCGGATGGGCCGCGACTCAAGGAGATGCTTGAACAGCGGGCCGAGCCCGTGCTTCTTCGAGGCGCCGTGTCCTATTGGCCTGCCGTGCGGGCCGGTCTGGGCAGCCCGCTGGGCATCTGCGGCTACCTGGCCCGTTTCGATCGCGGCGTTGAAGTGATCGCCACCAAGACCCGTGCCGCCGCCCGCGGCGTGATGGGCTACAACGACGACCTGACCGACTTCGCCTTCGTCAAGGCGCGCATGCCGCTGGCCGAGTTCATGGCGCACCTGGACGCCTACAGGTCGGCCGACAACGCGCCCGCCATCGCCGCGCAGTGCGCCAAGGTCAGCGAGGTCATTCCGGGCTTTCTGGACGAGAACCCGATGCCGGCTCTGCCCGGCGTGGTGCCCAACTTCTGGCTCGGCAATGCGCTGACGGTGCCGGTGCACCACGACCACCCTTACAACCTGGCCTGCGTGGTGGCCGGGCGGCGGCGCTTCACGCTGTTCCCGCCCGCGCAGGTGGGCAACCTCTACATTGGCCCGCTGGAGCACACGCCGTCGGGCGCACCGATCTCGGTTGTCCATCCACAGGCGCCGGATTTCGAGCGCTACCCGCGCTATCGCCTGGCGCTGGCTGCAGCCCAGGTGGCCGAGATGGGGCCGGGCGATGCGCTGTACATCCCGCCGTTGTGGTTTCACCAGGTCGAGGCACTGGAGAAGGTCAACCTGCTGGTGAACTACTGGTGGCCGGTCGTCGGCGCGCCGGCCGAGGCACTGCTGCCCAGCCCGGCGCAGGCGCTGATGCAGGCCATCCAGGTGATGAACGCGCTGCCGCCGGCGCAGCGCGACGCCTGGGCGGCGATGTTCTCGCACTATGTGGTGCAGCGCGAGCAGGACCCGGGCGCCCACATCCCGGCGCCCTGGCAGGGCGCGCTGGCGCGGCGGCCCTGAGGAGACGGCGGATGCAAGCGATGAAGGAACTCAGCGGCGTCACGCGCGAGCGCTTCGAGCGCGAGGTGTTGGCGGGCTACGAGCCGGTGGTGATGCGAGGGGTGGTGGCGCACTGGCCGTTGGTGGCCCAGGCGCAGGCCGGGTTGGAGGCCTGCCTGCACTACCTGATGGGCTTTGACCGCGGCGAGGCGGTCGATGCACTGCTGGCCCGGCCCGAGCCAACCCGTGCCTTCAGCTACAAGCCGGGCCTGGACGGCTTCAACTTCTCGCGCGACAAGCGTCCCTATGCGGCGCTTTTCGAGCAGCTCTGGCGCTACAGCCATTTCCCGGATCCACCCGCGCTGGCGGCGCAGAGCGCACTGGTGGCCACCGTGTTGCCGGGGCTGGAGCTGGCGAATCCGCTGCCTTTGCTGGGTGCGGAGGTGGCGCCGCGTTTGTGGATAGGCAATCGCGCAACGGTGCCGGCGCATTTCGACGATTCCCACAACATCGCCTGTGTCGCGGCCGGCCGGCGTCGGTTCACGCTGCTGCCCCCGGCCTGCGCGCCACTGCTCTACCTGGGGCCGCCCGACCATGCGCCGACGCCCGCGCCGATGTCCGTGGTGCCGGATCTGCACCGGGCCGACCCGGCGCAGTTCCCGCTGGTGGCCGAGGCTTTGGCGTGCGCTGTGGAGGCCGAGCTGGAACCTGGCGATGCGATCTACATCCCGCCGCTGTGGTTCCATCAGGTCGAGGCCCTGGCTCCGCATCTGAACATCCTGATGAACTACTGGTGGCGGCCAGACCCGGCCCCGGGCCGGCGCGACGACCTGCACCTGGCCGCAATGCGGCTGGCGATGCTGGCGCTGCGCCACCTGCCGGACGGCGAGCGCGAGGGCTGGCGGGCGCTGTTCGACCACTATGTGTTCGGCGCGCGTGGCGAGGCGCTGGCGCACATCCCCGAAGGCCAGCGTCATCTGTTCGGCGCGCTGGATGCCGAGCAGGACGCGGCCCTGCGCCGGGACCTGGTGGCCCGGCTGGGCCCCTGAGTTACCAGAGGTAGATCTGCAGGGTCTTGTCGCCGACGCGCGGCGGGATGTGGGCCAGCAGGTCGCGATGGTCCGGAAAATTCCGGGCGCTGCGGGCGACGAAGTCGTCCACCGCGTCCAGCCGGTGACGGGCTTCGTGGGGCGTCGGCGGCCGCATCTCGCTGGCGTCGGGGAAGATGCCCATGCCCGCCAACAGCGCGTACCAGGACACGATGGGGTAGCCGGCGCCGAAGCGCCCAGCCTTGAGGCCGGCGGCCAGCGGCTTGCGGGACAGCCAGGTCATCAGCACGCCCTCCAGCGAGTCCGACAGCTGCATGTTGTCGGCATTGGCCCGCCAGTACTCGGTGTCGGTGCGCGAGTTGGTCTTGTAGTGCGCCACGATGTAGTCGCGCGTGTTCTCGAAGCGGGTGGCCATCTCATCGTTGAAGCGCTGCCGGGCAGCCGGGCCGAGGTTGCCCTGCTCCAGTGCGTTGACGAATGCGGCGGCGGTGCGCTGCACGAACAGCAGGGCGGTGGCTTCCAGCGGCTCGATGAAGCCCTGCGACAGCCCCACCGCGACGCAATTGCGGTTCCAGATCTGCGTCATGCGGCCGACGCGCATCTTCAGATGCCTTGCCGGCACGTCGGCGTCCAGCAAGCCCAGGTGGCGCCGCAGCTCGGTCTCGGCCTCGTCCGCCGAGCAGTGGGCGCTGCTGTAGACATAGCCGTTGCCGCAGCGCGTGGTCAGCGGGATCTTCCACGCCCAGCCATGGCGTAGCGCGGTGGACACGGTCTGCGAGGGGATCGGGCCGTCCAGCGGTGTGGGCATCGCGATCGCCGCGTCATTGAACAGGTTCTCGGCAAACGGGATGAACGGCGTGCCCAGGGCCTCGCCGATCAGCAGCGACGAAAAGCCGGTGCAGTCGATGAAGAAGTCGGCGGACAGGGCCTGCCCGTCGTCAAGCAACAGGCTGGCGATGTCGCCCGCCTCGTTCAGCTGGACCCGGTGGACATGGCGCTGCAGGTGGCGGACGCCCCGTTCGACGGCCTTGCGAGCGAGGAACTGCCCGAGCAGGGTCGCATCGAAGTGATAGCCATACCAGACGTCGAACGGAAAGTCAGCCCGCGCGCGCGGGCCACGTCCCTGGCGGGCGAGGGCGGCCGCGACGAAGAAGCGGTCAGGGTGGGCGTACACGTCGGCGCCGTCGAGCCGCGCATGCACGTTGTCCACGAACGGGTGCATGGTCATGTTGTCCAGCATCGACGCGAACGGATGGAAGTAGCGCTCGAAGCCCGGCCGGGTGGACCAGCCTTCGAAGGTGATGCCGGCCTTGTAGGTGGCGTTGCAGGCGGGCATCCATTCCGACTCCTCAATGCCCAGCCCATCGAAGAAACCGCGCAGCCAGGGCGTTGAACCCTCACCAACGCCGATGATGCCGACCTGCGGCGACTCCAGCACGCTGACCTTCAGACGTGGTCCGTAGGCCGAGGTGGCCAGCATCAGCGCCGTCATCCAGCCGGCGGTGCCGCCACCGACGACACAGACATGCTGGATGGGTGGCGGCGCCAGCGACGTGCCGCTGGCCGGGCGCGCGGCAACGTGCTGGTTGAAGACGGTGGCGGTGTCGGTCATGGGGATCGGCAAGAAAAAAGGGAGCGTGTCTCCACGCTCCCTCTGCATTGTGGTCAACCCGCGGGGACGCTGGAACCGGTGGGTTCCAGCGCTCCGGATCGGCGTCAGAACTTGACGCGGGCGGTCAGGTAGAACTGGCGGCCGTTCTTGTAGATCGCGCGGGGCTGGGACTTGAAGTCGCCGTAGTACTTCAGAACCGGGTCATTCAGGTTCTGAGCGTCCAGGCTGAAGGCGAGGTTGTCGCTGAACTTGTAGCCCAGCGACGCGGACAGCACGCCAACACCGCGTTGGAAGTAGTCGGTGCCACGGTCACGGCCCAGGAAGTTGTCTGAGTTGTAGCCGTAGTTGATCCGCGCTGAGAACTGGTCGTTCTCGAAGAAGCCGTTCAGGTTTGCAGAGTGCTCGACAGCACCGCGCAGCACGTGACCCGATTCGTCGTGGGCGTCGGCATAGGTGTAGTTGGCACCAATGCCGAAGTTGTTCCAGACAGGCGTCTCAAAGGCGAACTCCAGCCCAGTGACGTTGGCCTTCTTGTTGATCTGAGTGGTCAGATCGAAAGGTGCCGTGACACGCTGGTTGGTGATCGAACCCGGTTGGCCGCCGGCAGGCGTCACGTCCGTCGGGGCTGTCACACGGCGGACGCCATCGATGACATAGCTGTTCAGGCTCATATGGAACGCACCGACCGACACGAAAGCTCGCGGGGCGAAGTACCACTCGAGGTTGGCGTCGAAGTTGGTCGAGCGGATTGGGTTGAGGTCGGGATTGCCGCTCGTGCCGGTGCCCACCGACTTGCCGGTCGGGTCCGAATACCCCCCAAGCAACTGGGCAGCCGACAGCGCCGTGTAGTCGGGGCGCGTCAGCGTGCGCGACAGTGCGAGA
Source organism: Burkholderiales bacterium (assembly GCA_003963075.1). GTDB lineage: Bacteria > Pseudomonadota > Gammaproteobacteria > Burkholderiales > Burkholderiaceae_C > Pelomonas. Next base: position 30,298 of record RXJV01000152.1, read on the forward strand.
CGGGCGACGACCTTCGGTGTGACGTCGATGCGGATACTGGCGCTGGGCAGAGCGTCCGTATAGCTGCGCTCGCGGAACGTCTGGTAGTAGCCGGTCGGGTCGGTCCACTTTGGTCCGACCGCTGCAAAGGCTGAGTCGACATAGCCCGGCAGGGTCTTGTCGCTGGTCGGCACCCAAATCAGCGAACTGGTCTTGGTGCGCACCACGCGCAGACCGACATTGCCGCTCCAGCCGTCGCCCTCTAGGTTGCCCTGCAGGTAGCCCGCCGTGTTGGTTTCCTTGACCGAGTACTCGTGGGTGGCTTGACGGCGTGCGATGCTGCGGTTGGCGTATTTGGCGTTGTAGGCTGCCAGCGTTTCGGGCGTCGGGTATGGCACCCCGGTCGGGAAGCCGCTGCCCAGGCCGTTGCCGAAGTTGCTCGGATAGGTTTCGGTGTAGGCGGAGGCCGGCAAGGGGTTAGCAAACGGATCAGCAGCCCAGTTCGGACCCTGGCCGACGATGGGGCCGTCCGTGTAGCGGTCGTGCTTGGAGCCGCGCAGACCGAACTTGAGGCTGCGCAGCATGCCGGCGTCTAGCGCGTACTCAGCGTCCAGCTGCGCCCAGGTGTCCTTGTCCCGCACGATGACGTTCTGATCACCGAAGATCCAGTCGGTGCCGGAAGGTTTGAGAGCAGCGCCATTTGCATTGCCGATATTGAAGGCCGGGGCCTCACCGCTTCCCTTGAGCTGGTAGCCACCGCTGGACGCGGTGATGTCACCCTCGTAGACGTCCTGGCTGAGCGTCTTGCCCGCGCCGCGCGATGTTCCGACGGTGCTCGACAACTTCAGCGCGTTGTTTACCTTCCAAGAACCTTCGAGATTGAGGAAGTTGGTCTCGGCCGACGCCTTGCGCGAGATCATGTCGTAGACGCCGAAGATCGTTGGGGTGGCGAACGTGTAGTTGGCGGATGTCAGGATGTTGGTTGACGGGTCAATCGTGAAGTTCGTGACCGTTGGCTTACGGCTCAGAGCCCACTGATTGGCCAGCAGGTAGTTGCGGTTGTAGTTGTCCGCATCCATCTTGGAGGAGAAGCCAGTCAGCGTGACATCAATGTCCTGCGTCGGCTTGATTTGTGCGCTGATCAGGCCGCCTTTGCGCTCGCGCTGCTGCGTGAACAGTGCCGAGCCCAACAGGTTGGGCAGGAGGGTGCCGACCGGGATGCCGGCGGCAACCGCATCGGGATGGGTGGCCAATGTGATCGGGGTCAGCGACTGTTGGCCATCGAGTGCAAAGGTCTCGACACCGTCACGGCGCAGGTGGCGCTTCTCATCGAAGGCTTGGATCAACACGCCGAACGTTTTGGCCTCATTCTTCCAGGCGAGCAGTGCGCTCAGTTGGGGGTCACTCTTCTTGGCCAGGTCGGCGTAGACAACGCCCAGGTTGGCTTCGAACGTGAGCGCCTTGGTGAATTCCAGCGGCTTGCGGGTGATGATGTTTACCGAGCCGGCCGTGCCGCCCTCGATGTCGGATGCCGACGCGTTTTTGTGGACCTCGACACGGCTCACGAGTTCCGACGGCAGCAGTGAGAAGCTGACGCTGCGTCCAACACCGGCGCCGGTCTGGTCCAGCACGAACCAGTCGCCATTGGCGACCGGGTGGCTGTCGAGCAGGGTCTGGGTCAGGCTGGGGTTGGTACCTCGGAGGCCGACGCGGTCGCGTTCATCGAAGCCACCGGAACCGCCAGACGGGCTGTTGAGGATGGTGACGCCCGGAATGCGTGCTAGCGAGTCGGCCACGTTCTTGTCGGGCATCTTGCCGATGTCTTCGGCGGAGATGACGTCGATGTGGGTGTCGGCGTTGCGTTTGACGCTCAGCGATTTCTCCTGAGCGGCGCGAATGCCGGTCACGACGACCGTCTCAAGTTGCTGTTGGGCCGGTGCCGGCGCTTGTTGCGCCGTGGCGGCGCCACCGATACCGAGCAGGGCGATGAAAACCGCCTGCGAGATGGGGGTCTGCTTGACCTTCATGTGCTGTTCCTCGTTGTGGCCATGGAAACCGGGTGGGCGGGCGGTGGCGGCTTCCGTTGGATCGCATACCACCTTCAGTCCTGTTGCTGCTCGGGCTGTCCTCGATATCGGTGTGCAGCCAGTGCAATGCCACTGTAACGAGTGATAACGCCACTTTGCTACCAGTATGAATCAGGGACTTACCCGAATGGGTCCCTTGGCGACACGATGGGCACTCAGCTTTCCCAGGGAAGGGCTCGGTGAACGCGTCTTCAGCTGGTTCCTAATTGGTATTGATTTGTGCAGCACATGTTGTGTCTGGGCGACGTCGTGTGGGCGTCGGCGACGTGGCCGGCGTGCCTTGGCTTGTGGCTCGCCGTCTCGCGCGGCTCTTCAGGTGCGGAACTGGTTGTGCCGAACTGGTGGAGCAGCAGGTGGCTGAGGCGCCGATGGACGCATGCGCGCCGAGGTGTGTGACGGGCGTGTGTCCGAGGCGTTGCGAGGCGCCCGCTGTTGCGGCCGCAGAAGCCTGTGCTATAGTTGCGGGCTTGCCTCAGGAGGGGTGGCCGAGTGGTTAAAGGCAGCAGACTGTAAATCTGCCCGCATTGCGTACGCTGGTTCGA
>RXJV01000152.1:32955-33226 GCA_003963075.1 Burkholderiales bacterium
CCCGCTCCATCGGGTGGGGTTGTCGATTGACGTCGACACCGGTTTGCTGGTTTTGGCCCGAAAGGGTTGCCGTCAAACCTGTGCCGATGCCCATGTGGCTCAGTGGTAGAGCACTCCCTTGGTAAGGGAGAGGTCACGCGTTCGATCCGCGTCATGGGCACCAACCCTTTCTTTTCTTCTACTCGTCTCAACGGGTTCGCCTCAGGAGCGCAAGATGGCAAAAGGCAAGTTTGAACGGACCAAGCCGCACGTGAACGTGGGCACGATCGGT
>RXJV01000020.1 GCA_003963075.1 Burkholderiales bacterium
GAACGCCGGCCAGATCAAGACCGGCTCGCTGTCGCGCTCGGACCGCATGGCCAAGTACAACCAGCTGCTGCGCATCGAGGAAGACCTGGGCGACGTGGCGGTGTACCCGGGCCGCTCGGCCTTCTACAACCTCAAGTAAGCCTTGAAGGTCCTCGCCCTGGTCCTGGCCGTGTTCCTCGCGGTCATCCAGGCCCAGCTCTGGGTGGGCCGGGGCAGCATGCCGCATGTGGCCCAGCTCCGGCAGGAGCTGGCCAAGGCGCAGGCCGACAATGACAAGGCCCGGGCCCGCAATGCCCAGCTCCAGGCCGAGCTGCGTGATCTGCGCGAGGGTCTGGAGATGGTCGAAGAGAAGGCCCGCTTCGAGCTGGGCATGATCAAGTCCGACGAGGTCTTCGTGCCCGTCGCGAGCGCCGCCGCGTCGGCCGCCAGACGCTGATGCTGGCCAGCGCCTGGGCGGCGCTGCTGGCACCGGCCTTCAGCGCCTTCGGCAGCCCGGTGTCCTGGCTGGAGCTGGTCGCCTTCCTGCTGGCGGTCTGGATGGTCGTGTGCAATATGCGCGTGCACCTGCTCGCCTGGCCGCTGGCGCTGGTGAGCTCGCTGCTGTATTTCGCGTTGTTCCTGGACGGCAAGCTCTATGGCGAGGCCGCGCTGCAACTGCTGTTTGCGGCGCTGGCGCTGTGGGGTTGGTGGCAATGGCGCTTCGGCCGCACCCGCGAAGGCCGTGCGCTGGTGGTGCGCCGGCTCGGGCTGGCGGGGCTGTACAAGCCGGCCCTGCTGACCCTGGCCTGCTGGCCGCTGCTCGGCTATTTCCTCGCGACGGCCACCGACAGCCCCCTGCCCTACTGGGATGCCTTCCCGACCGTCGCCAGCCTGCTGGGCCAATGGCTGCTCGCTCGCAAATACGAGGAGAACTGGCCGACCTGGATCGTCGTCAACGCGGCCAGCGTCGTGCTGTTCGGCATCAAGGGCTATTGGCTGACCGTCATCCTCTACGCCGGCTTCATCCCGATGAGCCTCATCGCCTGGCGCGCCTGGAGACAGGCGGCTTGACGGCCCGGCTGGTCGCGCTGCTCGGCGCCGAATGCACCGGCAAGTCCACGCTGGCCGCGGCGCTGGCCCGGCATTGCAACGCCGGGCTGGTCAGCGAATACCTGCGCGAATGGTGCGACGCCCACGGCCGCACGCCGCTGCAGCATGAACAGGCTCACATCGCCGCCGAGCAGGCGGCACGCATCGATGCCGCCGCGCGACAGCATGCGCTCGTGTTCTGCGACACCACGCCGCTGATCACGGCACTGTGCAGCGAGCATTACTTCGATGACCCGTCGCTGATGCCGGCGGCCCTCGACTTCCAGCGCCGCTGCGCGCTGACCCTGCTGTGCGCGCCCGATCTGCCCTGGGAGGCCGATGGCATCCAGCGCGACGGCCCGGCGGTGCGGGCGCGTTTCGACGCGCGCCTGCGCGCGGCGCTGCAGGGCCATCGTCTGGGCTGGGTCGAGATCCGCGGCCATCAGGACATGCGGCTGCAGGCGGCACTGGGGGCCCTGGCGGCACTGCCGGCGCTGCAGCGCTCCGACTGAGCCGCCACTCCGGCGCGGCTGACGATCGCGCCGACAGCGCGGTCTGCGCTGGCGGCTACTGCAGCGTCGGGCTGTGGCCGCCGGGTTGATCGCTGCCGGGTGTGAACAGCGCGCCCACGTCCACCGCATCGAAGCGGTAGTGCCGGCCGCAGAAATCGCAGCCAACCTCGATCTCGCCGCGCTCGGCCAGCACGCTGTCGGCTTCCTCGCGGCCCAGGCCAAGCAGCATCTGGCCGACGCGCTCGCGCGAGCAGGTGCAGGCAAAGCGCGGCGCGGCTGTGCCGGTGAGCGGTTCGAAACGCGTCACCGTCTCCTCCCAGAACAGCCGACGCAGCACGGTGTCGGCGTCCAGCGTCAGCAGCTCCTCGGCGGTCAGCGTGCCGGCCAGGATGCTGATGCGATTGAACGCGTCGGACAGCCCGATGTCGTCCTCGTTGCTGGAGCGCTGCCCCCATGCCGGCAAGCCCGCCTGCCCCGCGAGGGGGGCCGGCTCGGCCGGAGACGGCCCGGCGCCGCGTCGGCCTTCCAGGTTGCCCTCGCCCTCGACCGGCAGGCGCTGGATCAGCAGACCCGCGGCCACCTCGCCGTTGGCGGCCAGCACCAGCTTGGTGTCGAGCTGCTCGGACTGCAGCATGTAGTGCTCCAGCACCTCGCTCATCTTCTGCAGCGGCTCGCGCTGGTCGCCATGCAGCGGCACCACGCCCTGGTAGGGCTGCTGGCCGGGGAACTTGTCCTTGGGGTCCAGCGTGATCGCGCAGCGCCCCTGGCCGCGCAGGTTGACCATGGCCTCCAACGTCGCGCCGGGCTCCACGGCGCCGACGCATTTGGCCGTGGCCCGAAAGCTGAGGTCGGGCTGGGACTCGGCCACCGCCAGCTTGACCGGACCATCGCCGAACACCTGCAGCACCAGCGCGCCGTTGAACTTGATATTGGCCTGCATCAGCACCGCCGCGGCACTCATCTCGCCGATCAGGTCGCGCAGCTCGGGCGGGTATTCCTGGCCGGGCTCGCGCCGCGCCAGCACCTCGCGCCAGGCGTCCGTCAGCCGCACCAGCATGCCGCGCACCGGCAGGCCTTCGAACAGGAATTTGTGCAGTTCACTCATCGATCTTCTTCAGGCCCGCACGATAGCGGCGGGCGTTGTCCACGTAATGGGCGGCGCTGGCGCGCAGCCCGTCGATCTGGTGCGGCTCGAGGGGCCGCACCGCCTTGGCGGGGCTGCCGATGATCAAAGAACCATCGGGGAACTCCTTGCCCTCGGTGACCAGCGCGCCGGCGCCGACGATGCAGTGGCGGCCGATGCGGGCGCCGTTCAAGACCACCGCGCCGATGCCGATCAACGAGCCGTCGCCGACGGTACAGCCGTGCAGCATGACCTGGTGGCCCACCGTCACGTCCTCGCCCAGCACCAGCGGAAAGCCGTGGTCGGCATGCAAGACCGAGCCATCCTGGATGTTGCTGCCGCGGCCGATGTGCAGGGTCGAGCTGTCGCCGCGCAGCACGGCGTTGAACCAGACGCTGGTGTCGGCCTCCAGGGTCACGCGGCCGATCACCGTGGCACTCGCCGCCACCCAGGCCGAGCCGTCCACCTCGGGGCGCCAGTCGTCCAGCTGATAGATGGCCATGCCCCGTGCTCCCTGTCCCAAAAATGCCCGCGATTCTAGAAGGCCGGCCCTTGGCGGAAATCCGCGGCCTCAACTGGGCCTAGACTGGGGCCCATGTCGGCAAGCCTAGACCGCAGGCAGTGCATCTGCGCCCTCGGGGCGCTGCCGAACCTGGGTGCCGCGTCGCCCGAAACCGGGCCCAGCCTGATCCGCCATTCGCTGGTTCAGCTGCCCGAGAACGCGCCCAACTACGAGCTCGCGGTGTTGCGCCTGCTGCTGGACAAGACCGTGGCCAGCCATGGCGCTTATCGCCTCGTGCACGCACCGCCGATGACGCAAAGCCGGGCCTTTCTGGAGCTGAGCTCCGGCGCGCTGGAGATTGCCTCATCGATCACGACGACCGAGCGCGAGAGCCAGGCCCTGGCCCTGCGCATCTGCCTCTACCGCGGGCTGCTCGGCATCCGGCTGCCCATCGGCCTGACCCGCCGGCGCACGGAGCTGCAGGCCGTCACCACGCTGGAGCAGGCGCGCAGGCTGCGGCTGGCCCAGGTCGAGAGCTGGCCCGACCTGCAGATCCTGCGCGCCAACGGCTGGAACGCGCAGGGCATTGCACGGCGCGACAGCTTTCCGCTGCTGCTCGAACGCGAGCGCATCGATCTGTTCGCGCTCGCCGCGGTCGAGGTCTATCCGATCGTCGATGCGCAGCCGGGCCTGAGCGTGCTGGATGGCTGGCTGATCGCCTACCCGGCGGCGTCCTATTTCTTCGTCAGCCCGCGCCACCCGGTGCTGGCCGAGCGGCTGCGCCAGGGCTGGGAGCTGGCCCTGACCGATGGCAGCTTTGTGGCGCTGTTCGAGCAATGGCTGGGCCGACACCTGCAGCGCGCCGGGCTGGAGGCGCGCCGCTGGCTCAAGCTCAACAATCCCGACCTGCCGGCCGACACGCCGCTGCGCGACGCACGCCTGTGGCATCCGCTGGTCGGCGCGAGGCTGCGCGGCTGAGCTGCCGATAATGCCGGGCATGGAAGCCCGTGCCCGCGCCTTGCAGATCCTGTGCCTCAGCGACCCGCTCGCCAAGGCGCAAGCCGCACGGGCGCTCGACGGCGGCTTGCGCCTCGACTGCGACGCCGCGCTGGCCGAGCCCGCCGGAATTCCCGGTCGACCGATGCGCCCTCGCCTGGTCGAGCACATCACCCTCAAGCCACCGTCGATGCGCACGCCCGCGGGCATCGCTGCACTCGTGCACGCCATCGCCCACATCGAGTTCAATGCCATCAACCTGGCGCTGGACATCGCCTGGCGCTTCGCCGGCATGCCGGAAGCCTTCTACCGCGACTGGCTGCGCATCGCGGCCGAGGAAGCCCTGCACTTCACGCTGCTGCGCGAGCACCTGGTCGACTTGGGCTTCGACTATGGCGACTTCGACGCCCACAACGCGCTGTGGGACATGGCCGAGCGCACGCGCCACGACCTGCTCGCCCGCATCGCCCTCGTGCCCCGCACGCTGGAGGCCCGCGGCCTGGACGCCTCGCCCGCGGTGCGCGCCAAGCTCATCGGCGCCGGTGACCGGCGCGCCGGCGAGATCCTCGACCTGATCCTGCGCGACGAGATCGGCCATGTCGCGGCGGGCAACCGCTGGTACCGCTTTGTCTGCGAACAGCGCGGGCTGGACCCGGTCACCACCTATGCCGAGCTGGCCGAACGCCACCAGGCCCCGCGCCTGCGCGCGCCGTTCAACCTCGAGGCCCGCCGCGCGGCGGGCTTTGACGAGGCCGAGCTGGCCGCCCTGCAACACCCTTCCTGATGTCCCGACTGCGCGCCAACCTGCTGCTCAGCGTCATCGCGCTGATCTGGGGCTCGGCCTTCGTGGCCCAAAGCCATGCGATGGCCGACACGGGCCCGATGCTCTTCACCGGCCTGCGCTTTCTGATCGGCTCGGCCGTCGTGCTGCCGCTGGCCGTGCTGGAGTGGCGGCGGCTCGGCCGCGAAGGCCGGCCACTGAAAGCAGGCGACGGCTGGCATATCGCCGGCCTGGGCTGCCTGATGACCTTGGGTGCCGCGCTGCAGCAGATCGGCATCCAGTTCACCAGCGTCACCAACGCCGGCTTCCTGACCGCGGTCTATGTGCCGCTGGTGCCGGTGCTGGCCTGGGTGCTGCTGGGCCAGGTGGCGCACTGGTCGTTGTGGCCGGCGGCCATCGGCTGCCTGGTGGGGGCGTTTCTGCTGTCCGGCGCCCACGAACTCAGCATCGGCGTGGGCGACCTGTGGGTGCTGGCCTCGGCCGTGCCCTGGGCCCTCCATGTGCTGATGGTCGGCCGCTGGGCCGACCGCATGGGCGCACCCTTTCTGGTCGCGAGCGGCCAGTTCGCCGTCTGCGGCGGGCTGTCCCTGATCGCGGCCTTCGTCACCGAACCGGTGCAGCAGGCTCATGTGGGTGCGGCGGCCTGGTCCATCGTCTACACCGGCGTGATGTCGGTGGGCATCGCCTTCACGGCGCAGGTGGTCGCGCAGCGCTACGCGCATGCGGCAGATGCGGCCATCATCCTGTCGTCCGAGACCCTGTTCGCGGCGGGCTTCGGCTACTGGCTGCTCGGCGAGCGCCTGAGCAGCGTCGGCCTGATCGGCTGCGGCCTGATGCTCGCCTGCGTGCTGCTGGTGCAGTTGATGCCTCTGGTGGGAACCCTGAGGCGGCGGCAAATTCTGACCAGCCCGTCAAATTAACTTTTAGACTTTGCCGTCGATTTGGGAGCCCCCATGAGCGCAGACGTTTCCAAGCTGGATGCCTACTGGATGCCGTTCACGGCCAACCGCCAGTTCAAGCAGTCGCCGCGCCTGCTGACCCAGGCCGACGGCATGTTCTTTCGCGACGACAAGGGCCGCGAGGTGCTCGACGGCATCGCCGGCCTGTGGTGCGTGAATGCCGGCCACAACCGGCCCCGCATCGTCCAGGCCATCCAGCAGCAGGCGGCCGAGCTGGACTTCGCGCCGCCCTTCCAGATGGCCCACCCCAAGGCCTTCGAGCTCGCCGAACGGCTGGCGGCCATCGCGCCTGCCGGGCTCAACCGCGTGTTCTTCACCAACTCCGGCTCCGAGTCGGTCGAGACCGCGCTGAAGATGGCCATCGCCTACCACCGCGTGCGTGGCGAGGCGAGCCGCACCCGCCTCATCGGCCGCGAGCGCGGCTACCACGGCGTCAACTTCGGCGGCATCTCGGTGGGTGGCATGGTGGCCAACCGCAAGATGTTCGGCAGCCTGCTGGCCGGCGTGGACCACATCCGCCACACGCATGACCCGGCGCGCAATGCGTTCTCGGTCGGCATGCCCCAGCACGGCGCCGAGCTTGCCGACGACCTGGAGCGCCTGGTGGCGCTGCACGACGCCTCGACCATCGCCGCCGTCATCGTCGAGCCGGTGGCCGGCTCCACCGGCGTGCTGATCCCGCCGCAGGGCTATCTGCAGCGGCTGCGCGAGATCTGCGACAAGCACGGCATCCTGCTGATTTTCGACGAGGTCATCACCGGCTTCGGCCGCACCGGCAACCCGTTTGGCGCACAGACCTTCGGCGTCACGCCCGACCTGATGACCGTGGCCAAGGGCATCACCAACGGCTGCGTGCCGATGGGCGCGGTCTTCGCGCAGCAGAAGATCCACGACGCCTTCATGACCGGGCCCGAGCACCTGATCGAGTTCTTCCACGGCTACACCTACTCGGCCCACCCGCTGGCCTGCGCCGCCGGCCTGGCCACGCTGGACACCTATGCCGACGGCGACCTGCTGACCCGGGCCGCCCGGATGCAGGACGAGTTCGCCACCGCCCTGCACTCGCTGCGCGAGGAGCCCAACGTCATCGACGTGCGCAACATCGGCCTGGTCGGCGGCATCGAGCTCAAGCCCCTGCCCGGCGAGCCCGCCAAGCGGGCGTTCAACATCTTCCTGGACTGCTGGGAGCAGGGCCTGCTGATCCGCACCACCGGCGACACCATCGCGCTGTCGCCGCCGCTGATCATCGAAAGCCAGCACATCGCACGCATCATCGACACGCTGCGCGGCGCGCTGCGGCGCGCGGCCTGAGCGGGCCGCCGCGGCCCGGATGCCTGCCATCCCCTGGCGCGCGTACGCGCTGCTGGCGGCCAGCACCAGCCTGGTCGGCAGCTATGTTGGCCTGTCCAAGCTGCTGGTGGCCAGCTTCCCGGTGTTCCTGCTGGCGGGCCTGCGATTCGGCATCGCGGCGCTGCTGATGCTGCCCTGGCTGAAGAAGCCGGCCCACGAGGCGCCGCTGGATGCCCGCGCCAAACGCCTGCTGTTCCTCGAGTCCTTCCTCGGCAACTTCCTGTTCTCGCTGTGCATGCTGTTCGGCCTGCGGCAGAGCTCGGCCGTGGTGGCCGGCGTCATCATGGCGGGCATCCCGGCCGCGGTCGCGCTGCTCAGCCGCGTGGTGCTGCACGAGCGGCTGAGCGGCCGCACGCTGGCGGGCATCGCCTGTGCGGTCGGTGGCATCGCGCTGGTGGCCAGCGGCCGCCAGGGCGGCGCCGAGACCACGCCGCTGGGCGCGGCCCTGCTGATCGCCGCGGTCTTCTGCGAGGCCTGCTACGTCGTCATCGGCAAGCAGCTGACCGCCGGCCTCGGCCCGAAGCGCATCAGCGCGCTGATCAACCTCTGGGGCCTGACGCTGGTGGCGCCGCTCGCCGTCTGGCAGGGCTGGGGCTTCGACTTCAGCGCGCCGCGCCTGCTGGACTGGGGCCTGCTCGGCTACTACGCCGCCACGGCCAGCGTCGTCACGGTGTGGCTGTGGATGGCCGGCCTGCGGCGCCTGCCCGCCGCGCAGGCCGGCGTGTTCATGGTCTTCCTGCCGGTCAGCACGGCGCTGGTGGGCCTGGCGCTCGGCGAGCCGATCTCTGCGTTGCAGGCCGTCGCCTATGGCCTGGCCTTATCGGGCGTGTTGCTGGCGACATGGCCGGCGCGGGGCGCGGGTCGTTAGCATGCCGGGTCGCGGCGCTGCCGCACGCCTTCTCTGCCGACCCGCCCCGCCATGACGCCCACCGCCCACCTCCGCATCCACCAGTTCGCCGGCCTGCAGCCCGGCCCCCGCCTGCTCGTCACCGGCGCCGTCCATGGCAATGAAGTGCATGGCACGAAGGCCATGGCCGAGCTCATCCGGCAGCTCGACGCGGGCGAGCTCACCCTGCGCCGCGGCACGCTGACCCTGGTGCCGGTCGTCAACGCGCTGGCCCACCAGCTGGACCGCCGCGAGGGCGACCGCAACCTCAACCGCAACCTGCGCCCGCCCGTCATCGCGCAGGACCACGAGGACCGCGTCGCCCGCGTGCTGTGCCCGCTGATCGGCCAGCACGATGGCCTGCTGGACCTGCACAGCTTCCAGGGCAACGGCCCCGCGTTCGCGATGATCGGCCCGCGCAACAACAGCGGCGAGCTGGAGCCGTTCGCGCAGGAGGCGACCGAGTCGGCGCTCGCCGCGCGCCTGGGCGTGGGCCGCATCGTCGAAGGCTGGCTGTCCACCTATGCACTCGGCCTGCAGCGCCGCCAGCAGCGCAGCCACGACGGCTCGCGCCGCGCCAGCCTCATCGCAGACCCGCACTACGGCGTGGGCACCACCGAGTACATGCGATCCACCGGCGGCTGGGCCATCACGCTGGAATGCGGCCAGCACCTGGACCCAGCCGGCCCTGCGGTGGCGCGGCTGGCCATCCTGCGCACGCTGGTCTTCCTGGGCATGCTGGACGAGGCCGTGGTCGAGGCCCACCGCCCCGCCCAGCCGCCGGAGGTGCTGCAGCTCTACGACGTGATCGACCGCGAAGACCTGGGTGACCAGTTCGCCCGCGAGTGGGCCAGCTTCGACGCGGTCACGGCCGGCCAGCCCATCGGCACCCGCGCCAGCGGCGAGGCCGTGCTGGCGCCCAGCGACGGCCGCATCGTGTTCCCCAACGTGAAGTCGCAGCCGGGCACCGAATGGTTCTACCTGGCACGGCCCAGCGACCGCGTGCTGGGCTGAGCCACCGCGCCGCCATGCCGACCGACGCCCCGCCCCGGCCCGGCGCCCGCCGCCTGTGGCGCCACCTGGCCAAGGTGCTGCACGAGGTGGCCTCGCTCGGCTATGGCGGCGCCCTGACGGCCTGCCTGCTGATCAACCTGCGTGCCGACCGCAGCTCGCCCGCCGTCTTCCGCGCCGCGCGCGAGCTGTTCGCGGCGATCGCGAACGGCCTGCTGGTGCCCTGCATGGCGGGGGTGGTGGTCAGCGGCCTGCTGGCGCTGGCGGCCGCCCGCGGCTACCTGGACGCCGGCTGGGCCTGGCTGAAGGCCCTGCTCGGCCTGAGCGTGTTCGAGGCCACGCTGGTGGTGGTCGGCTCGGCCCAGCGCCAGGCCGAGCTGCTCGCCGCGGCGCCGGACCAGCTCGATGCGCTGCTGCGGGCCGAGCGCCACACGCTGGTGCTGCTGATCGGGCTCAGCATCGTGAACATAGTGCTCGCCGTCTGGCGCCCGAAGCTGGCCTGGCGCGTGCGCTGAGCGGCGCGCGGCTCAGGCCATCGTGCCGCGTGCCTCCATCGCCGCGCGCCAGCGCAGCAGGTGCGGATGTTCGTCGCCCGGCCGGACCTTGACGACCCGGGCGAAATCCACCGCCACCACGGCGGTGATGTCGGCGATGCTGAACTGGCCGGCGGCGATGAACTCGCGGGCTTCGAGATGAATGTTCAGCTCGTCGAGGAAGTGCTTGAGCCGCTGCACACCGCGCTCGGCCAGGGCCGGGATCTGCGCGTAGTTCACCGGCCCCGGCAGGGCGCGGTCCACCATCGCCGGGCTGCTGTTGCGCAGGGCCTCGGCCACCGCCATCAGGCCCTCGAACTCCACCCGCCACTGCCAGCTGGCGATCTCGGCCTTGTCCAGCGGCGTGCGGCCCAGCAACGGCGGCTCGGGCTGCAGCGCCTCGACATAGGCCGCGATGGCCGCGTTGTCGGTCAGCACCGCGCCCTCGTCGGTCACCAGCGCCGGCACCGTGCAGTGCGGGTTGATGCGGCGAAACGCCGCGCCGAAATGCTCGCCGCTGCGCAGGTCGACCTGCACGGTGTCGTGCGGCAGGCGCTTCTCGGCCAGCAGGATGCGCGCGCGGCGCGGGCTGGGGGCGGTGGCGCAGTCGTACAGGGTGATCATGGCTGGGCGGCGAGCTTGTCCTGGGTGCGGGTGTCGAAATCGCGGGCGTCGTGCCGCTCGTGCAGCTGGCTGGCCGGGTCGCCGAAGGTGCGGTTGACCATGCGGCCGCGCTGCACCGCCGGGCGCTGCGCGATCTCCTCCGCCCAGCGCCGCACATGGGTGTATTCATGCACCGACAGGAACTCACCGGCGCCGTAGAGCACGCCTTTGACCAGCGCGCCGTACCAGGGCCAGGTGGCCATGTCGGCGATCGTGTAGGCCTCGCCAGCCAGGTAGCGGCGCTCGGCCAGCAGGCGGTTCAGCACATCCAGCTGGCGCTTGACCTCCATCGCATAGCGGTTGATCGGGTAGGCCTGCTTGGTGGGCGCATAGGCATAGAAGTGGCCAAAGCCACCGCCCAGGAAGGGCGCGCTGCCCATCTGCCAGAACAGCCAGCTCAGCGCCTCCGCCCGCTCGGCGCCGCCCGCCGGAAGGAAGGCGCCACCGAACTTTTCCGACAGATACATCAGGATCGCGCCCGACTCGAACACCCGCACCGGCTCGGCGCCGCTGCGGTCCAGCAGCGCCGGGATCTTGGAGTTGGGGTTGACGGCCACGAAGCCGCTGCCGAACTGCTCGCCTTCGTTGATGCGCACCAGCCAGGCGTCGTACTCGGCGCCGGTGTGGCCGAGGGCCAGCAGCTCCTCCAGCATCACCGTGACCTTGACACCGTTCGGCGTTCCCAGTGAGTAGAGCTGCAGCGGGTGGCGGCCGACCGGCAGCTCACGCTCGTGCGTGGCGCCGGCCACTGGGCGGTTGATGTGGGCAAACTGGCCGCCGCTGGCCTGGTCCCAGGTCCAGACTGGCGGCGGGGTATAGGAATCGGTCATGCAAGGGGCTCCAAGCGAAACAGACTGCACGCTAGCGCGGCCAGCATGAACCCCGGCACTGTACGGACATCGGGCCGGTGCACCGACAATCGCGGGCCGCCCCTGAACCGCTCGCCTCATGCGCATCGATTTCATCTCCGACGTGGTCTGCCCCTGGTGCGCCATCGGCCTGTATTCGCTGGAGGCCGCGGCCGCCCGCATCCCCGGGCTGCAGCTGGACCTGCATTTCCATCCCTTCGAACTCAACCCGGGCATGGGCCCCGAGGGCCAGGACATCGAGGAACACCTGGCGGAGAAATACGGCGCCAGCCCGGCCGCCCTGGCCGGCGCCCGGCAGGCCATCCAGGAGCGCGGCGCCGCGCTCGGCTTCGAGTTCCGGATGGAGGCGCGCAGCCGCATCTACAACACCCGCACCGCCCACCGGCTGCTGCACTGGGCCGCCGAGCGCTTCGGCAGCGCGGCACAGCGCACCCTGAAGCTGGCACTGCTGAAGGCCTATTTCACCGAAGGCCGCGATGTGTCCGACCCCGCCGTGCTGCTTGCGGTCGCCACCGCGGTCGACCTGCCCGAGGCCGACGCGCAGCAGTTGCTGCACAGCGACCGCTACGCCGCCGAGGTCGAAGCCGCCGAGGCCGAGGTGCACGCCCAGGGCATCCACGCGGTGCCGGCCATCGTCGTGAACCAGCGCCATCTGATCCAGGGCGGTCAGTCCGTCGAGGTGTTCGAACGGCTGCTGCGCCAGGCGATGGACGAGGCTCAGCCGGCCTGACCGGCGAGCCTGAGACAATCCGCACCAGCACCCTGACGAAGCCCGCCGTTGGCGGGTTTCTTGTTTCTTCAGCGCCCATGTTCAAGAACCTGATCACCTACCGCATCGGCGAAGGCTGGACGGCCGACGCCGCCCAGCTCGCCGAACAGCTCGCCAAGCAAGCCTTTCTGCCCTGCGCCCCCACCCAGCCCCTGGCCGTGGGCTGGGCGCCACCGCGGGGCATCGAGCACGCACCGTTCGTCGAGGTGGTCGACGGCCACTGGCTGATCAAGCTCAAGCGCGAGCAGCGCCTGCTGCCCTCCTCCGTCGTGCAGGAGCGCGTGGACGAACTCTGCGAGCACATCGAGGAAACCACTGGCCGCAAGCCCGGCAAAAAGGCCAAGAAGGACCTGAAGGAACAGGCCCAGCACGAGCTGCTGCCCCGCGCCTTCACCAAGACCTCGGCCACCCAGGTCTGGATCGCGCCGGCCCAGCGCCTGCTGTTCGTCGACGCCGGCTCCAGCAGCCGCGCGGACGAAGTCGTCACGCTGCTGATCCAGGCCAGCCCGGGCCTGAGCCTGCAGCTGGTGCAAACCGCCGAAAGCCCGGCCGCCGTGATGGCCGCCTGGCTGATGGACGGCGTCACGCCCGAGGGTTTCCAGATCGAGCGTGAATGCGAGCTCAAGGGCAGCGACGAGCACAAGCCCGTGGTGCGCTACGCCCGCCACCCGCTGGACATCGACGAGGTCCGCGCCCACCTGACCAGCGGCAAGATGCCGACGCGCCTGGCGCTGAGCTGGCGCGACCGCGTCGCCTTCACGCTGACCGAAGGCCTGGCGATCAAGAAGATCAGCTTCCTGGAGCTGGCCTTCGAGGGCCGGCCCGAGGCCAGTGGCGATGAGGCCTTCGACGCCGACCTGGCGCTGGCCACGGGTGAGCTCGGCCGGCTGATCCCGGCGCTGATCGAGGGCCTGGGCGGCGAGCACGACTTCGCAGCCGGCGGGCCGACGGCAACGGCCACGCCCAGCGGCGAGCCCGGGCGCGCGACGCCCGAGCCGGCTCACGCCGAGGTCGGGGACGACTCAGCCCCCTGGTGAGCGCCGGCGGGCCCGCAGCCCGCCGACTTTCAAGCCACGGCGCGGGCCCGGCCCTGCGGTGGCGCCATCCACGGCGCCATATAGCCGCGCGTGCCCAGTTGCCACAGCGCCAGGGCGCGCGCGCTGAGGGGCTGACCACCAGCCAGTTGCCCCGCCACGCGGGACACGCAGGCCCAGGCTTCATCCTTCAGCATGCCGCGCCAGGCCAGCAGCAACGCCATCAGGCCCGGCTGCAGCCAGACGTCCCAGCATGCCTCATCGGGCGCAAGCCGCTTGAGGCCGGCGTGCACGGCATCTGCCAGCAGCTTCAGGCGGGCCTCGGCCACCCCGCTGCCGCAGGCGGGGCCCAGGCTGCGCAGCAGCCGGTTGCGTGTCGCAGCGACGCCGCAGTTCAAGGTCAGCAGTCGCTGCACCTGTTGCAGCGCCGTGCGCGCCGAGGTCGGCGGCAGCGGCGCGCACAGCGGCAGCGCCGGCACGTCCCGCGGGCACTGCACATGCGCCGGGCCCAGCATCAAAACGGCGAGCCGCAGCCATTCGACCGGCGTGAGGCCATGGGTCGGCGTGTCGCGCTTGGACAGAGCCAACACGTCATCGAAGCCGAGACAGCCCTTGGCCCGGTTCACCCGCACCGACAGCATGGCCAGGTTGGACGCCGCGTAGGCCGCGTCATTGTTCAGCCGGTCGACGGACGCATCCGTGCATTGGCGGGTTGCATGGGTCAACGGCTGGCGGCTGACCGGGCAGTGCGGCGTGTCCAGCCGGCGCAGCAGGTCGGGCGTCACGTCGGCTGCGACGGCCCGCCCGCGCTGCAAGGCGCCCAGCCGCAGCTGCAGCCATTTGCGAACGAAGCGGTCGTCCTGCGGTGGACGAGGCGTCCGGCGGGCTGCCGCCGCCTCGAAGCCTTCCGTCACCGCCTGCGGCCAGTCCGGCTGCGGAGCGATGCGGCTGAGGCGATGGACATCATGGCCGAGGCGGCGCCCCGTCTCGACCAGGTCGATGGTGTCGATCAAGTTCACGATGAATCCCCAAACAAGCCTGCACCGTGGCAGGCATGGCGAACCCGCGCCGACTTGGCGGCGCGGCGCAGCGGTGGGTGGGGATCAGCGTCGGGGTGGGGGTGAGGTGGGCCGGGGGTCGGCATCGGCCCAGGCCGAGGCAGGGGTGATGGCCCACGGGCCGTTGGCGGTCGAGGCGGCAACGCTCAGCGGGCAGACCGGGGCGGCCAGCGTCAGCGTGGCACTGCCGACCGACGCCCCGGCGACGAGGTCGGCCACGGCCGGATCTGCGCTGCCCACGGTGTGCACGCTGCCGTCGGCGGCGTCATGCCAGTGGCGCTGAAGGCTGCTGTGGTCGTGCGCGTGCCAGGTCCCACGGGCGTGCGCCCGAACATGGGTCTGCTCCCGCAGGCTCTGGACCCGGCCCGCCACGCGCTGCACAAAGCTCACGACGGGTTGCAGCCAGTCGTCGCCCGGCACCTGAACGGCCGGCGTACTGTGCCAATGCGCGGGCCCGAGCATGCGCAGGCTGGCACTGGCCCCGCCGTAGATCGGCTGAGACAGGATCAGCAGCCAGAGCAACCAGGTGCGCATCGGCAGAGCCCGGCGTCAGAACCCCAGATTCAGCGTGAGGCGTACGGAGCGCGGTTCGCCTGGATGGATGACCTTGTCGTTGACCGGCGCGGCCTCGCCCTTGAGCTGGGTGGCGTAGTAGTACTCGATGTCGTTGTAGCGGCGGTCGAACAGATTGAGCACATCCAGCGACAGCGTGCTGCGGGCCGAAAGCTTGTAGCTGGCGCGCAGGTTGCTCACCAGCGAAGAACGAGACCGCACGCTGTTGTCCGACGTCAGCGCGCCCGAGCCGATGTAGCGCTCCGTGAGGCTGACGGTCCAGGGGCCGACATCCTTGAGCGTCACGGTGCCGGTGAAAACCCGGTCGACGGAATTCGGCACGAACGGGCCGGTGGTGATGTCGTCGGACTCGTTGTCCTTGAACCGGGCATGGGTCCAGGCCAGATCCAGGTCGAACAGCAACCACGGCTGCGGCACCCAGTGGTTGTTCCACTCCACGCCGTAGCGGCGGCTGGGGCCGTTGGCCGAGGTGGTGCCCTCGTCGCCCGAGTAGGTCAGCTCCGAGTCAAAGTCCAGCTGCCATAGCGCCAGTGAGCTCTGCAGGCCGGGGATGGCCTCAGTGCGCAGGCCCAGCTCCGAGCCTCTAGCCTTGACGAGGCCAGGCACCCGCTCCTGCGGATCACCCGTCTTGGGATCAGCGGTCGTCGTCATGCCACGCGCGTCATTGCTGTGGAAGCCGCTGCCGGCGTTGACGAAGAACTCCGTCCGGTCCCAGGGGCCGAACACCAGCGACAGCTTGGGCGACAGCAGCGACTTGCTTGCCGAGCCGCTGTTGCGCGGCTCCAGGAGGCTGTTCACACGGGCATCAACCCGGTCGGCCCGCAGGCCGAACAGTCCCCGCAGCTTGGGCGCCAGTTCGACCGCCGTCTGCCCATAGACGCCGACCAGGGTCTCGCGCACATCGTCGACGCGGGTGGTGCCGATGATCTGTCGGTCCTGCGTGTCGAACAGACCGACGTGGATGCAGTCATGGCGCAGCTGCAAGCCCACTTCGGTGCGGGCGGGGAAGGCCGCCCAGCTGTGATCGAAGCTGTGCGACGCCTGCAGCCCAAAGACATTGCGGTTGTCGGACTGGGAGAACTGGTCGCCCGTGTCCGGACGGTTCATCTGGTAGGTGAAGTTGGAGAACAGTTTCAGGGCGTAGTGCATCGCATAGCCGGAAACGCGCGTTTGCGCGCCGGCTGCGCTCGTCTCATGCCATTCGGCCGAGAGGCTGGAGCGCGATGTCTGGCCGCCGTCGCTGGGGTCGACCGCATCGAAGCGACCAAAGGGCTGACCCAGATAGCTGCCCGCTTCGATCAGCCGCTGAGGCACCTGGTCGGTGGAGTGCCAATGCGCGTCATAACCCATCAGCGATGCCGACCACCCCGAGGCGTTGCTGCCGCCGGCCAGCGTCACCACGCCATTCGTGCGACGCAGGCCTTCCTTGAGGGTCCACGGGCCGTCATTGCGCATCACCTCCAGCGCACCGAGTAATGTGTTGCCGCCGGCCAGCTTCACGCTGCTGGCGCCCACGAGGCGGGCGTAACCCCCCCCACCGAGCGTTGCCTGCGCGAAGGGCGCGTCCAGCGTGGTTCGGTAGACGATGTCCGCCGAACCGGCGGCGCTGAAATCGCCGTTCTTCGCGAAGTAAGGTCCCTTGCGGTACTCGATGCGATCAACCAGCTCGGGGATCAGGAAGTTCAGGTCCGAATAGCCCTGACCATGGGCATTGGTGGGCATATTGACCGGCAGGCCGTTGACGGTCGTCGCGAAGTCGGTGCCATGGTCGAGGTTGAAGCCCCGCAGAAAGTACTGGTTGGCCTTGCCGTCACCAGAATGCTGGGTGACCACCAGGCCGGGCACGGCCTCCAGCACTTCGCCGGGACGCAGCAAGGGCCGGACCTTCAGCAGTTCGGCGCGGACGATGCCCTGCGACGCGGCATCGGAGCTGCCGACCGCGTTGTCGTAGTGACGGCCGCTGACTTCGACGCGCTCCAGCTCCGCGACAGCGGCACCGCCTGCTGACTGTGTCTGTGCTTGGGCGCTGACCAGCACGAACAAGCAGGCCGCGGTTAGCAGCGTGGGGCGATGCAGGGACGAAAACGCAGGGGCTTGCAGCCGCCGGCGCAGCGGCGAATGGGCGTGGGACATGGAGGTTCTCGGTGATCGTGGCGCGCAGGCGCAACCCAGCCTGCCGCAACAACGCAGGCACAGAAGGCGGGACTCGGTGGCGGTCGGCGGGTGGGCACTGCCCAACCCGCAGGCTCAGCCGCGGGGCGGCGTCAGAGGTGGCGCGACGACGCGATCACGCCAAGCCAATGCCGCCGCAGCCGGGTGGTCGGCCGACTCGCCGGCAGTGAGCGGCATCAGGGCCGACGGGATCCAGGCCAGGAAGGCGGTGGCAGCGAGTTGCACCGCATCGTCGGATGGATCGCCCACGCCGACCACATCATGCGTTTCGGCCCCGTGCCGGTGGTAGACGCCATCGTGCTGGTGCAGCCCGGCCGCCGGTCCTTGGCTGATGCGCCAGAGGTGCTCGTTCACGGCAAGCCTGGGCTCCTGGGCGGCATGCAGCCTGTCCAGCACGTCATGCACGGGCTGGAGGACCCGCGTGGCCAGCATCGAAAGCGAATGAGGCTCACCTGTCACCGCAGCGGCGTGGAGATGTCGCGGCCCCTGGATGCCGGCCACGAACTGCGCCACGCTGTGCAAGGGCAGCACCACCAGCAGCAGCATCAGGATGCTCATGCGGGTTCGTTGCAGCAGCGATGACAGGGGGTGTGACACGTTGCGGATCAATGACGAGGTCGGCCGGCACATCCGATGCACCAGCAACACTTAGCGGGACCATGCCACCCAGGCACTTGCGCAAGCGTTGCCTGTGCACGACGAGGTGGCCCTGGCACTGCATACGCAGCAACTGCGCGTCTGGACGCACGCCGCAGCGACCCTCGTTCAAGGGGGGCGCTTACCAGCTCGTGAAGGGCCGTACCGCGAGGTTGGCGTTGACGAAGCGTGCGTCGCCGGTGACCTCGGCGCCGAGCCAGGGCGGGCGCGCAAACGGCTGGTCCTCGGCATCCAGCTCGATCTCGGCGAGGACGAGGCCGGCGTTGGCGCCAAGAAACTCATCCACCTCCCAGGTCATGCCCTCGTAGGGGCAGAGCGAGCGGACCTTCTCGACGACCGGGCCGTCGCAGATCGCCAGCAGCGCTCGCGCGTCGGCCACGGGCACGGCGTATTCGAACTCGGCGCGCGCGGCGCCCAACGTCGCGCCCTTGATCGTCAGAAAGGCCTGCTCGCCAGCCACACGCACGCGCACCGTGCGCGCCGGGTCGCGGCTCAGATAGCCCTGGCTGAATCGGGTGGACCGGCTCACGCCGGCACGCCAGGCATCGCTGGCAACGAGGAACTTGCGCTCGATCTCAATGCCCATCGCTGGCTGCCTTGGCTGCGGCCTCGCGCAGCTTGTCCTTCTTGCTCTTGCGGGTGCTGCTCTTGATGCCCCCCACTGCCTGCGCCTCGCTGGACACCGCCTGGGGCTCGAAGCCCGCCAGCCGCTCGCGCGGCACGCGCTGGCCCTGGCGCTTCTCGATCAGGCGGAAATGGCTTTCGGCGTTTTCGGCGCTGTCCGCGCAAATGAAGCTGACCGCGCTGCCTTGGGCGCCGGCCCGGCCGGTGCGGCCGATGCGGTGGGTGTAGTCGGCCGCCGAGCGCGGCAGTTCGTAGTTGATGACCGCATCGAGGGCGTCGATATGCAGGCCGCGCGCGGCCACGTCGGTGGCCACCAGCACCTCGACCGTGCCGGCCTGCAGCGCCGCGAGCACGTCGCGCCGCGCGCCCTGGCTGAGCTCGCCGTGCAGCAGGCCGGCCTTGAAGCCATGGGCAAAGAGCTTGTCCGACACCAGCTCGGCGGTGTAGCGGCTGGCCACGAACACCAGCACCCGCCGCCAGCCCGCATCGCGCAGCAGCTGACGCAGCGCCGGCAGGCGCTGGGCGCGGTCGAGCTGGATGGCACGCTGCGTGATTTGCAGCGCCGCCTCCTCGACCCGGATTCGCTGCGGTTCGCACAGCAGTTGCCCGGCGAGGGCCTCGACGCCCGGCGGGCAGGTGGCCGAGAACATCAGCGTCTGGCGCACCACCGGCACCTGCGCCAGCAGGCGCTGCAGCTCGTCGGCGAAACCGGCGGCGAGCAGGCGGTCCGCCTCGTCCAGCACCAGACACTGCACGCCGGCGAGGCTGAGGCCCTTGTGGTCCAGCAGATCCAGCAGCCGGCCCGGCGTGGCGACCATGATGTCGCAGCCGCCGCGCAGCGCCATCAGCTGCGGATTGATCGAGACGCCACCGAACGCGAGCGCGATCCTGAGGCGCTGCGGCAATGCCGAGGCCAGGTCACGCAGCAGTTGCGCGGTCTGCGCAGCCAGCTCGCGTGTCGGCGCGAGCACCAGCGCGCGAGGCCCCGGACGCGGGGCGGCAGCGAGCAGGTTCTGCAGCAGGGGCAGCGCGAAGGCGGCCGTCTTGCCGGAGCCGGTCTGGGCCAGCGCAAACAGATCGTGCCCGGCCAGCGCGGGGGGAAGTGCGGCGGCCTGGACCGCCGTCGGTGCGTGATAGCCCTGTTCGCGGACGGCACGCAGCAGGGCGGGCGCGAGGCCCAGGGAGGCAAAGGACATGGCGCGATTGTCGCGGGCGCTCAGCCGCCCGCGCTCATGCCCACGCCGCTCGGCTGCCGCTCACGCGGCCAGGGCCAGGCTGGATTGCCGGGCCGCCGTGGCCTGAGCTGCCACCTCGCGCGGCGGCAGGGCCTTGAGGCGGTGGTCGCTCCAGACCTGGCGCCAGCGCCGCGCACCGGGCGTGCCGTTCCACAGGCCCAGGGCGTGGCGCATCGCATGGGCCCAGGAGCGGCCGGCGGCATGTACCCGGTCCAGGTAGTCCAGCCACTGGGCCTCGACCTGCTCGCGGGATTCGGCCGGGTCGCGCTGTCCAAAGAAGCGCGAGTCCCACTGCGCCATGCTCCAGGGCTCGTGGTAGGCCTCGCGGCCGATCATCACGCCGTCGACCTGGGTGAGCTGGGCGGCGATCTCATCCGGCGTCTTCAAGCCGCCATTGACCGCGATGGTCAGCGCCGGGAAGTCACGCTTGAGCTGGGCCACGATCTCGTAGCGCAGCGGCGGGATCTCGCGGTTTTCTTTTGGCGACAATCCTTGCAGCCAGGCATTGCGGGCGTGGACGATGAACACCTCGCAGCCCGCGGCCGCCACGGTGCCGACGAAGTCGCGCACGAAGTCATAGCTCTCGATCCGGTCGATGCCGATGCGGTGCTTGACGGTGACCGGCAGCGCGGTCGCATCGCGCATGGCCTTCACGCAGTCCGCCACCAAGTGCGGCTCGGCCATCAGGCAGGCCCCGAAGGCGCCCTTCTGCACCCGCTCGCTCGGGCAGCCGCAGTTCAGGTTGACCTCGTCATAGCCCCAGCGCTCAGCCAGCCGGGCGCAGGCGGCCAGGTCGGCCGGCTCGCTGCCGCCGAGCTGCAGGGCCACCGGATGCTCTTCGGTGTTGAAGTCCAGATGGCGCGGCTGGTCGCCATGCAGCAGCGCCCCGGTCGTCACCATCTCGGTGTAGAGCAGCGCGTGGCGCGTGATCAGGCGGTGCAGATAGCGGCAGTGGCGGTCGGTCCAGTCCATCATCGGCGCGACGGACAGGCGCCAGGGGCTGGTGGGGCGGTCTTCGGAGGGGATCACGTGCGGGAGCAGGCGGCCGAGTGGGTCCAAGGCCTGCGGTCGGTGAGGGTCAACCGAAGACTGTAGCCGGCCTGCCGGGCTGGCCGGCCGTGAGGGCTTCAGCGACCGATGTTCAGCGGCGCCAGCGCCTGGTAGGCACGGGCCTGGCTGGCGATGCGACGCTCCAGGTCGACATGGTCAACCGCGTCGGCGAGGTAACGCTCATCCGCGTCAGCTTGGGTCGGGACGGACAGCGCCGAACGCAGTGAGGAGATCAGGCTTTGGATGAATTCCATGGGGCTTCAGGGCTTGTGGCCGCTTGATGTTCTAGGGTAAACCCGATTATAGGGTTTACACCAGTACCAAAGCAAGCCAGCCCTCTTCGCTCAAGCCGGTTCGAGCGCAAGCCCGGCCGAGGTCCAGGCCTCGATGCCGCCATGCAGCACACGGGTGCGGCGCCCCTGGCGCTGCAGCCAGACCGCCGCCCGCACCGCCGACGCGTCATTCGGGCAGGCGCAGTAGGTGATCAGCTCGGCACCCGGCGGCAGACCCGCCAGCGCGGACGCGTCGAGAGCGCCCAGGTCCAGATGGTGGGCGCCCGGGATGCGATGGCCCAGCGGCATTTCGGGTGACCAGGCCCGCACGTCGACGAAGACCACGTCGCCCGGCCTTGCCAGCAGCGCCGCCGCTTCCGCCGGTTCCAGCCGCTCGAAGTGCTCCAGCTCGCGCCGGACGACCGCGCGCCGCCACAACCGCCAGCCGATATAGCCCAGCAGCGCCAGGCCCGCGAGCGCCAGCGCGGCGCCGCCGAGTTGCCGCAGCCCCCGCAGCAAGGCGTCGATCTGGGCGTGGAAGGCCCAGCCCGCGCCGACCGCCGCACCGGCCCAGAGTGCCGAGCCGAGCAGGTTCCAGCCGATGAAACGGCGCGCCGACATGCCGAGCGCGCCGGCCAGAGGCGGCGCGAGGATGGACAGCCCGGGCACGAACTTGGCCATCACCAGCGTGAACACGCCGCGCCTCACAAAGCTGGCCTCGTTCTGGCGCACACAGCTGTCCGGCGAGATGGAGATCCGGCACAGCGTCGACAGTACCCGCCGCCCGAGCCGCCGGCCGGCCCAGAACCACAGGCCGTTGGCGACGAGAGCCGCCGCGGTGGCGACCGCGAAGGCCCGCCATCCGAAGCCCTCGTGCATCGCGGCCTCGACGCCGGCAAGCAGCAGCACCGGCGTCGACGGCAGCGGCGCGCCCAGTTGCTCCAGCAGCACGGCCAGCGCCACGGCGAGCAGGCCGTGGTGGGTGAAGAGGTCGGTCAGCAGGTCCATGGCAGAGGGCGCGAGGATAGCCGCCACGCGGTGTCCGGGCCGGCGCAAGCCCATCGCTATGTAATTGCGTACATTACGCAGCATGCCGCAAGAGCTCTGGAGCCAGTTTGACGCCGCGCCGCTGGCCTTGACGCTGCGCGTGGCCGTCGTCGCCACCGGCCTGGCCCTGCTGCTGGGCATTGCGCTGGGCTGGGTGTTCGCGCGCACCCGGCTGCCCGGCCGCAATGTGCTGGAGGCCGTCTGCATGCTGCCACTGGTGCTGCCGCCCACCGTGCTGGGCTACGGCATCCTCGTGCTGATGGGTCGTCGTAGTGCGCTTGGTGGCTGGCTGCGCGAGCACTTCGACTACAGCGTCATCTTCAACTGGCACGGGGCGGTCATGGCGTCGACCCTGGTGGCGCTGCCGCTGGTGCTGAAGGGCGCCAGCAGTGCTTTCGCCCAGGTGGACCGAGATCTGGAGGCTGCGGCCCGCACCCTGGGCCAGTCGCGCTGGAGCAGCTTCATCCGGGTGACGCTGCCGCTGGCCTGGCCCGGCATTTTGGCCGGCACGCTGTTGGCCTTTGCCCGTGCGATGGGCGAGTTCGGCGCTTCACTGATGGTGGCCGGCTCGATCCCGGGCCAGACCCAGACCGCCTCGATGGCCATTTACGACGCGGTGCAGGCCGGCCGTGACGATCTGGCCCTGCTGCTGTCGCTGGTCGTGTCGGCCGTGTCGGTCGCCGTCCTGGTGTTGTCCAACCGCTACCTGCAACGCAACCCATCATGAAGACACGCCTGCTGATCGCCCTGTCCCTCGCCGCCCTGCCGTGGTTCGCTTCGGCCCAGACGCTCACGGTGTCTGCCGCCGCCAGCCTGACGGACGCGTTCAAGGAGATCGCGTCCCGCTTCGAGGCCAGCCGGCCGGGCAGCAAGCTGCGCTTCAATTTCGCAGCCTCGGGCGTGCTGCTGCAACAGATCGCCCAGGGAGCGCCGGCCGACGTCTTCGCCAGCGCCGACCAGGAGACGATGAACCGCGCCGCCGACCAAAAGCTCATCGCGGCCGACACGCGGCGCGACTTCGCCGCCAACGCCCTGGTGCTGATCACGCCGGCCGACGCTACCGCCACGGTGGCCAGCCTGGCCGACCTGACCAAACCGGCGGTGCGCCGGATCGCCATCGGCAAGGTGGCCTCCGTGCCCGTCGGCCGCTACACCCAGCAGGCCCTGGGCAGTGCGCAGCTGTGGTCGGCGCTGAGCGCCAAGCTGGTGTTCGCCGACAACGTGCGCCAGGTGCTGGACTATGTGGCCCGCGGCGAGGTCGAGGCCGGCTTTGTCTACCGCACCGATGCCGAAATCGCCCGCGACCGGGTGCGCGTCGCCGCCACTGTGGCGGGCCACGCGCCCATCACCTACCCGGCCGCGGTGGTGGCTGACAGCAAGCAGACGGCGCTGGCGCGCGACTTCGTTGGCTACCTGGTCGGCAGCGAGGCCCAGGCCATCCTGGCCAGGCACGGGTTCGGCAAGCCTTGATCGACGTCCGTCTCCAACTCGACGTCGCCGACGGCCGCCGGCGGTTCGACCTTGACATTGCATTCGCAACCGAAGCGCCCTTCGTCGCGCTGTACGGCCCGTCGGGCGCCGGCAAATCCTTGACCCTGAGGGCCATGGCCGGGTTGCTGCGGGTGCGTGCCGGCCACGTGCGGCTGAACGGCCACACGCTGCTGGACACCGCGGCGGGCATCGATCTGGCACCCGAAGCCCGACGCGTGGGCTACCTGTTCCAGCACTACGCCCTCTTCCCGCACCTCAGCGTGCGGCAGAACATTGCCTTCGGGCTGACAAGCTGGCGGCGCCGGCTGCAGGCCGACGACGCCGCACGGGTCGACGCGCTGATCGACAGCTTCGGCCTCAAGGCGCTGGCCGACAGCCGGCCGGCCACGCTGTCCGGCGGCCAGCAACAGCGCGTGGCCCTGGCCCGGGCGCTGGCCTGCCAGCCCCAGGTGCTGCTGCTGGACGAGCCCTTCGCGGCGCTGCATGTCACGCTGCGCCGCCAGCTGCGCGCGGAGCTGCGCGAGCTGCGTGCACGCCTGGGCATCCCGGCGTTGATCGTCAGCCATGACCCCGAGGACGTGACGGCCCTCGCCGATGAGGTCTTCGTGCTTGACGGCGGCAGCGTGCAGCGGCGGCTGCGCACCGATGACGCGGACCTGCGCGCTGCCCTGGAGCCCGCCCGATGACCCCCCAGGATCGGCCGCTGCTGCGCGGCGAACTGCGCCTGGCCGGGCGGCTCGACAGCCGCTTCTTCGACCTGCTCGCCGCCATCGCCGTGACCGGTTCGCTGCAAAAGGGCGCTCGGGCCGCCGGCTACAGCTACAAGGGCGCCTGGCTGGTGCTGGACGCCGCCAGCGCGCTGACACGGGCGCCGCTGGTCGAGGCCAACGCCGGCGGGCGCGGCGGCGGTGGCACGCGGCTCACCGGCGAGGGCCAGGCGCTGCTCGACGCCTGGCGGCAGCTGCAGCGGCGGCTCGCCGGTTTCCTGGCCGACGAGGAGGCCCGGCTGACCGAGCAACCCGGCCTCGCGGCCCTCTTGAAAAGGATGAGCATGAAGACCAGTGCACGCAACCAGTTCCATGGCCGCATCGCCGCGGTGACCCCCGGCCCGGTGACGACGACCGTGCGCGTCACGGTCGACGGCGGACAGCAAATCACCGCCGCGCTGACCACACCGGCCGCCGAGGAGCTGCAGCTGCAGGCCGGCCAGGAGGCACTGGCCCTCGTCAAGGCAAGCGAGGTCGTGCTGGTGACCGACTTTGGCGGCTACCGGCTGTCGGCACGCAACCAGCTCGCGGGCACGGTGTCGCGACTGCAGCGCGGCGCGGTCTCCAGCCTGGTGGGGCTGACGCTGCCCGGTGGCACGGTGGTGACCGCCAGCGTCACCAACGATGCCGTCGATGCGCTGGGCCTGGCGCCTGGCCAAGCCGCGACGGCGGTGTTCAAGGCCCATGCCGTCATGCTCGCGGTGCGCGGCGCCGACTGACCGCCGGCAACGCTCGGGCGCTTATGCCTCGGCAGCCCGTCTTCCAGCGCAACATTGGCTCCTGAATAAGAAAATAAGAAATCTGTCGTTCCGCGAATGAAGGACTTTGGGCACCCTCGCGCCTTTCGTTCACTCGACGGGTCCGACATGCCTGCCTTCCTGCCCACCCGCCGCGCCGCAGTGGTCTCGCTCCTGGCCGCCGCCTCGTTGCCGGCACTGGCCGCCGATCCGGCCCTGCTCAACGTGTCCTACGACGTGGCCCGCGAGCTGTACAAGCAGCTCAACCCGGCCTTCGTGGCCGCCGAAAAGGCCAAGGGCCATGCGGTCAGCGTGAACCAGAGCCACGGCGGTTCCAGCAAACAGATCGGCGCCGTGATCGGCGGCCTGGAGGCCGACGTCGTGACGATGAACCAGGCAACCGACGTCGACCAGCTCGCCGTCAACGGCCTGACCCCGACGGACTGGCGCAGCCGCTTCCCGAATGGCGCGGCGCCCTATTCGTCGACCATGCTGTTCCTGGTGCGCAAGGGCAACCCCAAGGGCATCAAGGACTGGAGCGACCTGGCCCGGCCCGGCGTGCAGGTCATCATCCCCAACCCCAAGGTCACCGGCAACGGCCGCTATGGCTACCTGGCGGCCTGGGGCAGCGTCATCGCCACCGGCGGCAGCGAGGCCCAGGCCCGCGAGCGCGTGAGCAAGATCTTCGCCAACGTGCCGGTGCTGGACGGCGGCGGCCGCGGCGCCACCACCACCTTCACGCAGCGCGGCATCGGTGACGTGCTCGTCACTTTCGAGGCGGAGGTCGAGCTGATCGAGAACGAGTTCGGCCAGGGCCAGTTCGAGCAGGTCAACCCCAGCATCTCCATCGAGACCGAGGCGCCCGTGGCCATCGTCGACAAGGTCGTCGCCAAAAAGGGCACGGCGGCGCTGGCCAAGGCCTACCTCGACTTCCACTGGACGCCCGAGGCGCAGGAGATCATCGCCCGCAACAACTTCCGCCCACGCGACCCGGCCCTGCTGAAGAAGCACGCGGGCCGCTTCGCCGACATCAAGCTGTTCACGGTCGACAAGACCCTGGGCGGCTGGGCTGCGGTCAGCAAGACGCACTTCGCCGACGGCGGCGTGTTCGACCAGATCATGGCGGGGATCAAACGCTGATGACCGCTCGCCGAAGGGTTCTGCCGGGCTTCGCCCCCACGCTCGGCTTCACGCTGTTCTACCTGTCGCTGCTGGTGCTCATTCCGCTGGCGGCGGTGTTCATCAAATCCGCCGGCCATGGCCTCGACGCGTTCTGGGCCGCGGCCACCTCGCCGCGCGTCATCGCGTCCTACAAGCTCAGCTTCGGCGCCTCGTTGCTGGCGGCAGCCATCAACCTTGTGTTCGGCCTGATCCTGGCCTGGTGCCTGGTGCGCTATGACTTCCCCGGCCGCAAGCTGGTGGATGCGCTGATCGACCTGCCCTTCGCGCTGCCCACGGCCGTCGCCGGCATCGCACTGACGGCGCTTTATGCGCCCAACGGCTGGATCGGCTCGTTGTTCGCGCCCGGCGGGAAGCTGGCGCCGCTGTTCGGCGAGCAGGGCCTCAAGATCGCCTTCACGCCGCTCGGCGTACTGCTGGCGCTGATCTTCATCGGCCTGCCCTTCATCGTGCGCACGGTGCAGCCGGTGCTGGAGGACATGGAGACCGAGTTCGAGGAGGCTGCGGCCTCGCTCGGCGCACGGCGCTGGACGACCTTCCGCTACGTCGTGCTGCCGACGCTGCTGCCGGCGCTGCTGACCGGCTTAGCGCTGGCCTTCGCGCGGGCCGTGGGCGAGTACGGCTCGGTCATCTTCATCGCCGGCAACATCCCGCTGGTCAGTGAGATCACGCCGTTGATGATCATCGCCAAGCTGGAGCAATACGACTATGTCGGCGCGACCGCCATCGCCGTGGTGATGCTGGTGTTCAGCTTCATCCTGCTGCTGGCGATCAACCTGCTGCAGGCCTGGACCTCAAAGCGAGGTAGCCGATGAGCCCCCACATTCGGTGCGCTCTGTGCCCCCCGCAGGCGCCGGCCGCCCTTGAGACGACCGGTCAGGAGTCCCGATGAGCACCGCACTCACCGTCACCCACCACAGCCGCCCCAACTACCAGGCCAACCCCGCCACGCGCGAAAGCCCGGCGGTGCGCTGGCTGCTGCTCGCGCTGGGCCTGAGCTTCTTTGGCCTCTTCCTGCTGCTGCCGCTGATCGCCGTCTTCACCGAGGCGCTGCGCAAGGGCTGGGAGGCCTACTTCACGGCGCTGTCGGAACCCGACACGCTCTCGGCCATGAGGCTCACGCTGCTGGCGGCCGCGTTCGCGGTGCCCTTCAACCTCGTGTTCGGCGTCAGCGCCGCCTGGGCGATTGCCAAGCATGACTTCCGCGGCAAGCAGATCCTGATCACCCTGATCGACCTGCCGTTCTCGGTCTCGCCGGTCGTCGCGGGCCTGATGTATGTGCTGCTGTTCGGCGCCCAGGGCTGGTTCGGGCCCTGGCTGCAGGCCCACGACCTGAAGATCATCTTCGCCGTGCCCGGCATCGTGCTGGCCACCGTCTTCGTCACCTTCCCCTTCGTCGCCCGCGAGCTGATCCCGCTGATGCAGGCCCAGGGCCGCGACGAGGAGGAGGCCGCCACCGTGCTCGGCGCCAATGGCTGGCAGACCTTCCGCCGCGTGACCCTGCCCAACATCAAGTGGGGCCTGCTGTACGGCGTCATCCTGTGCAATGCGCGGGCCATGGGCGAGTTCGGCGCGGTATCGGTCGTGTCCGGCCACATCCGTGGCCTCACCAACACCCTGCCGCTGCAGGTCGAGATCCTCTACAACGAGTACCAGTTCGCCGCGGCCTTCGCGGTGGCGTCCATCCTTGCGCTGCTGGCGCTGGTGACGCTGGTGCTCAAGCAAATCGTCGAATGGCGCGCCGCCGTCTCGGCACAGGAAGCCTCATGAGCATCAAGGTCGAAAACATCCACAAGGGCTTCGGCAACTTCACCGCCCTCGGTGACGTCAGCCTGGAATTCCCCAGCGGCGAGCTGGTCGCGCTGCTCGGCCCCTCGGGCTGCGGCAAGACCACGCTGCTGCGCATCATCGCCGGCCTGGAGCAGGCCGACCGCGGCCGGGTGCTGCTGGACGGCGAGGACGCGTCCGACACCCATGTGCGCGAGCGCCAGGTCGGCTTCGTGTTCCAGCATTACGCGTTGTTCCGGCACATGACGGTGTTCGACAACGTCGCGTTCGGGCTGCGCGTGAAGCCGCGCAAGCAACGCCTGCCCGAGGCCGAGATCAAGAAGCGCGTCATCGAGCTGCTGCAGCTCGTGCAGCTCGACTGGCTGGCCGACCGTTTCCCGCCACAGCTCTCCGGCGGCCAGCGCCAGCGCATCGCGCTGGCCCGTGCCCTCGCGGTGGAGCCACGCGTGCTGCTGCTGGACGAACCCTTCGGTGCGCTGGATGCCAAGGTGCGCAAGGAGCTGCGCCGCTGGCTGCGCCGCCTGCACGACGAGCTGCACATCACCAGCATCTTCGTCACCCACGACCAGGACGAGGCGCTGGAGGTGGCCGACCGCATCGTGCTGATGGACCACGGCCGCGTCGAGCAGGTCGGCACGCCGCAGGAGGTCTACGAGCGCCCGGCCACGCCGTTCGTCTACGGCTTCCTCGGCGCGGCCAACCGCTTCGTCGGGCGCGCCCATGAAGGCGTGCTGCACATCGGCGAACACCAGCTGCCCGGCGCCGGCAGCGGCGCCGGCGGCGAGGTGCAGGCCTATGCCCGCCCTCACGAGCTGCAGATCGCCACCGATGAATCCGCGCCCGGCCTGGCCGCCACGGTCGAGCGCGTGCTGGCCTTTGGCGCCAGCGCCCGGGTCGAGCTGGTCGGGCCTGACGGCCAGCCGCTGGAGGCCGAGCTGACGCGCGACCAGGCCGACGCCCTGCGGCTCCAGGGCGGCCAGCGGGTCAAGCTCAGCGCCGCCCGGCTCAGCCTGTTCGAGGCCGGCGCCGGCATCTGACCGGCTCGCCCGCGCATGCGCGGGCTCCATCGATGGAAGGACGAGGGCACGCCTGAGCGGTCCGCCGTCCGCCAAACGGTGGACGACAGGCGGCCCGGCGACGCCTAGCTTGGCGTCCTTGCAGGCATCGGGCGACGCCGCCATCCGGACAGCGCGCCCCGCCGGGGAGCCGCGCCATGAACATCCGAGCCCATCGCCACCCGATCGCGGTCGCTATCGCGGTCGTCATCCCGGTCGCCATCGCGCTGACGCTTGCACTGCTGTTGACCCGTAGGCTGCAAGCCCCACCCAGGCCGGCCGCCGCGCCGGCACCGGCCCTTGCCAGCGCGCCACAGCGCCCCCTGGTCGAGCCGCTGGACTTCGACCCGCCGAGCGCCGGCATCGGCGCCCGGACACCCTACGAGACCTGCCTCGATCAGCCCTCGCTGGACGGCACGCTGATCGACTGCACCCAGCTGCTGCCCAAGCCGGCGAAGGACACGCGCCGTCGGCGCTGATATTCGCTGGCGACATGCACTGCTGAGGATTGCTTCGTTCCGCCAGCGCGCACGGGCTCGCACACTGGGGCTTCACCGTGTCCCAGGAGTCCCGCATGACCATCACCGCCATCAACGTCCGCAACCAGTTCCGCGGCACCATCAAGGAAATCATCGAGGGGCCGGTCGTGTCCGAGGTCGACGTCGTCACCCGCTCCGGCGACGTGGTCACCTCGGTCATCACGACCCGTTCGGTCAAGGACCTGGGCCTGGAGGTCGGTCGCGAGGTGGTCGCGCTGGTCAAGTCCACCGAAGTGTCGATCGCGACGCTCTGAGGCGGCTGCCATGGCCTACAAGCCGCCACGTGTCCTGATCATCCCGGGCCTGCACGACAGCGGCCCGGCCCACTGGCAGACCTGGCTGCAGGGCCAGTACCGCGAGGCCCGGCGCGTCACCCAGCGCGATCCCAGCCGTCCGGAGCTGGAGCGCTGGGCCGCACGCATCCAGCGCACGCTGGACGTGGTCGCCTCGTCGGACGGCAGTGGCGAATGGCTGGCCGTGGCCCACAGCTTCGGCTGCCTGGCGCTGGCCCGTCACCTGGCCGACCACGAAGACTCCCCGATCCGTGAAGCCCTGTTCGTCGCGCCGGCCGAGCCCGACAAGTTCGGCATCGCCGAGGCCCTGCCCCATCACCGCCTGCCGCGCCGCACGCGGCTGATCGCCAGCAGCACCGACCCCTGGATGAGCGCCGCCAGCGCGGCCCGCTGGGCGCATCGCTGGGGCGCGAGCTACAGCAACCTCGGCAACGTCGGCCACATCAATGCCGAGGCAGGCTTCGGCCCGCTGCCGGTCGCCAAGAGCTGGGTCGAGGCCGCCCGCGCCCGTGCAGCGGCCGAGCACCGGCCCCGGCATGCCGACTTCCTCGAATGGGGTTTCGCCGTCTGAACGGCGGGCCGGCCCAAGCGTCGGCTGGAATGCATATCGATATCTCGATTTGTTCGACGACAGACCGAGGGCTGCTTCGGACAATCGTCGTCTCTCGACGAGCTGACCGCGCATGAACTTTCAACAACTCCGCTCTGTCCGCGAGGCCCAGCGCCGCGGCTTCAACCTCACCGAGGTGGCCCAGGCCCTGCACACCTCCCAGCCGGGCGTCAGCCGGCAGATCCGCGAACTGGAAGAGGAGCTGGGCATCGAGCTCTTCGTGCGCGTGGGCAAGCGCCTGACCGGCCTGACCGAACCGGGCGAGCAGGTGCTGCCGGTGATCGAGCGCCTGTTGCTGGAGGCCGAAAACCTCAAGCGCGCAGCGGACGATTTCGCCAGCGCCGGCAGCGGCCGGCTGCGCATCGCTGCCACGCACAGCCAGGCCCGCTATGCGCTGCCGCCCGCGGTGCGCGACTTCCGCGCCCACCACCCGGATGTCAGCCTGCACCTGCAGCAGGGCTCGCCCCAGCAGATCGCCAAGCTGCTGCTCGAAGGCGAGGCGGACGTGGGCATCGCCACCGAGGCGCTGGCCCAGTACCCCGAGCTGGTCGCCCTGCCCTGCTACCGCTGGACGCATGCGGTCGTCGTGCCGCCCGACCATCCGCTCGCCACCAGCGGCGAGCCGCTGACGCTGGCGCGACTCGCGCAGTTCCCCATCGTCACCTACGAGCCTGGCTACACCGGCCGCTCACACATCGACGAGGCCTTCGCAGCCGCGCAGCTGCAGCCGCATGTCGTGCTCAGCGCGATGGACGCCGACGTCATCAAGACCTATGTCGAGCTGGGCCTGGGCGTGGGCATCGTCGCTGCCATCGCGTTTGACGAGGAGCGCGACCGCCACCTGCGTGCCCTGGATGCGCGCCACCTGTTCCAGGACAACATGACGCGGCTGGCCGTGCGCCGCAGTGCCTTCCTGCGCGACTACGTCTACGAGTTCATCCAGACCTTCGCGTCGCCACTGCGCCGCGACGTGGTCGACGCCGCCCGGCACCAGGCCGCCGAGTCGACCTCGGCGACGCTGACGACCGCCTGGCCGCGCGCGGCCTGAGCCGGAATTCACGCCGGCGCCATGCCGGCATGTGAAGTCTTGTTGCCGCGTCCACCGCGGGTCGACAGCGGGCGTTGACCGGCCTCATCATGAGGCCGCCATGAAGAAGCTCGCGCTCATCACCATCGTCCTTGCCACCCTCGTCGGCTGTGGCAGCGCTCCAACCACGACGCCTCCTTCGGTGGTCGCCCGCAGTGCCGCGCAGGACGCGCTCTGGCTCGACCGCCTGACCTGGGGCGCCAGCAGCGCCGACCTCGCCAGCGTGCGCAGCCAGGGCCGCGCCGCCTGGCTGGAGGCGCAACTGAACGCAAGGCCAGCACCCCGCCTGCCCGAGGCCGCGCAGGCCCAGATCCAGGCCCTGGGCATCGGCCAGCAGGCCTTGATGCCGCTGGTGCAGTCCCTCGAAGCCCAGCGCAAGGCCGCCGACGCGCTGACCGACGACACCGCCAAGGCCGCCGCACAAAAGGACTACCAGCAGGCCCTGAGCAAGCTGGCCCGCGAGGCCTCGGCGCGCTCACTGCTGTTGGCGCTGTACTCGCCCCAGCAGCTGCAGGAGCAGATGACCTGGTTCTGGTTCAACCACTTCAATGTGCACCAGTACAAGGCCAACCTGCGCGTGATGGTCGGGGACTACGAGCAGGGCCTGCGCGAACGCTCGCTGGGCCGCTTCCGCGACCTGCTGGGCTACACCGCCCACCACCCGGCCATGCTGCGCTATCTCGACAACGAGCAGAACGCCGCCGGCCGCATCAACGAGAACTACGCGCGCGAACTGCTGGAGCTGCACACCCTCGGGATTGGTGGCGGCTACAGCCAGCGCGATGTGCAGGAACTGGCCCGCGTGCTGACCGGCCTGGGCGTCAACCTCAGCGACACGCCCCCGAAGCTCAAGCCGGCACAGGCCGCGCAGTACCGGCGTGACGGGCTCACCGAATTCAACCCGGCGCGCCACGACTTCGGCGACAAAACCCTGCTCGGCATCACCGTCGCGGGCCGGGGCTATGCCGAGCTGGACCAGGTGCTGGACCTGCTGGCCGTCCACCCCAGCACGGCGCGCTTCGTGTCCCGCAAACTGGCGCAGTATTTCGTCGCCGACGAGCCGCCGCCGGCCCTGGTCGCGCGCATGGCCGAGCGCTGGCAGCAGACCGATGGCCGCATCGCTGAGGTGCTGCGCACGATGATCACGTCAGCGGAATTCGAGGCCTCGCTCGGCCGCAAGTTCAAGGACCCGACGCACTACGTCGTGTCGGCCGTGCGGCTGGCCTACGCGGACAAGGTGGTGCTGAACACCGGGCCGATGATCGGCTGGCTCTACCGCCTGGGCCAGGCGCCCTACAACCGCCAGACGCCGGACGGCTATCCGCTCGACGAAAGCGCCTGGGCCGGCCCAGGGCAGATGACCACCCGCTTCGAGATCGCCCGTGCCATCGGCAGCGGCAGCGCCGGCCTCTTCAAGGTGGACGGCGAAAAACAGGACCGGCCGGCCTTCCCGCAACTGGCCAACCCGCTGTACTACGACGGCATCGCGCCCCGGCTTGCCGCGGCGACGAAGTCGGCCCTGGCGCAAGCCACCTCACCGCAGGAATGGAACACCCTGCTGCTCGCCTCGCCCGAACTGATGAACAGGTGAACCCATGAACCGCCGCAAACTCCTGCACCACAGCCTGATCGGCCTGGCCGGCCTTGGCATGGCCAGCCGGCCCCTGAAACTCTGGGCCGGCACGCCCGGCACGCCGAGGCTGCTCGTCGTGTTCCTGCGCGGCGCTTATGACGCGGCCAATCTGCTGGTGCCCACGGCTTCCAGCTTCTACTACGAGGCGCGGCCGAACATCGCGATCGCCAAGAGCGCCGCCCTGCCGCTGGACGACAGCTGGGGCCTGGCCCCGGCGCTGGCCGACAGCATCCAGCCGCTGTGGCAGCAGGGCCAGGTCAGCTTTGTGCCCTTTGCCGGCACCCACGACACCACGCGCAGCCATTTCGAGACGCAGGACCACATCGAACTCGGCCAGCCGGACAACGCGTCGCGGGACTTCCGCAGCGGCTTCATGAACCGGCTCGCCGGCGTGCTCGGCGCCGGATCCAGCCTGGAGGCCATGGCCTTCACCGACCAGGTGCCGCTGATCCTGCGCGGCAGCCTGCCGGTGGCCAACCAGGCGCTGCGCGACCTCGGCAAACCGGCCATCAGCGCCAGCCAGGCCCAGACCATCGCCGGCATGTATGCCGGCACGCGGCTGGCGGGCACGGTGAGCGGCGGCTTCGAGGTGCGCGACGAGGTGTCGCGCGAAATGGCCGGCGAAATGGAGGCCGCCAGCCGCGGCGCCATCGCGGCCAAGGGCTTTTCGCTGGAGGCGCGCCGCGTGGCACGGCTGATGCGCGACAGGGTGAGCCTGGGCTTCATCGACGTCGGCGGCTGGGACACCCATGTCGGCGAAGGCGGCGCCACCGGCCAGCTGGCCGGCAAGCTGTCGGAACTGGGCAAGGGCCTGGCGCTGTTCGCCGACGAGATGGGCCCGCAGTGGGCCAACACCGTGGTGGTGGTGGTCAGCGAGTTCGGCCGCACCTTCCGCGAGAACGGCAACCGTGGCACCGACCACGGCCACGGCAGCGCCTATTGGGTGCTGGGCGGCCGCGTGAACGGGCGGCGCATCGCGGGCGAGCAGGTCGAGGTCAAGGCCGCCACGCTGTTCCAGAACCGCGACTGGCCGGTGCTCAACGAGTACCGGGCGCTGCTGGGCGGCCTGTTCAAGCGCATGTACGGCCTGAGCGACGCGCAGCTGGCCACCGTCTTCCCCGGCGCCAGCGCGCGCGATCTGGGGCTGGTTTAGGCCTTGGCAAGGCGGGCGGCGACCGCCTTGATGCGCTCGCCAAAAAGCTTGGCGGTGGCGAAATCACCGGCAACCATCTCGGCCGGCGAGGCATCGCTCGGGGAGGTGGTCATCAGGCCCGAGAACGAGGCGACGTAATTGATGTCGTTGCGCGTGGCGGCCTTGCTGTTCGACGGCATCAGGCCCGTGCCCACCCACAGCATCGAGTGCTGCTGACTCAGCGTGAACAGGTAGTGCAGCGTGGACAGCTTGTCGCCGTTCATCGAGGCGCTGTTGGTGAAGCCGGCGGCGAGCTTGTCCTTCCAGGCCTGGGTGAACCACTTCTTGCTGGTCGCATCGGCGAACTTCTTGAACTGCCAGCTGACGGTGCCCATGTAGGTGGGCGAGCCAAACACGATGGCGTCGGCGGCGTCCAGCGCGGCCCAGTCGGCGTCGCTGACATGGCCCTCGGCGTCGATCGCGACGAGCTGGGCCGACGCTGCCTCGGCGACGGTTTCAGCGATGCGCTGGGTGTGGCCGTAGCCGGAGTGGTAGACAACAACGATCTTGCTCATGGGACATTCCTCTGAGGGTGGGGGGAACAGGGGTCAGGCGGCCAGGTCGAAGACCAGCACTTCGGCCTCCTGCCCGGCGGTGAACGCGAGGCGCGATGTTTCGCGAACTTGCAAGGCATCACCCGCCGTCAGGTCTTGCCCGTTGACCTTGAGCGCACCGCGCACCAGGTGCACATAGGCGATGCGACCTGCGGCCAGGCCGAGCTCAGCCGCTTCATGGCCATCGAACAGGCCCGCGTAGAGCCGGGCATCCGCATGGATCGTGACCGCCCCGCCGGCTCCGTCGCGGGCCGCCACCAGGCGCAGTTGGCCGCGCTTGGAGGCGGCGTCGAAATGCTTCTGCTCATAGCTCGGCGCGATGCCGCGCAGGGCGGCGTCGGGCTGGATCCAGATCTGCAGGAAATGCGTGGCCCGGTCCTTGGCGTGATTGAACTCGCTGTGCTGAACGCCGGAGCCGGCGCTCATGCGCTGCACATCACCGGGGCGGATGACGCCGCTGTTGGCCGCGCCCTGCTCGCCGTTGCCCATGCTGTCCTTGTGCGCCAGTTCACCGTCGAGCACATAGCTGATGATCTCCATGTCGCGGTGGCCATGGGTGCCGAAGCCGGTGCCCGGGGCGATCCTGTCTTCATTGATCACGCGCAGCGCGCCGAAGCCCATGCGGGCCGGGTCGTAGTAGTCGGCAAACGAGAAGCTGTGGAAGGATTTCAGCCAGCCGTGATCGGCATAGCCGCGGTCGCTGGACCTGATCAATTGCATGGGCATGTGGGCTCCAGGCCTGATGGCGATGGCAACAATGTAGGAGCCGCGGCGGCCATCACCAGTCAGCCGGCCTTGAGTACACCGTTCAAATAGACTGAACGCATGACCCAGATCCAGGACAAGCGCCGCGCGCTGACACCCGAAGCGCTCACGATGATGGACACCATCGCCCGCACCGGCAGCTTTGCCGCCGCAGCACGCGAGATGGGCCGGGTGCCGTCGGCACTGACCTATTCGGTCCGTCAGCTGGAGGACGCCCTGGATGTGCTGCTCTTCGATCGCAGCTCGCGCCAGGCGGTGCTGACCTCGGCCGGCCAGGAGCTGCTGATCGAAGGCCGGCGCCTGCTGCAGGAGCTGGACGCCGTGGCCAACCGGGTGCGCCGCATCGCCACCGGCTGGGAGAGCGAGCTGACCATGGTGGTGGACGACGCGATCGCCCGCCGCGCGGTGTTCGACCTGATGGAGGCCTTCTACGCCCAGCGCTGCGAGGACGGCACGGCGCCACCGACGCGGCTGAAGCTGCGCGTGGAGGTGCTGGCCGGCACCTGGGAGGCCCTGCTGCACGGCGAAGCGGATCTGGCCCTGGGCGTGCCCGCGCCCTCGGCCAGCAGCAGCATCCATTGCGAACCGGCCGGCGACCTGGAATTCGCGTTCTGTGTTGCCCCGCATCACCCGCTGGCCGCCCTGCCCGAGCCGCTGACGGCGGCCCAGATCGCCGAGCACCGCATCGTCGCGGTGGCCGACAGCGCCCGCATGCTGACGCCGATCACCGTCGGGCTGCTGCCCGGCCAGGACGTGCTGACCATGCCCTCCGTGGCCACCAAGCTGGAGGCCCTGCTGCGCGGCCTGGGCTGTGGCTCGCTGCCCACCAGCGTGGTGCGCCGGCATGTCGAGGCCGGCCGCCTGGTGCGCAAGGCCACCTACGAGGGGCGCCGCGCCAGCGTCATGCACTACGCCTGGCGCGACAGCGGCCAGGCGCCCGGCCGGGGGCTGGCCTGGTGGCTGGAGCGGTTGCGCAACGAGACGACGCGCCGCGCGCTGCTGGAGCAGCACGAGGGCCTGCTGCTCTAGCCGAGGCGATGGACACCCCGCTCACGCCTGCTCGGCCGCGCAGTCCGCGCCCATCGCCTCTGATGGCCTACCGCGGCCGCTTCGCCCCCTCGCCCACCGGCCCGCTGCACGAGGGCTCGCTGGTGGCAGCGCTGGCGAGCTGGCTGGATGCCCGCGCCCACGGCGGCCAATGGCTGGTGCGCATGGAGGATGTGGACGGCCCGCGCTGCCCGCCGGGCATGGACGAACTCATCCTCGGCCAGCTCGAACGCCTGGGCCTGCGCCCCGACGAGCCGCCGACCTGGCAGTCACGGCGCGGTGAGCTCTACCAGGCCGCGCTCGACCGGCTGATCGCCTCAGGCCAGGCCTACGGCTGCGCCTGCACCCGGGCCGAGATCGCGGCCGCCGTCGGCCCGCGCGCGAAGCATGGCGAGCTGGTCTATCCGGGCAGTTGCCGTGAAGGCACGGGGGGCCGGCCGGTGCGCGCCTGGCGCCTGCGCGTGGACGGCCGCATCGATTGGCAGGACCGCCGGCTGGGCCCGCAGTCGCAAGACCTGGCCGCCGAGGTGGGCGACTTCGTGCTGAAGCGCGCCGATGGCCTGTGGGCCTACCAGCTCGCCGTCGTCGTCGACGATGCCGCGCAGGGCATCACCGACGTCGTGCGCGGCGCGGACCTGGCCGACAACACGCCACGGCAGATCGCGCTGCAGCAGGCGCTCGGCCTGCCGACGCCGCACTATCTGCACACGCCGCTGGTGCTGGCCGTCGATGGCCACAAGCTGTCCAAGCAGAACGGCGCCGCGGCGCTCGATCTGTCCGACCCGGCGGCGCGGCTGTGCGAGGCATCCCGCCGGCTCGGGCTGGACATCGAGGGCGGGCCTCGGCCGGCCGCCGACGTGCTGGCGTGTGCGCTTGCGCAGTGGCGTGCGCGCTGGCCCTGAGACGGCGACGCTGCCGGCCCAGCGCGGCAGGCAAGCCGGCCCGCTCAGTGCCGCAGCAGCGGCGTGAAGACCAGCGCAAAGCCCGTGAGATTCAGCACCACCATCGCCCAGTAGGTGCGCAGGAAGGACGCCTTGCGGTTCTTGTGGCGCAGGGTCTGCTGGGCCAGCAGCGCGCCGGGCCAGCCGCCGGCGAGTGACAGCAGATGCAGCCGGTTCTCGGCCACCCGCCGATCACCGCGCGCGGCGGCGCGCTTGTCGAGGGCATAGACGATGAAGCTGGCCATGCTCAGCGCCGAGTACAGCCCCCACAGCCAGTTCGGCAGACCCCAGCACAGATGGCAGACCAGTACCAGCGCGGCGAAGGCCGGAACCAGCAGCAGCACACGGTGGGTGTGCGGCACCGCCGGCCCGGCCGATGGCGCATGGCGGGCGAGGCGCTGCACGTCGACGGCGCGACGCTTGCCGTGGGCGTCCCTGCCCTCGCGAAAACCCAGGCGCTCGCCGACCACCGGCCGATCAGGCCGCAGGCCGAAGCCCTTGATGTGGACGAACAGCTTGGCGCCGCCGCCATCGGGCGTGATGAAGCCATAACCCTTGGCGTCGTCCCACTGAGTGAGCGTGCCGGTGCTGGGCTTCATCGCGGGCGTACTGAGGTCAGCCGGCCTTCATGCGGCCGACGACCTCGCGCACCTCAGCCAGCAGGGCGGGCAGGTCGAGGCTGGTCGGCTGCCGGTCACGCAGCACCTGGCGACCGCCGATCCAAACATGGCGCACATGCTCTCGACCCGCGACATAGACCAGCTGCGCCGCCGGGTTGTAGACCGGCTGGCACTCGACATCGTCCAGCGACACGGCGACGCAGTCGGCCAGCTTGCCGACCTCCAGCGAGCCGAGATCGTCCGCGCGGCCCATGGCCTTGGCGGCGCGGATCGTCGCCATCTCGAGCGCGATGCGTGCCGAAGCCACGGTCGGGTCGCCGCTGATGCCCTTGGCCAGCAGCGCCGCCGAACGGATCTCGCCGAACATGTCCAGGCGGTTGTTGGACGCGGCGCCATCGGTGCCGAGGATGGTGTTCACGCCGGCCGCCTCCAGCGCCTGGAGCGGCATCACGCCGGAGGCCAGCTTCAGGTTGGAGTTGGGGTTGTGCACCAGATGCACACCCTTGCTGGCCATCAGGTCGATCTCGGCCTCGTTCAGGTGGACCATGTGCACCGCGATCATGCGCTCGCTGAACAGGCCGAGCCGATCCAGCCGCTCGATCGGACGCACGCCATGGGCCTTGAGGCCGTCGGTCACCTCGCCTGCCGTCTCGTGGATATGGCAGTGCATCTGGATGTCGAGCCGCTCGGCCAGGTCGCGCAGCTTGACGAAGGTCTCATCGGACACCGTATACGGCGCATGTGGCGCGCTGGTCCAGTCGAGCATCTTCTCGCCCTTGAACTGCTCGTAGGCGGCGACGCCCTTGGCGATGTAGTCGTCGGGGCCGCTGGCATAGCCGGTCGGGAAGTCGATGACATTCATCGACACCGCGGCGCGCACACCCGCATCCAGCGCGGCACGGGCCATCGCGGTCGGGAAGAAGTACATGTCGTTGATATAGGTCGTGCCGCTGCGCAGGCCCTCGGCCGCGGCGAGCTTGGAGCCCAGGTGGACCCAGTCCTCGCTGACCCACTGCTTTTCCAGCGGCCAGATGTGGTTCTGCAGCCAGTCCATCAGCGGCACGTCGTCCGCCACGCCGCGCAGCAGCGTCATGGCCGAATGCGCATGGCCGTTGATCAGGCCGGGGATCAGGATCTGCTCTGGCAGCTCGACACGCTCGGCCTGGGGGTGGCGGGCTAGCAAGTCTGCGCGCGGGCCGATGGCGGCGATGCGGTCGGCATCGATCAGCAGCGCATGGTCCTCGAGCACGTCCTCGCCGGGCTTCATCGTCAGCAGCCAGCGGGGCAGCAGCAGCGTCTGGGTCATGGTGTTCTCCTTGTTGAATCGGTGTCCGGTCAGGCCGACGCCAGCGCGGCGTCCACCTCTGCGCGGTAGGGCATCGCTTCCTGCACGCCGGGGCGGGAGACGGACAGCGAGGCGGCCGTCTGCGCAAAGCCCAGGGCGCGGTCGAGGTCCTGGCCCTCGGCCAGCGCCGTGACCAGAGCGCCGACCAGGGTGTCACCGGCGCCGACGGTGTCCACCGCCTTCACGGGGCGAGCCGTCACGCGACGGCCCCCTTGGTCATCGAGCCAGTACAAACCGTCGGCGCCCAAAGAGATGAGCACCGACGCCGGTCCCTGCTCACGCAAGGACCGGGCGAGCGCCTCGGGTGCCGCCTCCTCGCGGGGCTGGCCGGACGCCTCCCAGACCAGCGCACGCGCCTCCAGCGCATTGACCACGAGCAGGTCGACCAGCGGCATCAAGCGCGCTCCGCCGGCACGGAAGGGCGCGGCATTCAGCAGGGTCTTGGCGCCAGCCGCGCGGGCCCGCTCGAAGGCGCGGGCGATGCTTTCCAGCGGCAGCTCCTGCTGGGCCACCAGCCAGCGCAGGCCGTCCAGGTCGAGCGCATCGACCTGCTCCAGCGGCAGGCTGCCATTGGAGCCAGCCACCGTGACGATCTGGTTTTCAGCGTCCTCGGCGCCGACGACGATCAATGCCACGCCGGGCAGTTCATCGGCGGGCTGGACGATGGCCCGCGTGTCCACGCCCTCGCCGGCCAACTGCGCCACCATCGCGGCGCCGTTTTCCAGCTGGCCCACCCGGGCCGCGAGCGCGACGCGGGCACCGAGGCGCGCCGCCGCCACCGCCTGGTTCGCACCTTTACCCCCCAGGCAGGCACTGAAACGCTGGCCGCGCAGCGTCTCACCCGGCAGGGGCAGGCGCGGCGCATGCACGATGAGGTCGCGGTTCACGCTGCCGAGGACGAGGATCTCAGGTCGGGTCATCGAGGCTCCTGAAACGAAAGAACCCCTCGGGGGACCGAGGGGTTCGCGAGGGGCGAGCGTCGATCAACGCTGG
The DNA here is from genome assembly GCA_003963075.1 of Burkholderiales bacterium. Classification (GTDB taxonomy): domain Bacteria; phylum Pseudomonadota; class Gammaproteobacteria; order Burkholderiales; family Burkholderiaceae_C; genus Pelomonas. Next base: position 40,381 of record RXJV01000020.1, read on the forward strand.
CCGATGGGCTTGACGTCGCGCGCCGCGGCGCCGACGAAGAGCTGGCGCGGACGGCCGATCTTGTACTCGGGGTCACCGATCATCTCATTGAGCTGGGCGATCCAGCCGACCGTGCGGGCCAGCGCGAAGATGGCCGTGAACAGCGGCACCGGGATGCCGATGGCGCGCTGCACGATGCCCGAGTAGAAGTCGACGTTCGGGTAGAGCTTGCGGGCGACGAAGTACTCGTCTTCCAGCGCGATCTGCTCCAGCTTCATCGCCAGCTCGAACAGCGGGTCGTTCTGCAAGCCGAGCTCATTGAGCACCTCGTGGCAGGTCTCGCGCATCAGCTTGGCGCGCGGGTCGTAGTTCTTGTAGACCCGGTGACCGAAGCCCATCAGCTTGACGCCGGAGTTCTTGTCCTTGACCTTGCTGATGAAGTCGCCGATGCGGGCCACGCCGCCCTGCTTCTGGATGTCGCCCAGCATGTTCAGGCAGGCCTCGTTGGCGCCACCGTGGGCGGGGCCCCACAGGCAGGCCACACCGGCCGCGATGGCCGCGAACGGGTTGGTGCCCGACGAGCCGCACAGGCGCACGGTCGACGTGGACGCGTTCTGCTCGTGGTCGGCATGCAGCGTGAAGATGCGGTCCATCGCACGGACCAACACGTCGTTGGGCTTGTACTCCTCGCAGGGCGTGGCGAACATCATGCGCATGAAGTTGCCGGCGTAGCTGAGGTCGTTCTTCGGGTAGATGTAGGGCTGGCCGATGGTGTACTTGTAGGCCATGGCCACCAGCGTGGGCATCTTGGCGATCAGGCGGATCGCCGCGATCTCGCGGTGCTCGGGGTTATGGACGTCAGTGCTGTCGTGATAGAAGGCCGACATCGCGCCCACCAGGCCGGTCATGACGGCCATCGGGTGGGCGTCACGGCGGAAGCCGCGCAGGAAGTGCTGCATCTGCTCGTGCACCATGGTGTGGTGCATGACCTTGTATTCGAAGTCGGCCTTCTGGCTTTCGTTCGGCAGCTCTCCGTACAGCAGCAGGTAGCAGGTCTCGAGGTAGTCGCAGTTCACCGCGAGCTGTTCGATCGGGTAGCCGCGGTAGAGCAGTTCGCCCTTGTCGCCATCGATGTAGGTGATGGTCGAGTTGCACGAGGCGGTGCTCAGGAAGCCCGGGTCGTAGGTGAACTTGCCGGTCTGGCCGTAGAGCTTGCGGATGTCGATGACATCCGGTCCGATGCTGCCCTTGTACAGCGGCAGATCCATCGAGGGGCTGCCGTCGGAGAACGACAGGGTGGCTTTCACGTCGGACGGGATCATGGTGCGGTCCTTTGGGTTTTGAAAAGCGATTCGGTCAGGGGCGCAGCTCGGCCAGCACTTCGCGCACGGCAGTGGAGTCGAGGTCACCACTGGGTTCCTTGCGGCGCAGCAGCAGGTCGAGCAGGTCGTTGTCGGCGAGGTCCATCAGCGCGGTCAGGCCCTCGGCCTGCGTCACACTGACCTGCCCGGCCTTGCGAGTGAAGTAACGCTCGATCAACAGGTCGTTCTCGAGCAGACCCCGACGGCAGCGCCAGCGCAGCTTGGACAGCGCGCGCTCGTCGATCAGGGCCAGAACTTCAGCCATGGGCGGGTGTCAGACGGCCCGGCGGACCATCAGCTCCTTGATTTTGCCGATGGCCTTCGTGGGGTTCAGGCCCTTGGGGCAGACGTCCACGCAGTTCATGATGGTGTGGCAACGGAACAGCCGGTAGGGATCTTCCAGGTTGTCCAGGCGCTCATTGGTGGCTTCGTCGCGGCTGTCGGCGATGAAGCGGTAGGCCTGCAGCAGGCCGGCCGGGCCGACGAATTTGTCCGGGTTCCACCAGAAACTCGGGCAGCTCGTCGAGCAGCTCGCGCACAGGATGCACTCGTACAGGCCGTTGAGCTCGTCGCGCTCCTCGGGCGACTGCAGCCGCTCGGTGTCGGGCGGGATGTTGTCGTTGACGAGGTAGGGCTTGATCGAGTGGTATTGCTTGAAGAACTGCGTCATGTCGACGATCAGGTCGCGCACGACGGGCAGGCCCGGCAGCGGCTTGAGCACGATGGTGCCCGGCAGCGTGCGCATATTCGTCAGGCAGGCCAGGCCGTTCTTGCCGTTGATGTTCATCGCGTCCGAGCCGCAGACGCCTTCGCGGCAGGAGCGGCGGAAGGACAGGCTGGGGTCGACCGCCTTGAGCTTCATCAGGGCGTCCAGCAGCATGCGCTCATTGCCGTCCAGTTCGACCTCAAGGGTCTGCATGTAGGGCTTGGCGTCCTTGTCCGGGTCGTAGCGGTAAATCTGGAAGGTGCGCTTCATGATCTTGGGTGTCCTGGGTCGGCCGTCAGAAGGTGCGGACCTTCGGCGGGATCGATTCGACGGAGAGCGGCTTGAGGTTGACCGGCTTGTAATCCAGGCGGTTGCCTTCGGAGTACCACAGCGTGTGCTTCATCCACTCCTCGTCGTTGCGGCCGTTCGGGTGGGCAGGGGTGTCGCCGTAGTCGTTGACCGTGTGGGCGCCGCGGCTTTCCTTGCGCGCTGCGGCCGACACGATGGTGGCCTGCGCCGCTTCGATCAGGTTCTCGACTTCGAGCGCCTCAATGCGCGCGGTGTTGAAGACCTTGGACTTGTCCTTCAAGGTGATGTTCTTCACCCGCTGGGCAATCTCGGCGATCTTTGCCACGCCTTCATCGAGCATGGCCTGGGTGCGGAACACACCGGCATGCTGCTGCATCGCGGTGCGCAGGTCGTTGGCGACGTCCTGCGCGTACTCGCCGCTGGTGCTGCTGTCCAGGCGCGCGAGGCGGGCGAGCGAGCGGTCGGCCGCATCGGCCGGCAGGGCCTTGTGCGAACGCTTGCCGAGGTCGGCCGCCACCAGGTGGTTGCCGGCAGCACGGCCGAAGACCAGCAGGTCCAGCAGCGAGTTCGTGCCCAGGCGGTTGGCGCCATGCACGCTGACGCAGGCGCATTCGCCGACCGCGTAGAGGCCGTTGATGACTTCGTTTGGGTTGCCGTTCTTCGGCGCGACCACCTGGCCGTGGATGTTGGTCGGGATGCCACCCATCTGGTAATGGATGGTCGGCACCACGGGGATGGGTTCCTTGGTGATGTCGACGTTGGCGAAGTTGTGACCAATCTCCAGCACCGAGGGCAGGCGCTTGGCGATGGTGTCCGCGCCCAGGTGGGTCATGTCGAGGTTGATGTAGTCCTTGTTCGGACCGCAGCCGCGACCTTCCTTGATTTCCTGGTCCATGCAGCGCGACACGAAGTCGCGCGGCGCGAGGTCCTTCAGCGTCGGCGCATAGCGCTCCATAAAGCGCTCGCCATTGGCGTTGCGCAGGATGGCGCCCTCGCCGCGGCAGCCTTCGGTCAGCAGCACGCCGGCGTTGTGCACGCCGGTCGGGTGGAACTGCCAGAACTCCATGTCTTCCAGCGGGATGCCGGCGCGCGCCGCCATGCCCAGGCCGTCACCGGTGTTGATGAAGGCGTTGGTGGAAGCCGCGAAGATGCGGCCCGCGCCGCCGGTGGCCAGCAGCACGGTCTTGCCCTGCAGGATGTGCAAATCGCCGGTTTCCATTTCCAGCGCGGTCACACCGACCACGTCGCCGTCGGCGTCGCGGATCAGGTCCAGCGCCATCCACTCGACGAAGAACTGCGTGCGGGCCTTGACGTTCTGCTGGTAGAGCGTGTGCAGCATCGCGTGGCCGGTGCGGTCGGCCGCGGCGCAGGCGCGCTGCACCGGCTTCTCGCCGTAGTTGGCGGTGTGGCCGCCGAACGGGCGTTGGTAGATGGTGCCGTCGGCATTGCGGTCGAAGGGCATGCCGAAGTGCTCAAGCTCGTAGACGACCTTGGGCGCTTCGCGGCACATGAACTCGATGGCGTCCTGGTCGCCGAGCCAGTCGGAGCCCTTGACGGTGTCGTAGAAGTGGTAGTGCCAGTTGTCCTCGCTCATGTTGCCGAGCGAGGCACCGATGCCGCCCTGGGCGGCCACGGTGTGCGAGCGGGTCGGGAAGACCTTGGACAGCACGGCCACGTTGAGGCCGGCGCGCGCCAGTTGCAGCGAGGCGCGCATGCCGGAGCCACCGGCCCCGACGATGACCACGTCGAACTTGCGGGTCGAAACTTTTGCCGTCATCACAGTCTCCACAGCACCTGGATGGCCCAGCCGGCACAGCCGAGCAACCACACGATCGAAAACACTTGCAGGGCCAGCCGCAGGGCGACGGGCTTCACGTAGTCCATCCAGATGTCCCGCACGCCAACCCAGGCGTGGTAGGCCAGCGCGACGATGGTGACGAAGCTCAGGACCTTCATCCACTGCTGCGAAAAGATGGCGGCCCAGCGGTCATAGCCCAGGGCGCCGGGCATCAGCAACTGCACCAGCAGTGCGAGCGTGAACAGGGCCATCAGCACGGCGGTGACGCGCTGGGCGAGCCAGTCGCGCAGGCCGTAATGCGCGCCGACGACGAGGCGCTTGGAGCCGAAAGTGCTCATTCTTGTGTTGTCCTTCGGTTGGGAATCAGTACAGGCCGAACAGCTTGGCGCCCAGCGCGACCGTCAGCAGCAGGCTCAGCGCGAGCGTGATCACCGCCGAGCTGTGGCCCTGCGCCTTGCTGACGCTGTGGGTGGCATCCATCCACAGGTGGCGAACGCCCGCGATGAAGTGATGCAGATACGCCCAGATCAAGGCCAGCGCGACCAGCTTCACGAACGCGCCCGGCAGGCCTGCGACACCGGCCACGAACACGTTCGTGAAGGCATCGAAGGAGATTTCCGAGCTGAGGCTGTTGTCCAGCATCCAGACCACGAAGGGCAGCAGCAGGAACATCAGCAGGCCGCTGATGCGATGCAGGATGGAGACGATGCCGGCGGGCGGGAGGCGGTAGCTGACGATCTGGGTGACGTGGATGTTGCGGTAAACCGGTCTTGCCTTGGCGCTGTCCGTCATGATCGAGCCTGGGTAATCAATATGAAACCGAAAGATTCTAGGGCCAAGAGTTAACCCGAGTGGCGGACGTGCTGCACCGCGCCATTGTCAGTTTCAGTTCAATTCATTGCGGTAAAAGTCCGCGTCGGTGCAATACAGCCCACGGCGCAGCTCCACGGGCCGATCGCCATAGGTGTAGGCGACGCGCTCGACGCTGAGCAATGGCCTGCCCTCCGCCACGCCGAGCAGGGCAGCCGCCTCGGCGGTGGCCGACACCGCGCGCAGCTTTTCTTCGGCGCGGACCATGTGCACCCGAAACCTCTCCTCGAACAGCGCGTAGAGCGTGCCCGGGTAGGCGTTGATCTGCGCACTGTCGAGCCCATCGAAATGCCGCTCCGGCAACCACAGATCGTCCAGCACGACGGGCCGGGCGCCACGCAGCAGCAGCCGGCGCACCTCAATGACCGGCTCGGCCGGGCGCAGATGCAGTGCCCGTGCAGACTCGGCCGTCGCACGCGCCCGTCGGCAGTGAACCAGCTCGCGCCTGAACCCGGTCGCACCATCGTCGGCAACCAGGCGCAGGAAACGATAGGAATTGCCTGGCGCGGTGTGCGTCGCGACGAAGGTGCCGGCACCCTGGCGGCGTTCGACGACATGTGCCGCGGTCAATTCGTCCAGCGCGCGCCGCACCGTGCCCGCGCTGGCGCCGAAGCGCTGCGCCAGATGCGCCTCGCTGGGCAGGGCATCTCCGGGCTTCCATTCGCCAGCGGCCAAGGCGCTGACGATGAGCTGACGGATCTGTTCGTAAAGCGGCGCAGTGGCCCGCGCAGAAGTCTTGGGCATGCCTGCATTCGAGCACGGCGAGGCCTGCGGGTAAGCCCGTACACTCCCGCGTCATCAACGGTTCATCAACTGCACCTTCGGAGACTCCCATGAGCAAGACCCCCGTTCGCGTCGCCGTCACCGGCGCTGCCGGCCAGATCGGCTACGCCCTACTGTTCCGCATCGCCTCCGGCGAGATGCTGGGCAAGGACCAGCCCGTCATCCTGCAGTTGCTGGAGATCCCTGACGAGAAGGCCCAGAACGCGCTGAAGGGCGTCATCATGGAACTCGAAGACTGCGCCTTCCCGCTGCTCGCCGGCATCGAGGCCCACAGCGACCCGCTGACCGCCTTCAAGGACACCGACTACGCCCTGCTCGTCGGCGCCCGTCCGCGCGGCCCCGGCATGGAGCGCGCCGACCTGCTGGCCGCCAATGCCCAGATCTTCACCGTGCAGGGCAAGGCCCTGAACGCGGTCGCGTCGCGCAACGTCAAGGTGCTGGTCGTCGGCAACCCCGCCAACACCAATGCCTACATCGCGATGAAGTCGGCCCCGGACCTGCCGGCCAAGAACTTCACCGCCATGCTGCGCCTGGACCACAACCGTGCGGCGTCGCAGATCGCCTCCAAGACCGGCAAGGCCGTTGGTTCGATCGAGAAGCTGGCCGTCTGGGGCAACCACTCGCCGACGATGTACGCCGACTACCGCAACGCCACCATCGACGGCCAGTCGGTCAAGGCGCTGATCAATGACGAGCAATGGAACCGTGAGGTCTTCCTGCCGACGGTGGGCAAGCGCGGCGCCGCCATCATTGCCGCTCGCGGCCTGTCCTCCGCCGCCTCGGCTGCCAATGCCGCCATCGATCACATGCGCGACTGGGCTCTGGGCACCCAGGGCAAGTGGGTCACGATGGGTATCCCGTCGGACGGCTCCTACGGCATCCCGAAGGATGTCATGTTCGGCTACCCCGTCACCTGCGAAGGCGGCGAGTACAAGATCGTCCAGGGCATCGAGATCGACGCCTTCTCGCAGGAGTGCATCGACAAGACGCTGAAGGAACTCACCGACGAGCAGGACGGCGTCAAGCACCTGCTGTAAGCCGCTGCGTCAGCGCATCACGCAACAAAGGCCTCCCGCGGGAGGCCTTTGTTTTTGATGGCGCGTTCCGCTCAGCGTGTTGCCGGCAGGCGGAAGGTCGCGACGGTTTCGACCAGCTGCTGTGCCTGCGCGCGCAGGCTGGCGGCAGCGGCCGCCATCTGCTCAACCATTGCCGCGTTCTGCTGCGTAGCCTGGTCCATCTGCGTGACGGCGGCGCCCACTTGGGAGACGCCCGAACTCTGCTCGGCACTGGAGGAACTGATCTCTCCCATGATGTCGGTGACCCGCTGGATGCTGCTGACGACCTTCTCCATCGTCTCGCCGGCCTGATCCACCAGCGTGTTGCCCCGGTCCACGCGCTCCATGCTCTGGGTGATGAGCTGCTTGATCTCGCGTGCCGCTTCGGCGCTGCGGCCCGCGAGCAACCTCACCTCGCCGGCCACGACCGCAAAGCCACGGCCTTGTTCACCGGCACGCGCGGCCTCCACGGCCGCGTTAAGCGCCAGGATATTGGTCTGGAAGGCGATGCCGTCGATGACCGAAATGATGTCTCCGATGCGGCGCGAGCTGTCGTTGATGCCGCGCATGGTCTCGACCACCTGGCGCACGACCTGGCCGCCCTCGACGGCCACGTTCGATGCGTTCTGTGCCAATTGATTGGCCTGCATGGCGTTGTCGACGTTGTTGCGCACCGTCGCCCCCAGCTCGTCCATCGACGCCGCAGTCTGCTGCAGCGCACTGGCCTGGTTCTCGGTGCGGGCGCTCAGGTCCTGGTTGCCCGATGCGATCTCCGAGCTGGCGTTGGCAACCGACTCCGAGCCTTCGCGCACCTGCCGGACGATGCCGGCCATGCTGTCTCGCATGGCCTTCACACCCTGGATCACGCTCTCGTGGTCTCCCGCGGCCAATTCGATGTCGACGCTGAGATCACCCGCTGCGAGCCGCCGCGTGATGGCGTTGACGGCGACCGGCTCCCCACCCAGTTGCCGCGTGAGACTGCGGGTGATCGCCCAGCCCAGCGCAAGCAGCACGCCGACCAGCGCGAGCACGCCAAGGCCGGCCTGCCAGACGCGCTGCCAGATCGTCGCGTCCACCGTGTCGACATAGACGCCCGATCCGATGACCCAGCCCCAGGGTGCAAAGCCCTTGACGTAGGAGACCTTGGGCACCGGCTGGTCGCTCCCCGGCTTGGGCCACATATAGGGCAGGTAGCCGTCGCCGTTGGCCTTCACCAGCTCCACCATCGCGACAAACAGCGGCTTGCCGGTCGGGTCCTTGGTGTTGACGAGCGTCTTGCCCTCCAGTTCGGGCTTCATCGGGTGCATGACCATGACGGGCGTCATGTCATTGATCCAGAAGTACTCGCTGCCGCTGTAGCGCAGGGCCTTCACCGCAGCGAGTGCGGCCTTTTTGGCATCGTCCTCGGCCAACTTGCCGCTCGCCACCTGGCCGTGGAAGTGCGTGACCAGACCATGCGCCACCTCGACCGCCTGGCGCACGGCCTGCTGCCGCTCGCCCATGATGAGCGTGCGCTCGGAGTACAGCAGAAAGCCGGCGACAAGGAGCACACCCAGCACGGCACCCAAGGTCTGGAGGGCCAGCCGGCGCGAAACGCCCAGGGATTCAAGCCAAGTCATGAGAGTCCCCTTGATCGATATGTCGGCCCAGTGTTGCACGCAAGACTTTCCGGCCGCAAGCTGAAATGCCCGGGTCAGGCTGGGTACAGTGGCCGCATGTCTGTACCGCTTCATCCCCGCGTCGCCCTGTTCGGGCAAGAGGCGCCACGGCCGGCATTGCCCGTCGTCGATCACTATTGCGGCGTCGAGGCCCGCATGCGCAAGAGCCTGGCGCTGCAGGCGGAACTCGGCCCCGTGTTCGACATCACTCTCGATGCGGAAGACGGCGCACCGGTCGGCGGCGAGGCCGAGCAGGCCCTGTTGATTGCGGAACTGACGAACAGCCAAGCCAATCGCTTCGGCCGTGTCGGCGCACGGATCCACCCCTGGGGCCACGCGGCGTTCGAGGCCGATGTCGACACCCTCGTTGCCAAGGCGGGCCACCGGCTGGCCTATCTGATGATCCCCAAGCCCGAAAGCGCCGACGATGTGGACCGGGCGGTCGACGCCATCGACGCGGCCTGCGAACGCCACCAGCAGCCCCGCCTGCCACTGCAGGTGTTGATCGAGACCCACGGTGCGCTGCGCGACGTGTTTCGCATTGCCGCGCATCCGCGCATCGAATCGCTGTCCTTCGGCCTGATGGACTTCGTTTCGGCCCATCGGGGTGCCATCCCGAAGGCGGCGATGGAGCTGCCCGGACAGTTCGAGCATCCGCTGGTCGTGCGCGCCAAGCTTGAGATCGCTGCGGCGGCCCATGCCTTCGGCAAGACGCCGTCCCATTGCGTCGTCACGGAGTTCCGCGATGCCGGCGCTCTCGGCGCTGCCGCGCGGCGCGCGGCGCAGGAGTTTGGCTACACACGGATGTGGAGCATCCACCCGGATCAGATCCGCCCCATCATCGAAGCGTTCGCGCCGTCGACCGACGACGTCGCCGAGGCGGCCGAGCTGCTGCTCGCGGCTCAGGCCGCCCATTGGGCGCCGATTGCCTCGCGGGACCGGTTGCATGACCGCGCCAGCTACCGCTACTTCTGGACCGTGCTGGAACGCGCCGAGCGCACCGGCCGGGCCCTGCCGCCGCAGGCGCAGCAAGCCTTCTTTTCCACTGCCATCGGGTGAAGCACGACCCTGCCGAACGAAGCCAGGGCAGACAATCACTCACACCTGCTCACCAACCCGCGGCCGCCTTGCGGCCATGATGCGCGGCCAATTCCCAAGCCATTCCATGCCCATGCAGTTCCTCACACTCCGCGGCTGCGCCGCCGCCCTGCTACTTTGCGCCTCGCTCCCCGGCCTCGCCGAGCCCGCCAAGCCAGCCGGTACCGCCGCCCCAGTGAAGCCGGCCAAGCCCGCAGCAGCCAAAAAGACGCCTGCCCCCGCACCCGAGCCTGTGCTCGCCGAGGCCAGCGAGGAGCAACTCGCCGCCGCTGATCGTGCCTACGTCGGCGACTATGTCTGCGAGTTCAAGCAGAACGTCCAGATCGCCCGGCATGCCAAGGCGCCAGGCTATATCGAAGTCGCCTGGCAGAAGCAGCGCATCACGATGAAACCGGTGCTGTCGTCCACCGGCGCGTTGCGGCTGGAGGATGTGACCGGCCGGACCCTGATGATCCAGATCGCCAACAAATCCATGCTGCTGGACACCAAGCTGGGTCAGCGCCTGCTGGACGACTGCGTGCATCCGGAGCAGGCGCGCCTGATGGCCGAAGCCAAGGCGGCGGCGGAGGCCGATCCGTCGGCGGCGGCCGGCAACTCGATCGGCATCTCACCCGTGAAGTGATGCAGACCGCCGGCTTGAAATCGGTCCTGCCAGGTATGTAGAATGAATACATACTTTTCAATCCATACCTGATTGGCCTCCTGCGGCCGATCAGCCGCTGGAGGCGCCATGGAAGCCACCGTTGCCGAGCGCGGGCAGATCACGCTGCCCAAAGCCGTCCGAGATGCCCTCGGCCTGACCAAGGGCACGACGCTCAAGGTCGAGCTGGACGGCGGCCGCATCATCCTGCGCAAGGATGTCGGTGACGCGCTGTCCAAGATGCGCGGGCGCATCAAGCTGCCCGACGGCGTCACCACCGACGACGTCATGCGCGAACTGCGCGGGCGCGCCCCCGGCGACCCGTACCCGCCGCCGGACGAGGCCTGATCGATGGCCCATCCCGCCCGCGTCCGCACTGCGTTGAAGGCTTGCCCTTGATCGCCGTCGACACCTCCATCCTGGTCGACTACATCGGCGACGGCCCGTCGGCCGACGAGGCCGAGCAACTGCTGCGCAGCGCGCTGTCCACCGGGCCGGTCGTGGCCTGCGAGGTGGTCGTCAGCGAGGTGGTGGCAGGGCTTGGTCACAGCGACATCGTGCTGGAGACACTCGAAGCCATCGGCATCGGCTTCTCGCCGCTGGAGCTGCGCGCGGCCCTGCGTGCCGGCGAGATGCAGCGCCGCTACCGCCAGCGCCTGCCGGCGCAGGTGTCGCCGCAGGACATCAAGCGCACCGTGCCGGACTTCCTCATCGGCGCCCACGCCCTGCTGCAATGCCAGGGCCTGATCACCCGCGACGCGGGCTTCTTCCGCGACTACTTCAAGGGCCTGCGCG
>RXJV01000159.1 GCA_003963075.1 Burkholderiales bacterium
CTTCAAGCACTGACTCCGCGCAACTGTTTGACCGGAGCGTAGCGGAGGGAGTTTTGCGCGGGCCCTCAAGGCCTGAGCAGCGCAGGGCACCCGCAGCTCCGCTGCGGGCGGTGCGGTCGGGGGTCGCTTCTTTGCCTACTTTCTTGTCGACACAAGAAAGTAGGTCGCCCGCCGGGGCGAACTCCCGGCACCCCGCTGGGCGGCAAGCACAAGGAGCCAAGGCATGACCCAACCGCTGCTCAACGTCAACGGCATCGAGGTCATCTACAACCACGTCATCCTCGTGCTCAAGGGCGTGTCCCTGCAGGTGCAGCAAGGCAGCGTCGTCGCCCTGCTGGGCGGCAACGGGGCCGGCAAGACGACCACGCTGCGCGCGGTGTCCAACCTGCTCGAAGGCGAGCGCGGCGAGGTCACCAAGGGCAGCATCGAGCTGCGCGGCGAGCGCATCGAGAAGATGTCCACGGCAGCCATGGTGGAGCGTGGCGTGGTGCAGGTGATGGAGGGGCGGCACTGCTTCGCCCACCTCACCATCGAGGAAAACCTGATGACCGGCGCCTACACCCGGCGAGACGGCCGCGTCGCCGTGATGGCGACGCTGGACAAGGTCTATGCCTACTTCCCGCGCCTCAAGACCCGCCGCAGCAGCCAGGCCGCCTACACCTCGGGCGGCGAGCAGCAGATGTGCGCCATCGGCCGCGCGCTGATGGCCAACCCGAAGATGGTGCTGCTGGACGAGCCGTCGATGGGCCTGGCGCCGCAGATCGTCGAGGAGGTGTTCGAGATCGTGCGCGACCTCAATGCCAAGGAGGGCACGACCTTCCTGCTCGCCGAGCAGAACACCAGCATGGCGCTGCGCTATGCCGATTACGGCTACATCCTGGAGAACGGCCGGGTCGTCATGGACGGCGCCGCCGCCGACCTGCGCGAGAACGAGGACGTCAAGGAGTTCTATCTCGGCACGGGCGGTAAAGACGGCGAAGGCCGGCGCAGCTTCAAGGATGTGAAGAGCTACAAGCGAAGGAAGAGGTGGTTGGCATGAGCGACGACGCTTGGGATATCGCGCTGCCGCCCTTCGACGCCGACAACGCGCTGCTCGCGCTCAAGCGCTTCGCGCGCGACCAGGGGCTGGCGGAGCGCAGCGAGGATTGGCTGCTGGCCGGCCAGGCGGTGCTCACGCTCGCGCTGGACGGCGCCACGATCCAGGCGCGGCTGGCCAAGCGCCCGGCGCGCTCGCCGGAATGGGAGGCCTTCACACTCCAGTCGGCGCCGGACGCCCGCCGCCTGCAGGACGAACTCAGGCGCCGCCTGTTGCGCTGGAAGGATGACCGGTGAACCGCGACACGTTTTACGACACGCTGGAGGCGCGCGACCCGATGGAGCGGGAAGCGGCGCTGATGGCGGCACTGCCGGCCCAGGTCGCCCATGCCCAGGCCAGCAGCCCGGCCTACACCGAGTTGCTGGCGGGCGTCGATGCCGCGGCCATCACCAGCCGCGCCGCGCTCGCCCAGCTGCCGCTGACCCGCAAGAGCAGCCTGGCTGCGGCCCAGGCCGCGCGCCGCGCGTTGCGCCTGGGCGGTTTTGCGGCCGGCATACCGCGGCGCATCTTCCAGTCGCCTGGCCCGCTGTACGAGCCGGAACCCGATGCCGATGGCGCCGACCCCTGGCGCATCGCGCGTGCCCTGCATGCGGCGGGCATCCGTCCCGGCCAGCTGGCCCATGTGGGCTTCAGCTATCACCTGACCCCGGCCGGCGCCATGATGGAAGCCGGCCTGCGCACCCTCGGGGCGGCCAGCTTTCCGGGCGGGGTGGGCAATACCGAGCTGCAGTTGCAGGCCCTGCTGGACCTGCAGCCCGAGGCCTATGCGGGCACGCCCAGCCTGCTGCGCATCCTGCTGGAGAAGGCGGCCGAGGGCGGCCGGGCGCTGGCCTATCTGCAGCGCGCCCTGGTCAGCGGCGAGGCCTGCCCGCCGGCGCTGGTGGCCTGGTTTGCCGAGCGCGGCGTCGATGCCTACCAGTGCTATGCCACGGCCGACCTGGGCCTGATCGCCTACCAGACCGTAGCGCGCGAGGGCCTGGTGGTGGACGAGGGCGTCATCGTCGAGATCGTGCGCCCGGGCAGCGGCGAGCCGGTGCCCGAGGGCGAGGTGGGCGAAGTCGTGGTGACGACGCTGTCGCCCGGCTATCCGCTGATCCGCTTCGCCACCGGCGACCTCTCCGCGGTGCTGCCGGGCACCAGCCCCTGCGGCCGCACCAACCAGCGGCTGCGCGGCTGGCTGGGCCGGGCCGACCAGTCGGCCAAGGTGCGCGGCATGTTCGTGCATGCCGGCCAGGTGACGGAGGTGCTGGCGCGCTGCGCCCAGCGTGGGCGCGCGCGCCTCGTCATCGACGGTGAGCTGGCCCAGGACCGGATGTGCCTGCGGGTCGAGGCCGAGCCGGCCGAGGGCTTGGTCGAGCGCTTGCAGGCGGCGCTGCGCGACGTCACCAAGCTGCGTGGCGAGGTGGTGCTGGTTGGCGCCGGCAGCCTGCCGAACGACGGCCTGGTGATCGAGGACGCACGCCGGCTGGAATGAGGGGCCTGCGCCGGTGGCCTGACCCGGTGCCTCAGCGGCCGGCGGTTGCGGCAGGCGTGTGCAGTTCGACGCGGAAGACACAACCCCGCCCCTCCGGGCCGCTCGTCAGGCTCAGGTCGCCGCCCAGCCGATGCACCGCCTGCTTGACGATCGCCAGCCCGAGGCCCGAGCCCAGGCTGTGCTTCTGGTTGGCCTGCCGGCCGCGGTAGAAGCGTTCGAAGACGCGCTCATGCTCGGCCGCGGCGATGCCGGGGCCGTTGTCCTGCACGACGATGGTCACGCCGGTGGCGCTGCGGCCGAGCCTGAGCTCCACCTGCGCGCCCGAGCCGGCGTAGCGCAGCGCGTTCTCCACCAGGTTGCCGACGATGCTGCACAGCGCCTGTCGGTCGCTGTCGACCTGCAGATGGTCGGGCGCATCGAGCGTCAGCTCGATGCCCTCGCGCGCCGCGAGCGCCGCGTGGTTGGCCAGTTGTTCGCGCAGCAGTTCGGCCAGATTCAGTGGCGCCGTGGCGGGCGGCGTGGCGCTGTCCATGCGCGCCAGGCTCAGCAGCTGCTGCACCAGATGGGAGGCGCGCTCCATGGCGTGCGACATCTGCTGCTCGGCCTGGTCCCGCGCGTCCGGCGCCCGGGCGCGGGCCAGCACATGGGCCTGGGCCGCGATCACCGCCAGCGGTGTTCGCAACTCATGCGCTGCGTCCTCCACAAAGGCGCGCTCGCGCTCGATGCGCAGCCTGACCTTGCCGAACATCGTGTTCAGGGCCCGGCCCAGCGGCCGCAGTTCGCCGTAGTGCAGATCCTGCTCCAGCGGCGTCAGGTCCTCCGAGCGGCGTGCGGCGAGGTGGCGCGACAGCAGGCTCAAGGGGCGCATGCCGCCCGCCACGGCCAGCCACAAGGGCAGCAGCAGCAACGGGAAGGCCACCAGGAAGCGCGGCAGCAACAATTCGTTGGCGGCGACGAAGGCTCTCGGATAGCTCAGGTGCTCGCCGAACATCCGAAACTCCCAGCGCGGCGACAGCACCAGCACGCTGCTGCAGGGCTGGCCATGCAGCACGCAGGGCGCCTTGCCGTCCGTATCCAGCGCAATGCCGTCCAGCACCGCGGAGCGGTAGACGGTCTCCGGCACCGGCGTGCTGCGGTCGCGCAGCCACATGCCCGCGCCCGGCCGCTGGCCGTCGTTGCTCTTGGTTTGCGCGGCGACGACGCGGTCCAGCGCCGCGAGCGCGGCGCGCGCCGAAGCAGCGTCGTCGAGCGTGTCGATGGCGCCGAAGAACTGGCTGGCGAACTGCGGCAGCGTGTCGGGCATCTGGTGGCGAAAGGCATAAGTGCTCCAGGCCAGATTGACGAGGTAGGCGGCCGCGAACGCGAACATCAGCGCAAACACGACCCGCCTCACCAGCGTGGGCCGCAGCGGCGCGGTCAGCGCGCGCGCCAATGGCGCCACCCATGCCCTCATACGGCCACGAGCATGTAGCCGACGCCGCGCAGTGTCTTGATGCGGCCGGCGCCGATCTTCTTGCGGACGTTGGACACATGCACCTCCAGCACCGTGAAGTCCAGTGCCTCGCCCAGCGGCTCCATGCGCTGGGCCAGCAGGTCCTTGGGCACGACCTGGCCGGGCTGGCGCGCCAGTTCCAGCAGCAGGCTGAACTCGCGTGGCGACAGGTCCAGCACCACGCCGTCGAGCCGTGCCACGCTGCCCCGGGGCAGCAGCTCCAGCGCCCCGCAACGCCAGACCTGGCTGGCCTGCTGCGAATAGCGGCGTTGTACCGCGCGCAGCCGCGACATCAGCTCGGGCATCGCAAATGGCTTGATGATGAAGTCGTCCGCGCCGCCATCGAGCCCTTGCAGCCTGTCCTCCAGACCGGAGCGGGCCGTGATCACGATCAATGGGGTCAAGGCGCCGCCCTGGCGCCACCGCGCCAGCAACTCGAAGCCGCTGCCGTCGGGCAGTGTCAGATCGAGCAGCACGCAATCGAAGCTGTCGAGCTCGGCCTTGGTCGGTGCGTCCGTCACACGGCGACGCCATTCACAACTGATGCCCTCGGCTTTCAGGGCCTGGTGCAGTGCGCGGCCCAGGTCCAGGTCGTCTTCAATCAGCAGGATGTGCATGGGCCGGGATTGTCGGCACGAAACCCTCAGCCTTCCCAAACCCCAGGCCGGTGCCCGCTCGCGCCGTGCCGACCCGGCCTGCAGCGCGCCGATCTTTGGCCTGGCTAAAGCCTGGCTCCGAACAATGGCGCCTGTCATTCAACATCCCGGAGGAAGGCATCCGATGGGACCACTGCAAGGAGCATGCGTTTGAAGCGGGTCATCACCACTCAACTCGTCGCCGTAGCACTCGCCGCCGCGGGCTGTACCACACCGACACCGCCGGACGTTGCGCCGCGCTTGCCCGAGAGGCCTGCCGTCCATGCCATGCACAAGGCGTCGGTGGGCGAGGTTCAGCTGGCCGCCAACGTGGCGGGGCTGCGACGCTGCCGATCGCTGCTGCAGCTGGAACTGCCCGGCACGCCCGAGAGCATGCTGCGCACCGCCTTGACGACCCAGCTGGAGCAGGCCGGTCTGTATGACGCCGGCAGCGCGCATCGCCTGAACGTCGAGCTGCAGACCGCGGACTTTTCCAGCGGCTTTCTGGGTTCGGACGGCCACTGGCGGCTCGGCCTGAAGCTCAGCAATGAGCGGCAACAGTCGCTCCAGGTGGAGACCACGCTGGTGTTCCCCACGCATCCCGTGGGCTACCTGGCCTGTCGCTGCGTGGAGCAGGCCTTTGCGCCGGCCCTGCAACAACTGATGAACGAGCTCAGCCGGCAGCCGGCGTTCGACGCCCTGCTGGGCTGACCGCAGCCCGCGGTCCGGCCCCGTCGTCACTGCTGACTGGTCACTGCCGACCGACATCGCTGCGGCCTCCGCACGGTGTGGGGCGGCGCACCCCCTGGGGCTCAACCCCATCCACCCACCTCAAGGAACCTCGATGAAGTTACTCAGCACCCTGGCCATCAGCCTCTGCCTGTTCGCCAGCCCTGCGGCGCAGGCGCAGGACGCGGCCTCTGAAGCGCCGGCCAAGGCCGCCGCCTTGCAATGGCTGGCACTCTCTGACGCCGGCAACTACGCGGCCACCTGGGAGCAGGCTGCCAAGTCGCTCCAAAGCCAGCTCCCCAAAGCGACATGGCTGTCCCTGATGCAAACCCACCGCGCACCCAAGGGCGCCCTGAAGTCACGTCAGTTCAGCCAAGCGATGTTCACCAAGACTTGGCAAGGGCTGCCGGATGGCGAGTACGGCGTGTTGCAGTTCAACGCCACTTTCGAGCGCCCGCCCGCCTTGGCCGAAACCGTGATGCTGCAAAAGGACGCCGACGGGGTCTGGCGTGTCAATGGCTATCTGATCAAGCCACGCTGATCCATGGGGCGACGAGTGGCGGTATGTGCTCGGCGCGCGTGTCGGCGGCGCCTTTGGGCTTCAACGCCTTTGCACGCCGTGGCGCGGCGGCTTTCGCTCGATCCAATCGACGCATGCCGCTTGAGCGGGCGTTTAGCTTCGGAAAGAACAATGAAGCACACGATGAACTTCGACATCCGGGTGATGTCATGACACAGCGAGAGACCATGGTTTTGCAACGATTGAAGATGATTGGACTGACGGTTTTGTCAATCGGGCCGGTTGCCTGTGGCGGCGGTGGGCCGTCGGACAGTTCGACCCAGCGCGGGGTGTTGCTGGAAGCCGTGAACACCGAGCAATGAGCTCCGCCAGCAGCGGGCCTTCGACGCCCTGCTGGGCTGACCGAAGCCCGCGGTCCGACCCCACCGCCACTGCCCACCGATATCGCTGCGGCCTCCGCACGGTGTGGGGCGGCGCACCCCCTGGGGCTCAGCCCCATCCGACCACCTCAAGGAATCGCGATGAAGTTTCTCAGCACCCTGGCCATCAGCCTCTGCCTGTTCGCCGGTCCTGCGGCGCAAGCCCAGGATGCGGCCTCCGAAGCGCCGGCCAAGGCCGCCGCCTTGCAATGGCTGGCACTGTCGGACGCCGGCAACTACGCGGCCACTTGGGAGCAGGCGGGCAAGTCATTGAAGGACCAGGTCTCACGGTCGAAATGGCAGTCTGTGATGCAAAACGAACGCGCACCCCTTGGGGGCTTGAAGGCGCGGCAATTTAAGCGAGCAACCTTCATGAAGCAGGTGACCGGGCTTCCGGATGGCGAGTACTGTGAGCTCGAGTTCAATGCGACGTTCGAACGTCCGGCTGCTCTGGTCGAGGCCGTGGGTATGCAGAAGGACTCCGACGGAGTCTGGAGAGTCATCGGCTACTTTGCCAAGCCACGCTGATCCATGGGGCGACGAATGGCGGTACGTGCTCGGCGCGCGTGTCGGCGGCGCCTTTGGGCTTCAACGCCTTCACGCGCCGTGGCGCGGCGGATGCCGCTCGATCCAATCGAGGCATGCCGCTTGAGCGGGCGTTTGGCTTCGGAATGAACAATGAAGCACACGATGAACTTCGACATCCGGGTGATGTCATGACACAGCGAGAGATCATGGTTTTGCAACGAGTGAAGATGATTGGACTGACGGTTTTGTCGATCGCGCTAACAGCCTGTGGCGGCGGTGGGCCGTCGGACAGTTCGACCCAGCGCGGGGCGTTGCTGGAAGCCGTGACCACCGAGCAGTGGACTGCTGCCAGGTTGAAGTCCGCCATTGATGCCGCGCAATCGGGTGAGCTGCTGGGGGTTCCGCGCTGCGACGTGCAGTTGCGCCACATCCGCTATCGGACGCTCAACCCTGCAGGCCGGCCTGCCACGGCCGCCGCGGCCTTGATGCTGCCTCAGGGTAGCGATCCGGCCTGTCGCGGCGCGCGGCCGCAGTTGCTTTACGCGCACGGCACCAGTGAAGACAAGGCCCTTGACCTCGCGAACACAAAGACCTCGGCAATGGGCGACACGCTACTGCTGATGGCTGCATTCGCCACCCAGGGCATCATCGTGATTGCGCCCAACATGCAGGGCTACGAGGGTTCGGATCAGGACTACCACCCCTACCTGAACGCGGAGGCCCAGGCGGTCGACATGATCGACGCCGTGCGCGCCGGCAAGCGGGCGGTGCAGCAGGAGTCGTCGATCAGCCTGGGCTCGCAGCTCTTTCTGGCGGGCTATTCCGAGGGCGGTCATGTCGCGTTGGCCACGCAGCGGGTGATCGAGCGGGACCATGCCGCCGAGTTGCCGCTGGCGGCCGTCGTGCCGATGTCGGGGCCTTACAACCTGGTCGGCTTCGCCGACCAGATCTTCGGGGGCGGTCCAGTCAACGATGGCGCGACGATGTTTGCGCCGCTGCTGATCAACGGCTACCAGCGGAGCGATGGCGACATCTACCAGCAGCCCGGAGACGTTTACCAGCCGGCGTTCGCCAGTACCGCGGCCGGGCTGTTGCCCAGCCAGAGCTCGTTGGCCGAGCTGCAGCGCGCCGGTCGGCTGCCGTCACCGGATGAGAACTTCAGCCGGCTGTTCGGGCCGGGTGGCTTGATCAATGACAGTTTCCGGCAGGCATTTCCCGGGTCCAAGCTGCGCCAGGCCATGCAGAAAAACACCCTGCTCGGCTTCACGCCCAAGGCGCCGCTGACGCTGTGCGGAGGGGCTGCCGATCCGGTGGTGTTCTTTGCCGTCAACACCGTCGCCTTGCAGGCGGACCTGAGCGGCCGCGGCATCAAGGTGCCGGTCTGGAACATTGAGGACCGCGCGTCGCTGCCCGTCGGGCCGGGCGGTGATCGGCCCTATGGGTGGTTCGATCAGGTTCGAACCGCGGTTGGTGGCGCTGACGCGCTCAAGCCCACGTACCACGAAGTTGTCGCCTTCGCCTGTGCCAGCCTGGCGCAGCAGTACTTCCTCTCGCTGCGCTGAGACGGACCTAGCCGCGCCACGCGGCGCTTATCGGCAGTGCATCGGAATCGTGACCGGCCCGTCGTTGACCAGGTGCACCTGCATGTCGGCGCCGAACTCGCCGCTGGCGACGACCGGGTGCAGTCTGCGGGCGACGGCCAGCGTGTGCTCGTAGAGGTGCCGGCCCCATGCCGCCGGTGCCGCGCCGGAAAAGCTGGGTCGGTTGCCGCCCGAGGTGTCGGCCGCCAGCGTGAACTGGCTGACGATCAGCAGGCCGCCGCCCACGTCCTGCAGGCTGAGGTTCATCTTGCCCGCCACATCGCTGAAGACGCGCAGCTTCAGCACCTTGGCGATCAGCTTGTCGGCGCTGGCCTCGGTGTCATCGGGCTCGGCGCAGACCAGCATCAGCAGGCCCGGGCCGATGGCGCCGACGGTGCGGCCGGCGATGTCCACGCGTGCCTCGCGAACGCGCTGCAGCAGGGCGATCACTTCAGGTCCTTGGGGTCGTCGAAATGGGCTTCCACGTCCATCGGCAGCAGCTGGATGCTGGCGCGCAGGCCGGGCACCGCGCTCATCAGCGCCTGCTCGACCGAGGTGCGCAGCGCCGCCGCGCGGCCCAGCGTCCAGGACGATGGCATGTGCATGTGCATGTCCACGAAGCGGCGCTGGCCGGCCACGCGGCTGGTGATGTGGTCGAAGCGGAGGGTGTTCGGATGGCGGAAGTCGTCCAGCACGGCCTGCACGCGCGCGAGGCTGTCGGCGTCCAAGGCCTCGTCCATCAACGCGTGCGTGGACTCGTGCAGCAGATGCACGCCCTCGCGCAGCACGTTGAGCGCCACAAGCACCGCCAGCAGCGGGTCCAGCCATTGCCAGCCGGTCGCCATCACGCCCAGCAGGCCGACGACGACGCCGGCCGAGGTCCAGACGTCGGTGATCAGGTGGCGGGCATCGCCCTCCAGCGCCACTGAACGCGCCTCGCGGGCCTTGCGCAGCATCGCGAAGGCCAGGGCCCCATTCAGCGCCGAGCTGACGATGGCGAGCCCGACGCCCAGGCCGATGGACTCCAGCGGCTCCGGGTGCCGCCAATGCTCGTAGGCACCCCAGAAGATGCCCAGGCTGGCGGCAATGATCAGGATGCCCTCGAAGCCGCTAGAGAAATACTCCGCCTTGTGGTGGCCGTAGGGGTGCTCGGCATCCGGCGGCTGGGCCGCGAGCGTGACCATCGCGAGTGCGAACACGGCGCCTGCAAGGTTGACCAGCGACTCCAGCGCATCCGCCGCCAGGCTGACCGACCCGGTCCACCACCAGGCTGCGGTCTTCAGCGCGATGGTGACGAGGGCGGTGACGACGGAGAGCTTGAGATAGGCGCTGGCTTGCATGGCGGCATTGTCGTGCCGCGATGCGGGGCCTGTGCAGGGGCGCGTGCTTGGGCGCGTGTGTGGGCCCGTTCGTGAGCCCGTTTGCGAGCCGGTTCACGAGCTCTTCCTAGAATGGGCGCCACCGAACCGGAGCCCTGCGCATGACCACCTCCCACACCCCCGACCTGGCCCATATCGCCCCGCGCGAGAAGGCCGAGATCCTCTCCCAGGCGCTGCCCTACATCCGCAAGTTCCACGGCAAGACCATCGTCATCAAGTACGGCGGCAACGCGATGACCGACCCCGAGCTGCAGCAGGACTTCGCCGAGGATGTGGTGCTGCTCAAGCTGGTGGGCCTGAACCCGGTCGTCGTGCACGGCGGCGGCCCGCAGATCGAGGATGCGCTGAACAAGCTCGGCAAGAAGGGCCACTTCATCCAGGGCATGCGCGTTACAGACGCCGAGACCATGGGCGTCGTCGAGTGGGTGCTTGCCGGCGAGGTGCAGCAGGACATCGTCGGCCTGATCAATGCTGCCGGCGGCAAGGCGGTGGGCCTGACCGGCCGTGACGGCGGCATGATCCGCGCCAAGCAGCTCAAGATGCTGGACAAGGACGACCCGAGCAAGGAGCACGACATCGGCCAGGTGGGCGACATCGTCTCCATCGACCCGAGCGTCGTGAAGGCGCTGCAGGACGACCAGTTCATCCCCGTCGTCAGCCCGATCGGCTTCGGCGAGACCAACGAGAGCTACAACATCAATGCCGACGTCGTCGCGGCCAAGCTCGCCACCGTGCTGCAGGCCGAGAAGCTGCTGATGCTGACCAATATCCGCGGCGTGCTCGACAAGCAGGGCGAGCTGCTGACCGAGCTGACGCCGCGCCGCATCGACGAGCTGGTCGAAGACGGCACGATCAGCGGCGGCATGATCCCCAAGATTGCAGGCGCCATTGACGCGGCCAAGAGCGGCGTGAATGCCGTGCACATCATCGACGGCCGTGTGCCGCATGCGATGCTGCTGGAAGTGCTGACCGACCAGGCCTACGGCACGATGATCTCGTCGCGGTGATCGCCCGGTGACGCCCCGCGACCGCGTCTGGCTGTTCGACCTCGACGACACCCTGCACAACGCCTCGCACCGCGCGTTCCGGGAACTGAACGCGTCGATGACGGCCTATATCGAAACCCACCTCGGCCTGACGACGGACGAGGCCGTCGACCTGAGGCACCGCTACTGGATCCGCTATGGCGCGACGCTGACCGGGCTGCAGCGCCACCATGGCATCAAGCCCGCGCATTTCCTGCACGAGACCCACCGGCTGCCGGGCCTGGAGGCGCATCTGCACGGCCATGCCCATGATCTGGCCGCATTGCGCCGGCTGCCCGGCCGCAAATTCCTGATGACCAATGCGCCGCGGGCCTATGCCGAGCGGGTGCTGGCCGCCATCGGCCTGAGCGCGGCCTTCGAGGGCCTGATCTGCATCGAGGACATGGCCTGCTTCGGTCACTCCCGCCCCAAGCCGGATGCGCGCATGTTCCGCATCGTGCTGGCCCGGCTGGGCCTGCGGCCGGAGCGCTGCGTGCTGGTCGAAGACACCCTGGTTCACCAGAAGACCGCCCATCAACTCGGCATGGCCACCGTGTGGATGCAGCGCTGGCTGCGCCGGGCCGGTGCCGCGCGTCTGCACCGGCGCCCGGTGTATGTGGGCCGGCGGGTCGGCTCACTGGCGGCGCTGGCACGGGCCCCCCACTTCTGAAGCCCGGCCTGCCGTGACGGCGCGGCGTTCTCGGCCGAGAATCAGTGCTTCGGGTTTTGAAGAGTCCATCTCAAGGCATGACTCCGTTTTCGGTCCTGATCGTCGAAGACCAAGCCCGCTTCCGGGATGCGTTCACCCATGCCCTCGGCAGCGTGCCCGACATCGAACTGCTGGGCATTGCGCCCGACCTGCCCCAGGGCCGGCGCATGTTCGACCAACTGCAGCCCGATGTGCTGCTGGTGGACCTGGACCTGCCCGGTGGCAGCGGCATCGAGCTGATCCGCCACGCGGCGCAGACGCGGCCCCAGTGCGAGGTGATGGTGATTTCCGTGTTCGGCGATGAGCAGCATGTCGTTGCCAGCATCGAGGCGGGCGCCACCGGCTATCTGCTGAAGGACAGCCTGGCGCTGGACCTGCCTGGCCAGTTGCGCTCGCTGCGCGCGGGCGGCAGCCCGATCAGCCCGGTGATCGCGCGGCGGCTGCTGGTGCGGCTGGCGCCGGGTGCGCCGGGTGCGCAGGGGGGGCAAGGCCCGTCGCCCGAGGCCATGGCCGCTGCGCTGACGGACGAGGAGGTGGTGGCCCTGTCCGAGCAGGAGTCGCGCGTGCTGCACCTCGCGGCCAAGGGCTTCACCTTCGACGAGATCGCGCAGTTCATGCAGGTCTCGCCGCACACGGTGATGACCTATGTGAAACGGGTCTACCGCAAGCTGCATGTGCGCTCCAAGGTGGAGGCGATCTACGAGGCGCGGCGCCTGGGCTGGCTGAGGGACTGAGTTGGCCCACCCGCGGCGCGCTTCGCACGCCCGCTCATGGGGGCTGTCGAAGGACAAGGCCTGTGGCCTTGGCAACTGCCAGCGGCCCGGCACAGCCGGTTCCACGCCCGTCACGCGGTCAGGCACTCTTGCGGCAAGATCGGCCTCGTGAACACCGAACCCACACCCGACGCCGCCGCCCGGTCTGCCGCATCGCCCAGGAAGCGCCCCAAGCCGGGCGAGCGCCGCACCCAGATCCTGCAGGTGCTGGCCGGCATGCTGGAGCAGCCCGGTGCCGAGCGCATCACGACCGCCGCGCTGGCGGCGCGGCTGGATGTCAGCGAGGCGGCGCTGTACCGCCACTTCGCCAGCAAGGCGCAGATGTTCGAGGCGCTGATCGATTTCATCGAGACCAGCGTGTTCGGCATGGTCAACCAGATCGCCGACAACCCGCTTCCGCTGCCGCCGCCGGGCAAGGCGGCGCGTATCGCCAGCGTCATCCTGCAGTTCGGCGAGAAGAACCCGGGCATGACGCGCGTGATGGTCGGCGACGCGCTGGTCTTCGAGAACGAGCGCCTGACGGCGCGCGTCAACCAGCTGTTCGACCGCGTCGAGTCGGTGCTGCGCCAGGTGCTGCGCGCGGCGGCCGAGGCCCAGGGCTGCACGGCGCCCACGGCCCAGGCCCAGGTGCAGGCCTCGGTGCTGGTGAGCTTTGTGATCGGGCGGCTGCAGCGCTACGCCCGCTCCGGCTTCAAGCGTCTGCCCTGCGACCAGCTGGACGCGGCGCTGCGGCTGTTGGCCTAGGACTGGTGGGCCGGCCCTAGTGGCCCAGGACCTGCAGCGTGAAGGGCAGGGCCAGCTCGTAGAGGCGGTCGGGCTCCATCCTGGCCGCCTGCTCCGCGGTGGGCAGCCCGCTCAGCGCCGCATCCCCAGTCGCCAGCAGCCGGCTGAGCGGCAGGAGCTGAGGGGGCTGGCCGGTGGGCATCAGCGCGATGCCGATCAGCCGCCCGGCGTTGTCCAGCACCGGCCCGCCCGGGGTGCCGTGAGGCAGATCAAAGCCCAGGGCCTGGGCTTCGCGGCCGACGCGGCCGACGAAGCCCGAGCGCAGCGCCGGCCAGGCCGGATCGGCGCTGTCGCTGTCGAGCAGCATGACGGCGGCGGCCGGGCTGCCGGCAAAGGCGTCTCGTGGAGCGCGCGCGAGCGGCACGGCCGGCAGTGGCGTGGTCAGCCGCAGCAGGCTCAGGCCCAGGGCCGACAGGGCAGGCGTGGTGGGCGTCGGCTCAGCCCGGCGGGTCTGGCCCAGGCCGTTGCGCACCCAGAACGACTGGCGCGCGCCCAGGCTCTCGGAGGGCACCAGGGCGATGTCGCCATCACCCAGCAGCAGGCCGCTGCCGAGTTGCCGCGCCTCGGCCGGCGGCAGGGCGTCCGCGGGGCCGCTGGCCACGGGCTGAGGGCGCGGGCCGCGCGACAGCGCGGCGCTGCCGTCCTGCCAGCGCGCCAGGTCGGCGCGCAGCGCGAGCAGTCGGGGTTGCTCCGGCGCGCGCGCCAGGCCCTGCTCGAGCATGCGGCTTGCGTAGGCGTTCTGCTCGTTCAGCGCCAGCAGCCAGACGTACAGGGCCAGCGCCTCGGGCTCGTCGGCGTGGCCGACGGCGGCGTGGGCGGCAAAGGCCATGGCCTGGCGGAAGTCTCCGCGCTGCAGCTGGGCGTGCAGGATCAGCAGCTCGGTGTCGGCGGCATGGCTCATATTGGCCGCTGCCTGGAGGTGGTCCCCGGCGGCATCGGGATCGCCGCGGCGCAGCGCCGCGCGCGCCGTGTCGAGCAAGGCCCGTCGCTGGGCTTCAGCCGCCGGCGTGAGCCGGCTGCCTTGGTCGTGCTCGTCGTAGACAGCGCCAGAGGAGGGGGCGGAGGGGGAGGGCGGGGCAGGGGGCGCCGCCGTTGCGCCCTCCAGGCCAAGCACAAAGCACAACGCGGCGAGGCCCGAGAGCCTCGCCGCGCGCGCTGTGCGGGGTGCACAGCGTGGGGTCATGTCGGTCAGTTCTTGGTGATGCGCGGCTTGCCCAGCACGGCGTCGGCCGGGTTGTAGGCCGCGGCCGGCGCCTTGTAACCGGCCAGATAGGCGGTCAGCGCGTCGATGTCCTGTGCGCCGCCGAGCTGGCTGGTGCCGCCGATCAGGGTCGTGAAGCCGTCACCGCCGGTGGCCATGAAGTTGTTCACCGTCACGCGATAGGTCTTGGTCGGGTTCTGCACCACGCCGCCAATGACGATGTTGTCCGCCGGGCCGGTGATGGCGGGCGGGTACACCGTCACGTCCGTCGGCGTGAAGGTCACGTCCTGGATGTAGTTGCATCCTGCGTTGTTGGTGGCACCGGAAGGAACCTTCCAGCTGTACTTCAGACCGTTGGAGATCTGCATGACGCGCTGTGCGGTCTGCCCGAGGCAGCCAGGGAACTGCTGCTCCAGCACGGTCTTGATCTGCTGTGCGGTCAGCGTCATCGTGACCAGGCTGTTGCCGAAGGGCTGGACCGTGAAGGCGTTGCCGTAAGTGAGGTCATACGGGTAGGTGCCAGCCGAGTTCAAGAAGCCGGGGCTGCGCACGCCACCGGCATTCATGAAAGCGATCTGGGCGCCGCCGAGCGACGCCGGCTGGGTGGCCTGCAACTGCGCGTCGGCGATCAGGTCACCCGCTTCCATTTCACCGGCGCCATTGGCCGTGTTGGTCATGCCAGAGGTGATGGTGGCGATGACCTTATTGGCCAAGGGAGCCTGGGCGGCCTTGTAGGCTGCGACGACGTTTGCCACGTCCGGATTGGCGGCGACATAGGCTTGGGCGGCGACCACCACGGGATCGGTGGCCGGGACCACATCGCCCTTCGATGAGTCCGCCGCCTGAGCCACGCGCTTGTTGCGGGCGACCAGCACATTGGTCGGGCTCACGTCGATCACGTCACGGGTGACCGGGTCGATCTGAAGATCGATCTCGGTCAGGATGCGGCCGAAGGCACTGGCGCTGGTCACCGGGATCAGGCGACCGGTCTTGTTGGGCATGCCGGTGGGGCGAGCCGTGGTGGTGGCGCCGTTGGCGCTGACGTCGACGGTGTTCTTCGAGCAGTTGTAGGCGGCGTGGGTGTGAGCACTGATCACCAAATCGACGGCGTTGTCCAGACGCTTGACGATGGCGCGGATGTCGGAGTCGCTGCCGTCGCTGTTCTTCACGTCGCCGGTGCAGCCGTTGATGTCGCTGGTGGTCGGCTGGGTGCCGCCGCCAGTGATGGTGTTCTGGAAGCCGCCCTGGTGGACCAGCACGACGATGGACTCGATGCCCTGGGCGCGCAGGCGCGGCACCAGCGCATTGACGGTGTCGGCCTCGTCATTGAAGGTCAGGCCGGCCACGCCGGTCGGCGTGACGATGCCCGGCGTGCCCTTGAGCGTCATGCCAATGAAGGCGATCTTGACGCCGCCGAACATCTTCACGCCATAGGGCGGCAGCAGCGAGCGGCCGGTGGCGTTGTCGATCACGTTGGCCGACAGCCACTTGAACTTGGCGCCGTCGAAGGTGCCGGGTGCCGACGAGCCGAAGCCCTTGCAGCTGTTGGGATCGGGCACGCCGGCATTGAGCTTGCAGCCGCCGTTTTGCAGACGGCGCAGTTCGTCCTTGCCCTTGTCGAATTCGTGGTTGCCGACCGAGGAGAAGTCCAGGCCGATCTTGTTGAGGGTTTCGACGGCAGGCTCGTCGAAGAACAGGGCCGAGATCAGCGGTGTGGCGCCGATCAGGTCGCCCGCACCGACCACAACGGTGTTCGGGTTCTTCGCCCTCATGGCGGCCACGTAGGCGGCCAAATATTCTGCACCGCCGACGTCAGGGCGGTTGCCGGCCTTGGAGTTGATGGTGCCGACCGTGTTGGGGCCGAAGGTGCCAGGCGATTCGAGGTTGCCGTGGTAGTCGTTGAAGGCCACGATCTTGACGCTGATCGGGCCGGCGACCGAGTTCTGGGCTTGAACGGCGGGGATGGCGAAACAGGCGCTCAGGGCGAGGGCCAGTGCGGCGGGGCGAAGGCAGAAGGGCATGGGAGCTCCGGGGAAAGAGGGTCGGACGGCGGTCAGGCGGGCATCAGGCAGCGCGACGGCGCGCGACGGCAGCGAGCAGCGCGAGGCCGGCGAGCAGGCTGAAAACGGTGGCCGGTTCCGGCACGGGTGCCAGCGTGACCCTGAGGCCGCCGGTGCTGGCGTTGATGCCCGAGAAGGTGCTGGCCAGCGAGCCGCTGATGCTGTGGCTGCCCTCACTCAGCGTGAAGCTGGCGCGGCTGTAGTTGGTGTTGGCCAACGCCGCGTCGAAGTTGGTGATGGAGGTCCCACCAAAGCCGTCAACCGCCGGGCCGGTCTGGCCGAGCAGGTTGCCGTTGTCGGTGACTTTGAAGGTCTCGCCCGAGTAGCCGGTGTCCACCACGGTCAGCGTGGCGACATAGCCGGTGGGCACCGTGAAGTCAAAGCTGATCGGGTTGTAGCTGACTTCGTCAAGCCAGACCAGCGGCGTCGCGAACGGGCCCTGCAGATCATCGGTCGTGAAACCGGCCCAGCTGCCGTTGGTGGCAAGGCTGACCGCGTGAGCAGGCATGGCGGCCAGCGAAGCGCCAAAGGCCAGGGCGACAGAGACGGTGGTCAGGAGGGAGCGCATGAGAGTCCTTAGCGACGTGAAAAAGTACCGCAATGGTCTGTCGGCCCGGTGTCCTGCCGTTGACGCCATCGGCGCGGCGCCTGGGTCGTTGGGACCATGGTCCGTGAAGCTCGCGTGAAATTTCGGCCGCCTAAACTGCCCGGATGACTGCCCCCCTGGAAACCCTGATCACCCGCGCCGAGGCCCTGCTGGGCCGGCTGGAAGCGGTGCTGCCGCCGGCTGCGACGCCGACTGACTGGACCGCGTCGACGGCGTTTCGCGCCCGGCGCCGTCACGGCCGCCTTTGCATCGAGCCGGTGGCCCAGGTCGCGCGCATCCGGCTGGCCGATCTCAAGGAGGTCGAGCCGCAGAAAGAGCGCCTGCTGCGCAACACGGCCCAATTTGTCGCCTGCCGTCCGGCCAACAATGTCTTGCTGACCGGCGCCAAGGGCACCGGCAAGAGCTCGCTGATCAAGGCGGTGCTCAACGAGTTCGCCGGCCAGGGCCTGCGGCTGATCGAGGTCGACAAGGCCGATCTGGTGGAACTGCCCGACCTGATCGACCAGGTGTCCGGCCGGCCCGAGCGCTTTGTCGTCTTCTGCGATGACCTGAGCTTCGACGAGGGTGAAGCCGGCTACAAGGCGCTCAAGAGTGTGCTCGATGGCTCGGTCTCTGCAGCGGCAGACAACCTGCTGATCTACGCCACCAGCAACCGCCGCCATCTGCTGCCCGAGAAAATGGCCGACAACCTCGGCGGTACCCACGGCGAGCATGGCGAGATCCATCCCGGCGAGGCGGTCGAGGAGAAGATCTCGCTGTCCGAGCGCTTTGGCCTGTGGATCAGCTTCTACCCGTTCAGCCAGAACGAATACCTGGCCATCGTGGCGCAGTGGCTGCGCCACTTCGGGCTGGACGATGCCGCCATCGAGGCCGCCCGTCAGCCGGCGCTGGTGTGGGCGCTGGAGCGCGGCTCGCGCTCGGGCCGTGTGGCCTGGCAGTTCGCGCGTGACTTGGCGGGGCGCCAGCCATGACGGAACGCGCCATCACCGAGGTGGCCGTCGGCGTGCTGGTCGCGCCGGACGGCCAGTTCCTGCTGACCTCGCGGCCCGAGGGCAAGGTCTACGCCGGCTACTGGGAGTTCCCCGGCGGCAAGGTCGAGGCGGGCGAGAGCATCGAACAAGCCCTGGCCCGCGAGCTGCGCGAGGAGCTGGGCATCGAGATCGGCGCCGCCCACCCCTGGCAGACCCTGGTCATGGACTACCCCCACGCCCGCGTGCGCCTGAACTTCTGCAAGGTGTTCGAGTGGACGGGCGAGTTCCAGATGCTCGAAGGCCAGCAGATGGCCTGGGCCCAGCTGCCGGTGCAGGTGCGGCCCGTGCTGCCGGGCACCATCCCCGTGCTGCAGTGGTTTGCCACTGAGCTCGGCCATGCCGGTCCGACTCACCTAGACTGACGCGATGGATTGGTTGGATCAGGTCAAGTGGGACGACAAGGGCCTCGTCCCCGTCATTGCCCAAGAGCGCGGCACAGGCGACGTGCTGATGTTTGCGTGGATGAACCGCGAGGCGCTGGCGCTGACGGCCGAACGCGGCCAGGCGGTGTACTGGAGCCGGTCACGCGGCAAGCTCTGGCACAAGGGCGAGGAGAGCGGGCACTTCCAGCAGGTGCACAGCATCCGGATGGACTGCGACAACGACGTGCTGCTGCTGACCATCACCCAGCTCGGCCACGACCCCGGCATTGCCTGCCACACCGGCCGGCACAGCTGCTTTTTCCAGAGCCTGAAAGATGGCGTCTGGACCGCCACCGAGCCGGTGCTGAAGGACCCGAAGGCCATCTATGAGTGACGACATCCTCTCCCGCATCGGCGCGGTCATCGAATCGCGCAAGGGCGCCGACCCGGCCACCAGCTACGTGGCCAAGCTCTTCGACAAGGGCCTGGACACCATCCTGAAGAAGATCGGCGAGGAAGCCACCGAGACCGTCATGGCCGCCAAGGATGGCGACCCGCAGAAGCTGGTCTACGAGGTGGCCGACCTGTGGTTCCACAGCATGGTGGCACTCGCCCACTTCGGCCTGCAGCCCGCGGACGTGCTGGCCGAACTGGCCCGCCGCGAAGGCCTGTCGGGCCTGACCGAATTCGCGCAACGAGGAAACAATTGATGAGCGCTGACCCGAACTGCATCTTCTGCAAGATCGTCGCCGGCCAGATCCCGAGCCGCAAGGCCTACGAGGACGAGGACCTGCTCGCCTTCCACGACATCCACCCCTGGGCGCCGGTCCACCTGCTCATCATCCCCAAGCGGCATATCGCGTCGATGGCCGAGGTGACCGAGGCCGAGGCGGCGCTGCTGGGCAAGATGACCACCTTGGGCCCGCGGCTGATGAAGGAGCTGGGCGTTACGGGGGGCTTCCGCCACGTCATCAACACGGGCCCGGACGGCGGCCAGGAGGTCTATCACCTGCATCTGCACGTGATGGGCGGGCCGCGGCCGTGGTTGAAGGGCTGAAATCAGGCCCGGCGTCGGCGTTCCGCAGCGGTGATGGCCGTGGCTGCATCCTTGCGGGCCGGCGCAACGTAGACCGTCACCTAGAATTTGAGCCAGTCCACAAGGAGTCAACATCATGGGTTCATTCAGCATCTGGCACTGGCTGATCGTCCTCGTCGTCGTCATCGCCATCTTCGGCACCAAGAAGCTGCGCAATGTCGGCTCCGACCTCGGTGCGGCGGTCAAGGGCTTCAAGGACGGCATGAAGGACGGCTCGTCCGACGCGCCGGCCGTGCCGCCGCAGCAGGTCACCGCCAACAAGGTCAACGACCCCAACACGGTCGACGTCGACGCCAAGACCAAGTCCTGAGCCTAAAAGAAGCTGCTGAGTGCTGGACTTTGGCTTTGACAAGATCGCGCTGATCGGCGCGGTGGCCTTGATCGTCATCGGCCCCGAAAAGCTGCCGCGCGTGGCGCGCACGGTGGGCACCTTGCTGGGCAAGGCGCAGCGCTATGTGGCGGATGTGAAGGCCGAGGTGAACCGCTCGATCGAGCTGGAAGAGCTTCAGAAAATGAAGTCCCAGTTCCAGACCGCGGTTCACGACGTCGAGCAGAGCGTGCGCCAGGAGGTCGACAGCGCCAGCCAGGCCCTCAGCCAGACCTGGGGCGACATCAGCGGCGATGGCGTCGGACACGACCACGGCATCGCGCCGCCGCCGCCCGAATACCGTCACCCGAAGAAGAACTGGCGGCTCAAGCGGGGCGCCACGCCGCTCTGGTACAAGCAGCGCACCGGCGTGAAGCGCCACAGCCAGTCCGGCGCCGCGCGGGTCGCGCGCTTTCGCCCCCCGAAGCGCGACACATGAGCTCCTTCCAGAATCCCGACCACGACGAACTCGCCGGCACCGAACAGCCCTTCGTCTCTCATCTGATGGAGCTGCGCGACCGGCTGCTGCGGGCCGTGATCGCGATCGCGGTCTGCTTTGGCGCACTGTGCCTCTACCCCGGCCCGGGTCAGCTCTACGACCTGCTGGCCGCGCCGCTGGTGGCCAACCTGCCCGAGGGCACCAAGATGATCGCGACCAATGTCATCGCGCCCTTCTTCGTGCCGCTCAAGATCACGATGCTGGCCGGCTTCCTGCTGGCCCTGCCCATCGTGCTCTACCAGGCTTGGGCCTTCATCGCGCCGGGGCTGTACTCGCACGAGAAGCGGCTGGTGATGCCGCTGGTGGTCTCCAGCACGCTGCTGTTCTTCAGCGGCGTGGCCTTCTGCTACTTCTTCGTCTTCAAGAAGGTGTTCGCCTTCATCCAGAGCTTTGCGCCCAAGAGCATCGCGGCGGCGCCCGACATCGAGGCCTACCTCGGCTTCGTGATGAATATGTTCATCGCCTTCGGCGCGGCCTTCGAGGTGCCGGTGGTCGTCGTCGTGCTGGTGCGCATGGGCGTCGTGTCGGTCGAGAAACTGCGCGAATGGCGCGGCTACTTCATCGTGGTGGCCTTCATCATCGCGGCCATCATCACGCCACCGGACATCGTCTCGCAGCTGGCCCTGGCGATCCCAATGTGTCTGCTCTACGAGCTGGGCCTGTTGGCGGCGCGCTACTTCGTGCGCCACACCCAGGCGCCGGAGGACCGGCCCGGCGGCTGATCAGTCGTCCTCGGCCTGGCGCTGCAGCCGGGGCCGCTGGGCGACAGCAAGCTGGAAGCTCATCGGCTTGCCGCCACGTTGCACGGCCACCTCGATCTGGCTGTTCGGCCGCAGGGCCGCGACACTGGCCAGCAGCTCGGCCGGCGTGGCGACCATGCGGCTGCCCACGCGCGTCAGCACATCTCCGGGCTTGATGCCGGCCAGCGCTGCCGGCGCCTCCGCGACCACGCCGCCGATCAGCACGCCCTTGGCGCCGGCGCCGAGCTGGAGCGCCTCGGCCAGCTCGGGCGTCAGTTCGCGGGTCTGCACGCCGATCCAGCCGCGTGCGACGACACCATCCTTCAGCAGCGCCGTGGCCACCTGGCGCGCCACGTCGACGGGAATCGCGAAGCCGATCCCGAGGCTGCCGCCACTGCGCGAGAAGATGGCCGTGTTGATGCCCACCAGCCGCCCCTCGGCATCGACCAGGGCGCCGCCCGAATTGCCGGGGTTGATGGCCGCATCGGTCTGGATGAAATTCTCGAAGGTGTTGATGCCCAGCTGGCTGCGGCCCAGGGCCGATACGATGCCCGAGGTCACGGTCTGCCCGACGTTGAAGGGGTTGCCGATGGCCAGCACGGCATCGCCCACCTGCAGGCTGGCCGCGTCACCCAGAGCGATGGCGGGCAGGTCGGTCAGCACGATCTTCAGCACGGCGAGGTCGGTTTCCGGGTCGGTGCCGACCAGGGTGGCCCGGGCCTGCCGGCCGTCGCTGAGCCTGACCTCGATGTCGGAAGCGCCTTCGATGACGTGGTTGTTCGTCAGCAGCACGCCGTCGGCCGAGATGATGACGCCCGAGCCCAGCCCCAGCTGCGGCCCGCCATGCGGTGAGCGTGGCCCGAACGGGAAGCCGGGGATGCCCAGCCACGGCTCGCGGGCCCGGCCACCCGGCCGCGACGGCGCCTTGCTGGCGGTGATGCTGACGACGGCCGGCGACGCCGCGCGCGCTGCCGGCGCGAAGCCGGCGCGCAGCATCGAAGCGGCGGGTGCCGGCGGCCTGGCCAGCTCATGCAGGGTGGTGGCAACCGCGGCGTCGCCGCGCTGAGACCCGGACAGCCACTGTGGCTTGAGCGTCGAGACGACGAACAGGGCCGCGAGTGCGACCGTGACCGCCTGCGCGAAAATCAGCCAGAGCCGCTTCAACACCCTCACATCCTCTTCACGCCATGACCGACCGCGCCGCGCTGGAACGCCGCCTCAACGAGTTGCTGGAGCCCGGCCGGTTCAAGGATTATGGGCCGAACGGTCTGCAGGTCGAGGGCCGCAGCGAGGTCCGCCATCTCGTCTGTGGGGTCACGGCCAGCCTGGCGTTGATTGACGCCGCAATCGCGGCCCAGGCCGATGCCATCCTGGTCCACCATGGCCTGTTCTGGCGCGGCCAGGACGGCCGCGTCACGGGTTGGATGAGGCAGCGCCTGGCGCAGCTGCTGGCCCACGATATCAACCTGTTCGCCTACCACCTGCCTCTGGACGCTCATGCCGAGCTGGGCAACAACGCCCAGCTCGGCCGTCACCTGGGCTGGACGGCCGACCGCCGTTTTGGCGAGCAGGACCTGGGCTTCACCGCAGCCGTCGAGCCGACCACCGCGGAGGCGGTTGCCGCACAGCTCCGTGCGCTGACCGGCCGGGAGCCGACGCTGGTGGCCGGCGACGGCCGCCCGCTGCGCCGCACGGCCTGGTGCAGCGGCGGCGCCCAAGGCTATTTCGAAGCGGCCATCGCCGCGGGAGCGGATGTCTTCATCACCGGCGAGATCTCCGAGCCCCAGGCGCACTACGCCCGCGAGACCGGCGTGGCCTTCATCGCCGCGGGTCACCACGCCACCGAGCGCTACGGTGTGCAGGCGGTGGGCGAGGCCCTCGCCGGCGCACTCGACCTGACGGTCGAGTTCATTGACATCGCGAACCCGGCGTGACGATGCATCCCATCGCGATCAGCATGGGCGATGCCTGCGGTATCGGCCCGGAGATCATCGCCAGCCTGTGGCGCCGTGAGGCGCCGGCCGACGCGGTCGTTGTCGGCGACGTGGCGGTGATGCGGCGGGCCGTCGCAGCCACGGGTGGCGGCCTGGCGGTGGCGTCGCTGGACCGCCTCGACGCGGCGCTGCCGCCGCGTTGCCTGCCGGTGTGGCAGCCCGACGGCCTGCCGGCCGACCTGCTCGCTGCGCCACTGGGCCGGGTGGACGCCCGAGCCGGCGCGGCGGCGGTGCGTTGCATCGAGGCGGCCGTGGGCCTGGTGCAGTCCGGCCAGGCGAGTGCCTTGGTGACGGCGCCCATCCACAAAGAGGCATTGCACGCGGCGGGTTCGCCCCATCCGGGGCATACCGAGATGTTGCAGGCCCTGGCCGGCAGGGATGGGCAACTCCCGCCGGTGCGCATGATGCTGGCCAATGAGGAGCTGCGCACGGTGCTGGTGACGGTGCATTGCTCCCTGCGCGCGGCGATCGACCGGATCAGCCGCGAGGCCGTGCTGCAGACCTTGCGCATCACCGGTGCGGCGCTGCGTCGCATGGGCATCGCCGCGCCGCGCATCGCGGTGGCGGGGCTGAATCCGCATGCGGGCGAGGGCGGCCTGTTTGGTGATGAAGAAATCCTGCACATCGCGCCGGCCATTGCCGACGCGCGTGCCGAGGGCTGGAACGCGAGCGGCCCCTTCGCGCCGGACACGGTCTTCATGCGCGCGCGCCGCAGCGAGTTCGACGTGGTCGTTGCGATGACCCACGATCACGGGCTGATCCCGGTGAAGTACCTCGGCGTGGAGCAGGGCGTCAACATCACACTGGGCCTGCCCTTCGTGCGCACCAGCCCCGACCATGGCACCGCCTTCGACATCGCGGGCCGCGGCGTGGCCGATGCGGCCAGCCTGGCGGCGGCGCTGGCGATGGCCCGGCGCCTGAACGCCGCAGCGCCGCGCACAGGGGCGCCTGATTCAGCGTGAGCCGCCGAGTGCGGCCAGCTGCGCTCGGGCCCGCGCGGTCGCCCGCTCCAGCAGATAGGCCGGCTCGTA
The DNA here is from genome assembly GCA_003963075.1 of Burkholderiales bacterium. Classification (GTDB taxonomy): domain Bacteria; phylum Pseudomonadota; class Gammaproteobacteria; order Burkholderiales; family Burkholderiaceae_C; genus Pelomonas. Next base: position 24,131 of record RXJV01000159.1, read on the forward strand.
GGCGCGCATGCGGCCGGCCTCGCAGAGCTTCTTCAGCATGCGGGCCGTCATCGTGACGGTCTCCTGGTGGCGGCTGCCGTGGGTGAAGATGAAGAAGCTGCGGCCGCCGCTGACATGGGCCAGGCGCACCTTCTGCCATTCGCTGCCGGTGTGCATTTGGTAGGCGAAGCCAAGCTGCATGTTGTCGATCAGCAGGGCACCGCTGCTGGGTTCGGGGGCGCTCTCGGCGGCGGGCAGGCCGTCGATGGAAATGTCGACCGCGTCCAGCGCCGGCGTGGCGTCGTCGTTGCCCGACAGGTCCAGGTCGAGTTCGCCGTTCCAGTCGACGTTGGCGTCCTCCACCAGGCCCAGGCTCTTGGCCTCGGCCGGCGTCAGGCGCTGGCTGGCGTCGAGTTCGCCCGGCGCGCTTTCGCCAGCCATGGGCATGTCGAGATCGACCGCAGCCGGCGGCGGCACACCGAAGATCTGATCGAGCTGCTTGATCAACAGGTTGGTGTCGAGGGCGCTCGGCGCCGCGCCCTTAAGCGATTCGGCATGGGCCGGCAGCAGCGCACCGAAGAAGTCTTTGCGGGGAGCGTCCGGCCAGCGGATCAGGTCCAGCCCCTCGTTGAGGGTGCGCATCAGATTGGGCAGTTCGCGCAGGAAGTCGGCCCGCGCCGCCGTGCCGCCCTTGGGCTGCACGCTCATCACCAGCGTGCGGCCCAGCTGGCGCAGCCGCAGTGCACGCTCGGGCGCGCCCTCGCGCGAGGCCAGCACGATGGCCTGGCTCCAGACCTGGGCGAGGAAGTTGCGCAGGAAGTCCTGCATCGGCACCTTGGCCAGCTGCTGCTGCAGTTGCAGCGCATAGCGCTGCTGCAGGCGAAGGTCGGTCTCGCGGCGTTCGACGACGGCGGCGGCGTCGCCGGCGGCCTTCAGCGTGTTGCGCGTCTCCTCGGCGATGAAGGATTCCAGCGCGTCCAGCTTGGTCGTGTAGACGTCCATGCGGTCGAAGTCGCCCTGGGCCACGTCCTGGACGAGGTCACGCACATGGGTGAGGAAGCTGCGACCGGGGTCATCGCTGAAGTCGTCGAAGGCGCAGGCCAGCGAGGCCATGCGGTTCACGAATTGGCGCACCGGATGACGGCGCGACGAGAAGAAGGTCTCGTCGCCTAGGGCCACGCGCAACACCGGCAGCTGCAGCCGGGCGAGCAGCCGCGCCATCTGCGGCGGCACCTTGGGGTCGGACAGGATCTGGTCGAACAGACCGGCGACGACGTCGATGACCATGTGGTCCAGGCGCCCCGTGGCGGCCTGGCGCAGTTCATCGCGGTGCTGGTGGATCAGATTGGTCGGCAGAGGCAGCTGACCCCAGGCGCTGCCGCTGCCGGTGCCGGCATCGCCGCTGAACGTGTCCAGACCGCCGCGCACGGACAGTTGCTGGCTGTCGTGGCCGGCGTCATGGCTGGCCGGCACATGGGCGAGCCGGCGCAGCAGATCCATCATTTGCGGGTCGACGCGGCCGATGCCGCCGGCATGCCCAGCACCCAGACCGGCACCGCGTCGGCCCGCTGGGCCGAGGTCGCCATGACCGGATCCACCGTGGCCGCCACCATGGCCAGCACCGTAGGCGCCAGCGTGGGCACCACCGTAGCCATTGCCGTTTCCGCCGCCATAGCCGCCGCCATAACCGCTGCCGCGCGTCGACATGCCGCCATGGCTGGAATCCAGCTCCGCGTGGCGGCTCGTGCCGCCGAGCCCACCGTGGCGTGACGCGCCGCTGTCCGGCGTGGCCCGGACCCGCAGATCCTGCGGGCGCAGGCCGCGCGAGCGCAACAGCTCGGCGATGTCGGCATAGCAGGCGCGCATCTCCTGCGCCAGTGAGCGGGTCAGCTCATCGGTCAGGGTCTGGCGGGTCTGCGGGTCGTCGGTGATGGACTGCACCGCATCGAGCAGGGCCTGGCCGATCAGTTCAGGCCGCAGCGGATTGCGCTCGCCGACCTGGACGCTGGACACGTAGGACTCGACCTCGCGCAGTTCCCATTCGCTGTGGTGGCTGATGGCCAGGCCGATGCGGTCCGCGGCGACCAGGTTGTTGACCTGGTCGTCATCCATCAGCGAGAGCTCGCCCCAGTTCTTCTTGGGCGCCGGTGCGACCTCGGGCTTGGCGTCGGTCTGCTCCGCGGCGACCTGCTTGCGCAGGCTTTGTACGAAGCGCTGCGAGAACACGCCTTGCTGCTGCCGGAACACGAACTGCGCCGCCAGCAGCGCGTCGCGGCGCTTGATCTGGCTGGCCGACAGTGCCGACAGCCCCAGGCCCTCCGCGCAGCGCTCCGCCGCTTGCTCAGCCGCAAGGCGGATGCGGGTGAGCGAGGCTTCGAGATGCGGGTTCAGACGTAATTCGGGCGCGTTCATCAACGACGGGCACAGGCTGCGCTGAAAGTATCGCGCGTGCAACAACTCCGGGTTTTCGGCAGGTTGCCAACTCCGTGGCAAAAAAAAGGGCAGTAACCAATCCTTACCGCGCTGATCGCACGGACAGCGCTCAGCGCTTGAGCGAATCGCGGATTTCGCGCAGCAGTTGGATGTCTTCCGGCGTGGCGGGCGGCTCCGCCGGCGCGGGAGCGGCGGCCGGCTCGCGCTTGACACGGTTGATCTGCTTGATCATCAGGAAGATCACCAGGGCCAGGATGAGGAAGTTCAGCGAAACGGTGACGAAGCTGCCGTAGGCGAGCACGGCGCCGGCCTTCTTTGCTTCAGCCAGGGGGGCTGCAGTCTGCCCGGCCAACGGGATGAAGTAGTTGCTGAAATCCAGGCCGCCGAAGATTTTGCTGATCACCGGCATGATGACATCGCCCACCAGGGAATCGACGATCTTGCCGAATGCGCCGCCGATGATCACGCCGACAGCGAGGTCAACGACATTGCCTTTGACGGCGAACTCCTTGAATTCGGAGAAGAAACTCATTCAGGCTCCTGTGGCATCGTTTGGAAAACAGCGGGCGGCGATATTGTCGTCAATCAGGGGAGTCTAGAAGCCGGGTAAACCTTCGGGTTCCGGCAAGTCCGCAGCGGCCAGGCCCTCTATCGGCGTCCGCTAGAATCCCGCGCTGCCCCAGACCAGAAGTCTCCGATTCGAAGTCTCTTCAGAGGACCCCAATGAGTGACCAGCAAGTGGACCAAGGCAAGCGCACGTGGCTGATCGCGACGGGCTGCGCCGGCGCCGTTGGCGGCGTGGCGACCGCTGTGCCTTTTGTCAGCACGTTCTCACCGAGTGAGCGTGCCAAGGCCGCTGGCGCCCCGGTCGAGGTCGATATCGGCGCCATCAAGCCGGGCGAGAAGCTGACCGTTGAATGGCGCGGCAAGCCGGTCTGGGTCGTGCGCCGCACGCCGGAGCAGGTTGCCGCACTGAAAAACAACGACCCCCAGCTGGCTGATCCCAACTCCGAGCGCAAGGCGTTCCCGTTGCCAGACTACGTCGATCCCAAGACCCGCTCGATCAAGCCGGAGTATCTGGTGGTCGTTGGCATCTGCTCCCACCTCGGCTGCTCGCCGAGCGATAAGTTCACCGCGGGCGCGCAGCCCTCGCTGCCCGACGATTGGAACGGCGGCTTCCTTTGCCCCTGCCACGGCTCGACCTTCGACATGGCCGGCCGGGTCTTCAAGAACAAGCCGGCGCCCGACAACCTTGAAGTGCCGCCGCACATGTATCTCTCGGACACGCGTCTGCTGATCGGCGAGTACAAGAAGGCCTAACGAGAACGAAAACGGGACGACGAGACATGGCTGAATTCAAGGAAGCTCCCGCAGGCGCCTCGGCTGGCGTGAAGACCCTGACATGGCTGGAGAACCGGTTTCCGACCGCGTTCGACGCCTACAAGGTCCACATGGCGGAGTACTACGCGCCGAAGAACTTCAACTGGTGGTACATCTTCGGTTCCCTGGCCCTGCTGGTGCTGGTGATTCAGATCGTCACCGGAATCTTCCTGGTGATGCATTACAAGCCCGATGCCAACCTCGCGTTTGCCTCGGTCGAGTACATCATGCGAGACGTGCCCTGGGGCTGGCTGATCCGCTACATGCACAGCACCGGCGCCTCGGCCTTCTTCATCGTCGTCTACCTGCACATGTTCCGCGGGCTGATCTACGGCAGCTACCGCAAGCCGCGCGAGCTGGTCTGGATCTTCGGCTGCGCGATCTTCCTGTGCCTGATGGCCGAGGCCTTCATGGGCTATTTGCTGCCCTGGGGCCAGATGTCCTACTGGGGCGCCCAGGTCATCATCAATCTGTTCGCGGCCATCCCGCTCGTCGGCGAAGAACTGTCGACGCTGATCCGCGGCGACTTCGTCGTTGGCGACGCGACGCTGAACCGCTTCTTCAGCTTCCACGTCATCGCCGTGCCCCTGGTGCTGTTGGGCCTGGTGGTTGCGCACCTGCTGGCCTTGCACGATGTGGGTTCGAACAACCCCGATGGTGTGGAGATCAAGAAGCACAAGGATCCCAAGACCGGTATTCCGCTGGATGGTGTGCCCTTCCACCCGTACTACACGGTGCACGACATCTACGCGGCCTGCCTGTTCCTGATGGTCTTCACATCGATCATCTTCTTCGCACCGGAGTTCGGCGGCTACTTCCTCGAATACAACAACTTCATCCCGGCCGACCCGCTGAAGACGCCGCCGCATATCGCGCCGGTCTGGTACTTCACGCCGTTCTACTCGATGCTGCGGGCGACGACGTCGGATTTCATGCCCTTCCTGTGGGCCTTCCTGGGCCTCGTCGGCCTGGTGACCGTGCGCCGCTCCACCAGCCTGCCGTCGGTGGTCAAGGTCGGGTTCTGGGGCCTGATGGCCGTGCTCTTCTTCCTCTTCGACGTCCACGGCGTCGTGCTTGGATGGCTCCACGTCAAGATCCCCGCGGTCATGCATGGGCTGGACGCCAAGTTCTGGGGCGTGGTCGTCATGGGCGGCTCGGTGCTGATCATGGCTTTCCTGCCGTGGCTGGACGACAGCCCGGTCAAGTCGATCCGCTATCGGCCGGACTGGCACCTGTACGTCTACGTCGTGTTCGTCGTGTTCTTCCTGATCCTGGGCTATCTGGGGGTGCAGCCGCCGAGCGCTGGCGGCACGATCGTTTCCCAGGTCGGCACGCTGTTCTATTTCGGATTCTTCCTGCTGATGCCTTGGTGGAGCCGCCTCGGAACGCCCAAGCAGCCGCCCGAACGTGTGACCTTTCACGCCCACTGAGCCCGCGGAGCAAGAACACCCATGAAAAAGCTGATTGCCCTCCTGCTGGTCTCGCTGGGCCTGGTTGGTGCCGCGCAAGCCTCGAGCGGCGGCATTGAGTGGAGCAAGTTCCCCAAGGAGAAGATGTCGGACATGGCCGCGCTGCAGAGCGGCGCCAAACTGTTCGTCAATTACTGCCTGAACTGCCACTCGGCTGCCTACATGCGCTACAACCGCATGCGCGACCTGGGCCTGACCGAAGCCGAGATCAAGAACAACCTGCTGTTCGCCGCCGAAAAGGTCGGCGAGACCATGAAGGTCAGCCTCGACCCCAAGGACGCCAAGGCCTGGTTCGGCGCCAACCCTCCGGATCTGTCCGTCATCGCGCGCTCGCGTGCCGACGGTGCCAAGGGTTCGGGCGCGGACTATCTCTACACCTATATGCGCAGCTTCTACCGCGATGACACGCGGCCGACGGGCTGGAACAACCTGGCCTTCCCAGGCGTCGCCATGCCGCATGTGATGTGGGAGTTGCAAGGCCAGCGTGTGGCCAAGTTTGAGCAGTTCGCCGACCCGCACGACCACAGCAAGACCGAGCATGTTTTCACCGGTAAGTACGAGCAACTGACGCCCGGCAAGCTGACCGAGCGTCAGTACGACGAGGCGATTGCCGACCTCGTCGCCTACCTGCAGTGGATGGGTGAGCCGGCCCAGGCACAACGCTTCCAGCTTGGCGTGATCGTGCTGATCTTCCTCGGTTTCCTGACCGTGTTTGCGTGGCGCTTGAACGCCTCGTACTGGAAGGACGTGAAGTAAGCAGCTTCCGTCCCGGTGCCGCCGCCAAGCGGCGCCGAACCACGCAGTGGGGCGCGCCTCGGCCACCCACTGCGTTTGCTTTTTCGGCGCGGCCACCCGCCGCGCGCTTTTGATTGACTGACCCCTCGGGAGCCCAAGCCATGATGGTCCTCTACTCTGGAACCACCGACCCCTACTCGCACCGCTGCCGTTTCGTGCTGTTCGAGAAAGGCATGGACTTCGAGATCCGCGACGTTGACCTGTTCGCGAAGCCTGAAGACATCGCTTTGATGAACCCCTACAACGAGGTGCCCATCCTCGTTGAGCGCGACCTCATCCTGTACGAATCGCACATCATCAACGAGTACATCGACGAGCGCTTCCCGCATCCGCAGCTGATGCCCGGCGACCCGGTCGCCCGTGCCCGTGTGCGGCTGTTCCTGCTGAACTTTGAGAAGGAACTGTTCGCCCATGTGAATGTGCTCGAAGGTCGCGGTGCCACGACCAAGGCGACCGACAAGCAGCTCGAAAAAGCCCGGGCGCAGATCCGCGACCGCCTGACCCAGCTGGCGCCGATCTTCCTGAAGAACAAGTACATGCTGGGCGACGACTTCTCGATGCTCGACGTGGCCATCGCCCCGCTGCTGTGGCGCCTGGACTACTACGGCATCGACATGTCCAAGAACGCGCTGCCGCTGCTGAAGTATGCCGAGCGCATCTTCAGCCGCCCGGCCTATATCGAGGCGCTGACGCCGTCCGAAAAGGTGATGCGCCGCTGATGGACCAGACCCCGGCTTCCGGCGGTGTGGGCGGCGGAACGTCCACACGTCCCTACCTGATCCGTGCGCTTCACGACTGGTGCACCGACAACGGCTTCACGCCTTACATCGCGGTCCACGTCGACCGTTCGGTTCAGGTGCCGCTGGAGTACGTGTCGAACAACGAGATCGTGCTCAACGTCGGTTTCGACGCGACCAGCGGGCTGGACCTTGGCAACGAGTTCATCCAGTTCAAAGCACGCTTCGGTGGCGTGGCGCGCGAGATCGTCGTGCCGGTGGACCATGTCGTCGCGATCTACGCCCGTGAAAACGGTCAAGGCATGGCCTTCCCGGCACCCGAGCCCGTCGCAGAAGGTGCAGCGCCGGCCACGGCCGCGCCAGCCGAACCGAGGCGCGGGCTGCGCCTCGCGTCCGAAGCCCAGGACGGCGAGCCGGACGACGGCCCACCGCATGACTCGCCCGGTGGCGGTGCCCGCCCCTCACTCAAACGTGTGAAGTGACCGGCGAGCAGGCTGCGAGCGCCTAGAATGGTGCGCAAACATTCGCCGGCTTAGCTCAGTTGGTAGAGCAACCGCCTTGTAAGCGGTAGGTCATCAGTTCGAATCCGATAGCCGGCACCATTTAAAAACAGGGACTTAGATCGCTTTGGCGGTCTAGTCCCTGTTCCTGTTTTTGGGCTTGTGTACCACTTCGTGTACCAGTAGGCCCAGATCGCGGAACGGGGCGACTGGCCGCGCTGGGGTGTAGGACTGGCCCCAGACTCGTCAGTAGACGTTGATGGTTGACGGGCAGACAGCACCCGCAATGGTCTTAACAAAGGTTCTGCCGTTCAGGTTGTACTCGCAGTCGATGGCTAGTTGCCCGGAGACTGAGGTGCCGACCTTAGATCGGCCTGTATGGAAGGCTAAAAAGCCGCCGGTCGTGCTCGGTTGAAGCGGGACCACTGGTTGCACGGCCTGAACTGGCTGAAGTTGGATCGGAGTGAATTGAGCCTGTGGGCGCGGTTGTGCAGCAATCGCTAAGGCCGCCGCCTGCATGTTGGCGTTCTGCTGTATGCATTGGGCGAGGTATCCACGCTTCGTGAGTTCGCGTTCTGCTTGCCGTGCCGAGTCTGTTGGGACAAGGTAAACAGCGTGGTAGCTGCGACAAAGTTGATCCACTGTTAGCGAGTCAGCGTTTTCGGCAGTGACCATGGTCACACAGCCGCTCAGGCAGCTCACCAAAGCCAGGAGAAAAGCGATGCGGATCATTTAGGCCTCCTCACACGGTTGCAGCGTAATCCCGATACGTTGCGCCGCGCGAGCAGATCCAGAAAGAACGTAAACCCTAACCCCCTACAGGGACTTCCCGGTTAATCAAGCGGTTTGGTTTGAGGCGTTTTCGATACTTGCCTTCGTTGTTTTCCTCAAGACCCGAGTTCGGATCCGATG